>NZ_LMPK01000002.1:182204-182302 GCF_001423825.1 Microbacterium sp. Leaf351
CCTTCGCGCTCACGGTCACCCTGGCGATGGTCGCCTCGCTCTTCGTGGCGCTGACCATCGTGCCGGTGCTGGCGTACTGGTTCCTGCGGCCGGGCAAG
>NZ_LMPK01000002.1:182375-188885 GCF_001423825.1 Microbacterium sp. Leaf351
TGCTCATCGCCGTGCTCGTGCTGGTCGGCACCGGCGGGCTGGCGCCGCTCATGAAGATCAACTTCTTGGGCGACTCCGGTCAGAACACGCTCACGGTGACGCAGTCGCTCGGCAACGCGGCCAGCCTCGACTCCGAGGACGCCGCAGCGAAACAGGTCGAGCAGGCGCTGAAGGGCGTCAGCGGCGTCCAGACGGTGCAGACCTCGATCGGCTCGAGCGGGTCGTCGTTGCGCGACGCCTTCTCGGGCGGCGGGTCAGGCGTGACCTACTCGATCACCACCGACGCCTCGGTCGATCAGGTCGATCTGCGCACCCGCGTGGAGTCGACGCTGTCGGCGCTTCCGAACGTCGGCACCGTGCAGGTGCAGGCGTCGGGCGGCGGGTTCACGTCGAGCAACATCGAGATCGACATCACCGCACCGGATGAGTCCTCGCTGCAGCAGTCGAGCGACGCGCTCGTGAAGGCTGTGCAGGGGAAGGCGGGCATCGGTCAGATCTCCAGCAACCTGTCCGCCTCGCTGCCCTTCATCGCCGTCACGGTCGACCGTGCGAAGGCCGCCGCGGCCGGGCTCTCCGAGGTCGCGGTCGGGAGCATCGTCTCGAACACCATGCGTCCGCAGCAGGTCGGCACCGTCGAGCTGAACGGAACCGGCGTGAGTGTCTACCTGCAGGCGAGCGACGTGCCCACGACTGTCGATGCGCTCAAGGCGCTGCAGATCCCGACGGCGGCCGGCGAGGTGCGCCTCGACTCGCTCGCCACTGTCGCACAGAGTCAGGGCCCGGTCTCGATCACGACCGACCGTGGCCAGCGCACCGCGGCGATCACCATCACGCCGTCGACCGACAACCTGGCGACAGCGACCGCGAGCGTCAACACCGCGCTCAAGGACACCGTGCTGCCCAGTGGCGCGACCGCCACGATCGGCGGTGTCGCCTCCGATCAGTCGTCGGCGTTCTCGCAGCTCGGGCTCGCGCTGCTCGCGGCGATCCTCATCGTCTACATCGTCATGGTCGCGACCTTCAAGTCGCTGCGTCAGCCGCTGCTGCTGCTGGTGTCGGTGCCGTTCGCCGCGACCGGTGCCATCATCCTGCAGGTCGTCACGGGCGTGCCGCTCGGTGTCGCGTCTCTCATCGGCGTGTTGATGCTCATCGGCATCGTCGTGACGAACGCGATCGTGCTCGTCGACCTCGTCAACCAGTACCGCGAGAAGGGTCTCTCGGCCCACGACGCCGTCATCGCCGGCGGCTCGCGGCGTCTGCGCCCGATCCTCATGACGGCGCTCGCGACGATCTTCGCGCTGACCCCGATGGCGCTCGGCATCACCGGGCACGGCGGGTTCATCTCGCAGCCGCTCGCGATCATCGTGATCGGCGGGCTCGTGTCGTCGACGCTTCTCACCCTGCTCGTGCTGCCGACGCTCTACAACCTCGTCGAGGGTGCCAAGGAGCGTCGTCAGGCGCGTCGGGCGGCGAAGACCTCGGCCGTGGCGGAGGCGAGCCCCGCGCACTGACCGGACGAGTGGCGCGGCGCCGGCTCCGGGAGGATGATCACCCCATGCAGTTCCTGGTGAACGTGGTCGACAGTCGCAGCTCGTCGGCGACGCCTGAGGAGATGGCCGCGATCGACGTCTTCAACCAGACGCTCGTCGACGGCGGCCACTGGGTGTTCGGGGCGGGCCTCGCGCATCCTGCGGCATCCGTTCTCATCGACGGTCGCGGCGCCGATCCGGTGCTCGTCGACGGACCTCTCGTCGAGGCGCCCGAGTGGACGTCGGGGTTCTGGATCATCGAGGCGGACGATGAGGATGCCGCGCGCACCCTGATGATCGAGGGTTCACGCGCGTGCAACCGCCGCCTCGAGCTGCGGCCGCTGCTCGGCCCGCCCGCGGACTGAGCGCGACGCGCCGAGCGCAGCAGCGGGCCGGCCGCAGCAGTCGGGACGACGCGGCTCTGCGCGCCGACCCGACTCCGTGCTCACGGTTCGAGCACGACCTTGCCGCGCAGGTGGCCCGCCTTCAGGTGCGCGTAGGCCGCTGTCACCTGATCGAGCGGGTACACCGAATCGATCGGGAAGAGGATCTCGCCCGTGGCGACGCGGCCGGCGAGCTCGGCCAGGTCCTTGTTGTCGGCTTTCGCGCCGCCGACGGAGGAGATGCCGTGCTGCGCCGCGAAGGAGTGCTCCGCGATCGTGTTGATGCGTCCGGTCGGCACGCCGAGCTCGACCGCGGCCTCGAGGGTCGCGCGACCCTGGTTGTCGAGCACCGCGTCGATGCCCTCGGGCGCGAGCTCGCGCAGACGCTCGACGAGTCCGTCGCCGTAGGCGACCGGCTCGATGCCGAGTTCGGTGAGGTAGCCGTGGTTGGCAGGGCTCGCCGTGCCGATCACGCGGGCTCCCGCGAGGCGGACCAGCTGCGCGGCGATGACGCCGACGCCGCCCGCGGCCGCCGAGACGAGCACGGTCTCGCCCGCCTGCGGTGCGACCTGACGGACGCTCGCCACAGCCGTGCGGCCGACGATGTCGAGTCCGCCGGCCTGCGCGACGGTGAGCCCGTCGGGGATCGGGATGACGCTGCCGGCGTCGACGACGACGTACTCGGCCTGCGCGAAGTAGCGGCTGCCGCCGAAGACCGCATCACCGACGGAGACCCCCGTGACACCCTCGCCGACCTGGTCGACGACACCGGCGTAGTCGTTGCCGTTGCCCGACGGCAGCACGATGTGGGCGCCATAGCCGCCCGGCTTGTCCTGCATCACCTCGATGATCTTCCAATCGACGGGGTTGAGTCCCGTCGCCTGCACCTTCACCCGCACCTGTCCGCCGTCCGCCTCGGGCGTGGGGATGTCCCGCACTTCGAGGTCGTCGGTGGCGCCCCAGCTCACGATCTGCACTGACTTCATGGGAGTTCCTTTCCGAGGAGGCCGCAACCGCGCGGCATCCATCGCCATTCCCCCGACGCGCGGGGTGTCGTCATCCGTGGTCACACGACGAGATCGATGCCCCAGACCAGTCGCCAGCTCTCACCGGGCGCCAGCCAGCGCAGCCCATCGCCCGAGTTGAGGGCGTCGGCGGGTGCCGTCATCGGCTCGATCGCGATCGCGACGGGGGTGCCGGGGAAACGGTCGGTGGTGAAGGCCTGCAGGTGGGTGAAGCCATCGCCCGCCCAGAGGTCGACGGTGCGTCCGTCCGGGGCGCGCAGCAGCCCGTGGATGCGCCCCTCGTCGTCGCGCACCGGGTCGGCGTACGCGGTGTCGATGTCGAGGTCGCCGACCCGACGCGGCGTGCGCAGGTCGTGGGCGGCATCGACCGGGGCGGTACCGACGGGCAGCTTGCGGTCGTCGAGCAGATAGCGGGTCGCGGCGTCGATCTCGACGGTCAGGTCGGCGGTCGCGACATCCGAGATCTGCAGGTACGGATGCGTTCCGACGGCGACGGGCGCGTCCTCTCCGCCGACATTGGTGATCTCATGACGTACCTCGATGCCGCGCTCCGCGATGCGATACGTGACGCGCGTGTCGAGGTGGAACGGATAGCCGGTCTGGGGCACGACCGGTGCCCGCAGGGTGACGCTGTCCGGGGCGACCTCGTCGGCTGCATACGTGGCGAAGCGCAGCAGCCCGTGCGAGGCGTTGCCCAGCTGAGGCTCGGTGAGCGCGAGCTGGTAGCTGCGGTCGCGCTGGCTCCAGGCTCCGGCACGCACACGGTTCGGCCACGGCACCAGCACGACCCCGCACGCAGCGGGTGTGGGCAGCTCATCGGGGNTGGAGGCCGAGACCGCGCCCCGACCGATGTGAAACGGGATGCCCGTGGCCGGCGCAGCACTCATGTCTTCAGCGTAATGCGACGTGCGCTACGATAGAGGGTGGGCTTCGGACACCGCGTGACGCGGTTTTCTTTCTTGTGTGAGTCCTCGGGGCCGATGGTGTGCGCTATTCGGCGCTCATGACCACCATCACTTGAACGGCCCCCGGCCCACGTGCGCCCGGGATGCTCGGCATGAACCGAGCGCTGTTCTCGTGCGTTCAGACACGAGGAAGAAGAACTCACCATGCCCAAGAACAAGAAGCCCGCCGGCGGTCGTCCGGCGAAGAACTTCGACCCGCGCTACGGGTCGAAGACCGGGTTCCAGGACCGCAAGCGCCGCCCGGGCGAGAGCTCGAGCGCCACGGCCCGTCCCGGCTCCAAGAGCCCCAACCACCGCGGATATCGCGCCGACGAGCAGGCCGCCGAGGCGCCCAAGCGTCGCTGGAGCGCCCAGGAGAAGGCCGGCCGCGACGAGGCTCGCGGCATCCGTCAGCACGCCGCCGACGGCGGTCGCGGCTCGTACCGCGACGACCGTCGTTCCTTCGAGGACCGCGGCGAGCGTCGCCCTTACGGCGACCGCGACCAGCGTCCGTCGTACGGCGACCGCACCGATCGTCCCGCCCGCGGCGGAGAGCGTCCGTCGTACCGCGATCGCGGCGACCGCCCCGCGTACGGCGACCGCGGCGACCGTCCCTCCTTCGGCGACCGTGCCGAGCGTCGTCCGTACGGCGAGCGTTCCGAGCGTCCGTCGTACGGTGACCGGGCGGAGCGTNGCGTGACCGTGACGACCGCCCGTCGTATCGCGACCGCGGCGAGCGTCCCGCGTACGGTCAGCGTTCCGAGCGTCCCGCATACGGCGACCGCGACCAGCGTCCGTCGTACGGTGACCGTGCCGAGCGTCGTCCGGCGCGTGACCGTGACGAGCGTCCCGCGTACGGCGACCGCGGCGACCGGCCCTCCTTCGGCGATCGCGCCGAGCGTCGTCCGTACGGCGAGCGTTCCGAGCGTCCGTCGTACGGTGACCGGGCGGAGCGTNTCGTGACCGTGACGACCGTCCGTCGTACCGCGACCGCGGCGACCGTCCCTCCTTCGGCGACCGCGACCGCCGCGACGACCGCGCCCCGCGC
Organism: Microbacterium sp. Leaf351; assembly: GCF_001423825.1. Taxonomy (NCBI): domain Bacteria; kingdom Bacillati; phylum Actinomycetota; class Actinomycetes; order Micrococcales; family Microbacteriaceae; genus Microbacterium; species Microbacterium sp. Leaf351. The sequence continues at coordinate 187,305 of NZ_LMPK01000002.1, forward strand.
ACGGGTGACCGCCGCGATGCCCGTCCCCGTCGTGACGACGCCCCGAACCGCGCCGACTGGAACGCGAAGCCTGCCCGCTTCGAGGAGCACGTCGACGTCGTGCACGAGCGTCTCGAGGCGCAGGCCGTCGAGGCCGAGACCGTCGAGGGTCAGGGTTTTGCCGAGCTCGGTCTCGGTCAGAACATCGTGAAGGCCCTCGCCGAGCTCGGCGCCGCCGCCCCGTTCGCGATCCAGGCGGCGACGATCGGCCCGATCCTCGCCGGCCGTGACGTGCTGGCCCGCGGTCGCACCGGCTCCGGCAAGACGATCGCGTTCGGCGCGCCGCTCGTCGAGTCGATCCTGCGCGCGCAGGCCGGCAGCAAGCGCGAGTACGGTCGCGCCCCCAAGGCGATCATCCTCGCGCCGACGCGCGAGCTGGCGCTGCAGATCGACCGCACCGTGCAGCCGATCGCCCGCAGCGTGGGCCTGTTCACCACGCAGATCTACGGCGGCGTCCCGCAGGCCCGTCAGGTCGGCGCGCTGAAGAAGGGCGTCGACATCATCATCGGCACCCCGGGCCGCATCGAGGACCTCATCGAGCAGGGTCGTCTCGACCTCTCCGAGGTGAGCATCGCGGTGCTCGACGAGGCCGACCACATGTGCGAGCTCGGTTTCGTCGAGCCGGTGCAGCGCATCCTGCGTCGCACCGCCGAGGGCAGTCAGAAGCTGCTCTTCTCGGCGACCCTCGACCGTGAGGTCGCCGCCCTCGTCGACGAGTTCCTCGTCGAGCCCGAGGTCTACGAGGTCGCCGGTGAGACGCAGGAGTCGGGCACGATCGACCACCGCGTGCTCGTGATCGACCACCGCGACAAGGCCGAGGTCGTCACCTCGCTCGTCGACCGTGAGGGCAAGACGCTCGTCTTCGCCCGCACCCGCGCCTACGCCGAGATGCTCGCCGAGAGCTTCGACGACGCCGGCATCCCGGCCGTCGCGCTGCACGGCGACCTCAACCAGGCCAAGCGCACTCGCAACCTGCAGCGTCTGACCGACGGCAAGGTGCGTGTGCTGGTGGCGACGGATGTCGCGGCCCGCGGCATCCACGTCGACGACATCGACCTCGTAGTGCAGGCCGACGCTCCCGACGAGTACAAGACCTACCTGCACCGCTCGGGCCGCACCGGACGCGCGGGTCGCAGCGGCACGGTCGTGACCCTCATCACCCGTCAGCGTCGTCGTCGCATGACGGAGATGCTCGAGCGCGCCGAGATCAACGCGCCCTTCGAGGATGCCCGCCCGGGCGACGACCTCATCGAGGAGCTCGCCGGTCGCCAGCTCGCCGAGGTCGACGCCTGATCCGATGACGCGGGCCCGAGCCGAGCCCCGTCGCCGCCTTCGCGGCCGTCCGTCAGAACAGACGGGCGGCCGCGGTCGTCTGTGGGGTGGGCACCGCGGAGGCGCCCGTCGTGCGCACCGCGGGCGGGGCGGATGCCGCGCCCCGACGGGTGCGCGTGGGCAGTTCGGTCTCATCCCGCCCGTCAAGTCGATGGGCGCGCAGCAGCGGACGCATCCGTCGCGCGAGCCATTGCCGGTAGGCGGCCGGGG
>NZ_LMPK01000002.1:188951-194113 GCF_001423825.1 Microbacterium sp. Leaf351
CGCCGTAGACGACGCGCGCCGCTCCCGCCTCACGGATACGCCGCAGCGCATCGTCGAGCTGGGCGATCGAGTCGGTGAGGTGGGGGAGCACGGGCATCAGGAACACCGTCGGGCGGAAGCCCGCGTCGGCGGCGGCGCGCACCGTCGCCAGGCGCGCGGCGGCCGTCGGGGTGCCGGGTTCGAGAGCGCTCTGCAGGGCGTCGTCGAACACGGCGATCGAGAACGCGAGTGATACGTCCACCTCGTCGTGCGCGGCGGCGAGCAGCGGGAGGTCGCGGCGCAGCAGCGTGCCCTTGGTGAGGATCGACAGCGGTGTGCCCGAGGAGGCGAGCGCGTCGATGATGCCCGGCATGAGCCGATAGCGCCCCTCCGCCCGCTGATACGGATCGGTGTTGGTGCCGAGGGCGACGTGCTCCCGGCCCCAGCTGCCGCGGCGCACCTCGGCGGCGAGCACCTCCGCGACGTTGATCTTCACGACGATCTGGGTGTCGAAGTCGCGACCGCCGTCGAGGTCGAGATAGGTGTGCGTGCCGCGCGCGAAGCAGTAGACGCAGGCGTGACTGCACCCGCGGTAGGGGTTCACCGTCCAGTCGAACGGCATCGCGGATGCCCCCGGCACGTGGTTCAGCGCCGACTTGGCCAGCACCTCGTGGAAGGTGATGCCTGCGAACTCGGGAGTCGTGACGCTGCGCACGATGCCGCCATCGCGGTCGAGGCCCGCGAGGGCCGCGGCATCCGTCTCTCCGACGCGTTGACCGTTCCACCTCATGCGCACAGTCGAACAAAGCATCGATGTTAAGTCAAGTCTGGCGGCGCCCACTATCGTAAATAGGTGAGGGTATGTGAATGCGATGGGTCGCGGCCGCACGCATCGCGGCACACAATGGACTGATGGCCGACGCCCCGCGGATCTCCGCGCTCCGATGGACCGTCACGATCGGCCTGGTCGCGATCGTGGTGGCGTCGGCGTGCGCGTTCGCGGTGCTGCCGCGTCTCGTGGCGCCGCGACACGTGGCCGCTGCGCCCGCCGTCGCTGCCGCACTCCCCGTCCCGGCACTCACGTCGACGCCCAACCCGGCGCCGCGGCCCTGCGACGACCCGGCGGTCACCGCGGCGCTCGCCGCGCGTGACGACGAGGCCGTCATCACGGCCGTGGGCGGTGGTGCCGCGTTCCGCGACGCCGTGGTCTCCGGAGACGCCCCCTGCATCACCCTCGCCGACGCGAACCACGTCTGGGTCGTCGTCGACAAGGCGCGCCCGCTCGAGCCGCTGTCCTTCGCGCCGGCCGCGCTCGCCAAGGTCGGTGTGCGCCTCGTGAACGGGGCAGGTCAACTGCAGCCGCCCGCCGCTGCCGCCCTCACCACGATGTCGGATGCCGCGGCCGCTGCGGGCGTGGGCGGCCTCGGGGTGGTGAGCGGCTACCGGTCGTACCAGACGCAGGTGAGCACGTACGCGTCGAATGTCGCGAACGGCGGCAAGGCGGCTGCCGATGCGACGAGCGCTCATCCCGGATACAGCGAGCACCAGACCGGGTTCGCGACGGACGTCGTCTCGTGCACCTCTGCCGGATGCGGCACGATGGACGGCTTCGGCACGTCGGCGGCCGGGAAATGGGTGGCCGAGAACGGCTGGCGCTACGGATTCATCGTGCGCTACGAGCCGGGGCAGACGGCGGTGTCGGGGTACGACTCCGAGCCCTGGCACCTGCGCTACATCGGGCCGCAGCTCGCGGCGGCGTACCATGACGGCGGGTTCCACACGCTCGAGGCGTTCTTCGGACTGCCCGCCGCGCCGAACTACCTCGGGTGACCGGTCCGGCCACCCGAGGCATCCGTCATCGCTCGTCGTGTCGATCGCGCTGCGCGGCTCGCGCCATACGCGTTGCCTCTTCCGTTCGAATCGTGTCGGTCGACACCTCGGACGGACGCTCGCCCTCGTCCCACAGCCGATCCACCGCTGCGGCGGGGGATGTCGTTGCGGCGAGCGAGGCCTCGAGGGCACGCTCATAACGGTTCTGACGACGCTTGAGCCATAGTCCCGCGGCGACGAGCACGATCAGCACCGCGTAACAGGTCGCCGCGAACGGATGCAGCACGAGATCGCCCATGCTGCCCTGGCTCAGCTGGAGCGCCTTACGCAGCTGCTGCTCGCCCATCGGGCCGAGGATGAGGCCGACGATGAGGGGGGCCACCGGGTAGCCGAAGCGCCGCATGACATACCCGAGTGCCCCGACGATCAGAAGGATGAGCACGTCGATCGTCGAGAACCGCACCGCGTAGGCGCCGAGGGCGGCGAACGTCAGGATTCCGGCGTAGAGGTACGGACGGGGGATCTGCAGGAGCTTCACCCAGATGCCCGCGAGCGGCAGATTCAGCACCAGTAGCAGCACGTTGCCGATGTAGAGGCTCGCGATGAGCGCCCACACCAGGTCGCCCTGCGACTGGAAGAGCTGCGGCCCGGGCTGGATGCCGTACGACTGGAATGCCGTGATGATGATCGCGGCGGTCGCGGTCGTCGGAAGACCGAGTGTCAGGAGCGGGACGAGCACACCGGCGGCGGCGGCGTTGTTGGCTGCCTCGGGGCCGGCGACCCCCTCGATCGCCCCACGTCCGAACTGCTTCTTGTGGCGCGAGAAGCGCTTCTCGGTGGCGTACGACAGGAACGTGGCGACATCGGCGCCGCCCGCCGGGATCGTTCCGATCGGGAAGCCGATCGCGGTGCCGCGCAGCCACGGCTTCCACGATCGGCGCCAGTCCTCGCGGGACATCCAGCTGCGCCATCCGCGAGTCACGGGGATGATCGGGATCGGCCCGCTGCGCAGTCTCGCTGCAACGTAGAGCGCCTCGCCGACTGCGAACAGCGCGACCGCGACGAGAACCACACTGATGCCGTCGGAGAGCGCAAGCATGCCCATCGTGTAGCGCGCCTGACCGGTGGTCTGCTCGGTGCCGACGAGGCCGATGAGCAGGCCGATGCCGAGAGAGGCGATGCCGCGGGAGACCGACGAACCCAGCAGCGCGCCTACCGTGATGAACGCCACGACGATGAGGGCCACGAAGTCGGCCGGCGCGAGGTTGACCGCGAAGCCGGCGATCACCGGCGCGAAGAGCGTCAGGAGGGCGGTCGCGATGGTGCCGGCGACGAATGAGCCGATGGCGGCAGTCGCGAGCGCTGCTGCTCCCCGACCGAGTTTGGCCATCTTGTTGCCTTCGATCGCCGTGATGACCGACGCCGACTCGCCCGGGGTGTTCAGCAGGATGCTCGTGGTCGAGCCGCCATACATGCCGCCGTAGTAGATGCCTGCGAACGTGATGATCGCGGCGGTGGGTGGCAGTGAGTACGTCAGCGGCAGCAGGAGCGCCACCGTCATCGCCGGCCCGATGCCGGGGAGTACGCCGACGGCGGTTCCGACGAGCACGCCGATGAACGCGAACAGCAGGTACTCGGGCTGGACGGCCGTGGCGAAGCCCTGCAGGAGGAGGGAGATGTTGTCCATGAGGTTCCTAGAAGAGGGGGCCGGGGCCGTACCAGGCGTCGAATGCCCAGCCGCGGGGGAGGAAGAGCCCGAGGCCCTCGCCGAACAGGATCTGGGTTGCGATGCCCAGAACGAGCCCGGCGGTGAGAGCGATCCACCACTTCTTGGCGCCGAGGCTGAGGGCTGCGCCGCCGAACAGAAGTGCTGCGGTGAGCCACCAGCCGAGAACGTCCAGCAGCAGAACGACGCCGACGAACAGCAGCACGAGCTTCGTGATCGTCCACCAGTCGGTGCGGGCACTCGAATCGATGTCCTCGCCCTCCTCGCGCTGACCGAGGCGGCCGCGGAGCACGCCGAAGATGAGAGCGACGCCGGCACCGATGAGCAGCGCCGACACGAGGAACGGGAAGACGCGCGGGCCCACCTGGGCGCCGGCGGGGGTGCGGATCGCAAAGGCGCCGATCAGCGCGTAGAGGCCGAGGCCGAACACCAGCGCCGCGAACACGAGCTCCCCGATGCGATCCCCGCTCCACCTCCGGGGCGGCGACGCCGCCCCGGAGGTGGGAGTGATGTCCGTCGTCACGACGTGAGCCCGATGTTCTTCAGCGTCGACTGCACGTCGGAGATGTTGGCGGTGAGGAATGTCGAGAGCTCATCCCCGGTGAGGAACGCGTCCGTCCAGCCCTTGTCCTTGAGCGTCGCCTGCCACGCAGCCGATGCGTGCATGCGGGTGATCAGGTCGACCAGTTGCTGCTTCTGCTCGGCGCTGATACCGCCCGGTGCGAGAAGCCCGCGCCAGTTCGTGTAGACGACGTCGTAGCCCTGCGAGGTCATGGTGGGCGCCGAAGGGATCAGGGCCGCCGGGGCGTCACTGGACACCGCGAGGGCGCGCAGGTCACCGGAGGTGACGTATTCGGCGAATTCGCCGACGCCGGAGATGCCGGCCGACGCGTTCTTGCCGAGAAGCAGCGACACCGCTTCACCGCCGCCGGAGTTGGGCACATAGTTGAGCTTCTCGGTGATGCCCGCCCCGTCGAGGCCTGCGGACTCGAGCAGCAGCCCCGCGAGGATGTGGTCGGCGCCACCGGCGGAGCCGCCGGTGATGGTGATCTTCTGCCCATCGGCGAGCACCGCGTCGACCAACTCCTTGAGCGTCTGGTACGGCGAATCCTTGGGCACGACGACCACCAGGGGCTCGTCGGTCAGCCGGGCGATCGGTGTCGTGTCCTCGAGTCGGTTCTGCGCCGAGTTCGTCTCCACCGCGCCCACCATGACCAGGCCCGTGACCATGAGGGTGTACGGGTTGCGCTCATTCGCGAGCGAGGCGAGGCCGACCGTGCCTCCGGCGCCGCCCACGTTGTTGACCGGAGCGGCGCCGACCAGCTTGTCGCCGGTGAGAGTCGACGAGATCGCGCGACCGGTCTGGTCCCAGCCGCCGCCAGGATCGGCGGGAACGATGATCTGCACAGATGACGGTCCGGCTGCAGAGCCGCCGCTCGATGCCTGCGGATGGCAGGCCGTCAAGCTGAGGGCGACCGCCGCGAGCAGGGCGGCGGTGGCGAAGCGTGTGCGCATGTGAGGTCGACTCTCCTTCGAGTACGGGGATGCGCCGTCGCATCCCCTCAATGCCACCCGACGTTAGGCCGTGTTGATCAAGAGGTTTCGGTGTTCGGTGGGCGAGTCTTGA
>NZ_LMPK01000003.1:0-162 GCF_001423825.1 Microbacterium sp. Leaf351
CCGGAAACAACCGAAGTGACACCACACCACGGGACTTGACCCCGCACGCGCGCCGCCGGCTCGCGCGCCCGCTTGTCCGCGCCCCTCCCTCGTCCGCACACTTGGCCCACCCCGCTTCCCGCTCCCTCGCGAATCAACATCTGCGCGCCGATTCCACTCCGC
>NZ_LMPK01000003.1:249-2620 GCF_001423825.1 Microbacterium sp. Leaf351
CGGGGGCCACCCGTCGGGGCCGGTCGAGCCTGCGGGGTACTCGTCGAGCGGCACGTCGCCGCGCCGCCAGGCGTCGAGCACGGGCTGCACGATGCGCCAGCACTCCTCGGCGGCGTCGCCGCGCACGGCGAGGGCCGCATCCCCCGAGAGGATCGACGACAGCACTTCCGCGTAGGCCTTCAGCGCGCCCTCGCCGAGCTCGGCGTGCATCGTGGCGCGGGAGAGCGAGAACGGGTCGGCGGCGCCGTTGACGTTGAGGTCGAGGCAGAACACGTCGGGGCCGAGCGAGAACCGCAGCACGCTGCCCTGTTCCTCGCCGGAGAAGCCGGTCGGCAGGTGGTGCACGGGCTTGAAGCGCAGCACGACCTCGGCGAGCCGGGCCGACATCGCCTTGCCCGAGCGCAGCGTGAACGGCACACCCTCCCAGCGGGCGGTACGCACCTCGAACACAGCCTCGGCGAGCGTCTCGGTGCCCCGCGACGGGTCGACGCCCGGCTCGTCGACGTAGTTCGGCAGCGCCGTGCCGTCGATCGTGCCGGCGGTGTAGCGGGCGCGACGCGAGCTGTGCACGGCGTTGTCGTCCCACACGTGGGTGGCGCGCAGCGCCGCCCCGGTCGCGTCGCGCAGGTCGCGCTCGTCGAGCGTCGCGGGCGGCTCCATGGCGACGAAGGCGAGCACCTGCAGCAGGTGGCTCTGGATCATGTCCTCGAGCGCGCCGGCCTTGTCGTAGTAGCCGGCGCGGCCCTCGAGGCCGAGCGACTCGTCGTAGCGGATGGTGACCGACGCGACGTTCTCCGACGACCACACCGGCTCGAACACGCGGTTCGCGAACCGCACGCCGAGCATGTTGAGCACCATCGACCGGCCGAGGAAGTGGTCGACGCGGAAGATCTGCTGCTCGGGCAGCAGCTGCGCGAGCACGGCGTTCAGCTGCTCGGCGCTGTGCTGGTCGGTGCCGAACGGCTTCTCGAGCGCCAGGATCGTCTCGGCCGGCAGCGTCACGCCGGTGAGCGCGCGGCACGCGGCGGCCGCGACGGCGGGCGGCACGGCGAAGTAGAGCACGGGGCGTTCGCCCGCGTCGGCGAGGAGGGCAGTGAGGTCCTTCGTCGCGGTGATGTCGCACTGCACGTAACGGGTCGCCTTGACGACGGCGGATGCCGCGGCCCCCACGCCCTCGCCGAACGCCGCCTTCACGCGGCTGCGCCACGCGCGATCCGTCTCGGCATCCATGCCGGCGCCGACCAGGCGCACCTTCGTGTCGGGTTCCGCGTCGAGCAGCTGGGCGAGGGCCGGCAGCAGCAGGCGGGAGGTCAGGTCCCCGGTGGCGCCGAGGATGACGAGGGTGCGTTCGTCGGTCACGCTCACACGCTACGCCCTCGACACGCGCGACGACGCGGATGCCGCGGCGACGCCGGCGCGGGGCAGAATCGGGGTGTGTCCGCATCGATCGGGGAATACGCGCTGCTCAGCGACTGCCGCACGGGGGCGCTCGTGTCGCGGCACGGGTCGATCGACTGGTTCTGTCCACCGCGATGGGATGCCCCGTCGGTGTTCGGCGCTCTGCTGGGCACTGAGGAGCACGGCCACTGGACCCTGCGTCCCGTCGACCGCGCGGCGACCGTCACCCGCCGCTACGACGGCGACACCTTCGTGCTCGTCACCCGGTGGGAGACGGCGACGGGTGTCGCCGAGGTGCACGAGTTCATGCCGGTGTGGCCACATCGCGTCGACATCGTGCGGCGCATCGTCGGCCTGTCGGGCCGGGTGCCGTTCGAGACCGCGCTGCGGCTGCGTTTCGACTATGCCCGGGCGATCCCGTGGGTGCGCCAGCTCGACGGTGCGGTGCCCGAGCTGCACGCGACGGCCGGCCCCGACCGGGTGACCGTGCGGGGCATCCGTCTCGAGGCGCGCGACCACGTGCATCGCGGCACCGTATCGATCGACGCGGGCGGCACGCATGACCTCACGCTGACGTGGTCGCATTCGTTCCGCGACCGTCCCGAGCCGGTCGACGTCGACGCGGCGCTCGTCGCGACCCGCACCGGCTGGCAGGACTGGGCGGACCACATCGCGCACGACGGTCCGTACCGGGCCGAGGTGATCCGCTCGCTGCTCGTGCTGCGCGCCCTCAGCCACGCCGACACCGGCGGCATCGTGGCCGCCGCGACCACGTCGCTGCCGGAGCAGTTCGGCGGCGCCCGCAACTGGGACTACCGCTACGTGTGGCTGCGCGACGCGTCGCTGACGTTGCAGACGCTCGTCGCGCACGGGTTCGTCGAGGCCGCCGACCACTGGCGGCTGTGGCTGCTGCGCGCCATCGCCGGCGACCCCGCGCAGATGCAGATCATGTACGGCATCGCGGGCGAGCGCG
>NZ_LMPK01000003.1:2651-7685 GCF_001423825.1 Microbacterium sp. Leaf351
GATGGTCGCGCTGCAGCTGGCCCGGGAGGCGGGCCTCGCCGAGACCGAGTACTCGTGGCCGCTGCAGCTCGCGCTCGTGCGCCGCGCCGAGGTGAGCCTCGACCGGCCCGACAACGGCATCTGGGAGATCCGCGGCGAACCGCGCCGCTTCACCCACTCCCGCGCGATGCTGTGGGCGGCGTTCGATCGGGCGGTGACCGCGGCCGAGAGCACGGGGCTGCGCGGCCCCGTCGCGCACTGGCGCCGGCTGCGCGACGACCTGGCCGCGGAGATCGCCGCGCAGGGCGTGGCATCCGACGGTCATTTCACCCAGTACTACGGCACCGACGAGGTGGATGCCTCGCTGCTGATCCTCGCTCAGGTCGGATTCTGCGCGTACGACGATCCGCGCATGGTCGCCACCGTCGCCCGCATCGAACGCGACCTCATGCCCGACGGCTTCGTGCGGCGCTACCGCACCTCGAGCGGGGTGGACGGGCTCGCCGGTGCGGAGAACCCGTTCCTGGCGTGCAGCTTCTGGCTCGTCGAGCAGTACGCCCACACCGGCCGGTGCGCCGACGCGGAGCGTCTGATGGCGGCCGCCGCGGGGGCGGCGAACGATCTCGGGCTGCTGTCGGAGGAGTACGACCCCGCGCACGAGCGCCAGGCCGGGAACACCCCGCAGGCGTTCTCCCACCTGGCGCTCGTGCGTGCCGCCGACGCGCTGGCCGCGGCATCCTGAGCGCTATGCGCGGCTGAGCGCCTCGCTCAGCTTCACGCGCGCGCCCATGCGCAGCAGCGTGTTCTGGTAGATGCGCGCCCCGACGAGCACGGCGCCGACGCATGTCGCGATGAGCACGATCAGCGCCACGATCGGCTCCCACACCTGCGCGGTGCCGAGGTAGAGCCGCAGCGGCATCGCGACCGGCGCCGAGAACGGCACGTACGACATGACCGCGAGTACGACGGGGTTGTCGTTGAAGAAGATCACGAGGAAGTAGGGCAGCATCACGAGCATCGTGAGCGGGAAGGTCGTCGACCCGATGTCCTCCTGGCGGGACACCATGCTGCCGGCCGCGGCGAACAGCGACGCGAGCAGGATGAAGCCGAACAGGAAGAACACCGCGAACCACACGATCGGGGCGCCGAGGCCGGTGAGCACGGCGTCCTGGCCGGTGATCGAGAGCCCGACGATCGCGATCGCCGCGAGCACGAGGATCTGCGCCATCGCGAGGATCGTGTTGCCGATCACCTTGCCCGCCAGCAGCACCCGCACCGGGATCGCCGAGATCAGCAGCTCGACCACGCGGGTCTGCTTCTCCTCGACGACCGACTGGGCGATCGTGCCGCCGAAGGTCGAGGCGGCCATGAGGAAGACGACGCCGAAGCCGATCGCGGCGAAGTAGCGCAGCATCCCGTCGGTCGACGGCGGGTCGAGCAGATGCNNTGTAGGGGAAGGGCGAGGTGGATGCCGCGGCCCCCGGCACGTCCGCAGACGGCACGATCGCGGCTTTCACGTCGCCGTCGCGCACGGCGGCGAGCGCGGCCTCCGTCGTGGCGGCGGTGGTGACCTCGAGCCCCGGGAGCCCGGCGACGACGGTCGCCGTCTCGGCGGTCACCGCGACCTTGGTGTCGGAGACGTTCTTCGCCGCGAAACCGCCCCAGATGACACCGCCGAGCGCGATCGCGAAGAGGATCAGGGTCGAGATCACGAACGCCTTGCTGCGCAGACGCGAGCCGATCTCGCGCTCGGCGACGAGCCAGACGCCCTGGGCCGCCGAGGGGGCGGCGGGGTGCAGACGGGTCATTTCACGACCTCCTTGAAGATCTGGGCGAGGGAAGGATGCTGCGCGGTGAACGTCGCCACGTCACCGAGCTCGACCGCGCGGCGCAGCNCGGTGACGCCCGGCTCGCCGCGGAGCCACCCGGCATCCGTCGCCGAGACGAGCTCGAACCGGTGCGCTTCGTGCTGCGCTCGCAGCTCGGCGCGAGTGCCGGCCGCGCGGATCGTGCCGCCGGCGATGATCACGAGCTCGTCGCAGAGGCGCTCGACGACGTCGAGCTGGTGCGACGAGAACAGCACCGCGGCGCCGCGCTGCGCTCGCTCGTGCAGCACACCGGCGACGACGTCGACGGCGAGCGGGTCGAGTCCGGAGAACGGCTCGTCGAGGATCAGCACCTCGGGGTCGTGCACGAGCGCCGCCGCGATCTGGGCCCGCTGCTGGTTGCCGAGCGAGAGCGTCTCGATGTTGTCGCCGAGGCGCTCGCCGAGCCCGAGACGCTCGAGCAGGTCGTTCGCCTGTCGCGCGGCATCCGTCTTGCCGTAACCGTGCAGGCGGGCGAGATAGGCGATGTGCTCGCCGACCTTCATCTTCGGGTAGAGCCCGCGCTCCTCGGGCATGTAGCCGAAGCGGCGACGGTCGTCGCGGCTCACCGGGGCGCCGTCGAGCAGCACGCTGCCGCCGTCGGCGGCGAGCACGCCCAGCGCGATGCGCATCGTGGTCGTCTTGCCGGCGCCGTTGCCGCCGACGAAGCCGGTGAGCGCGCCGCCGGTCACGCGGAAGCCGACGCCGTCGAGCACCCGGCGTCCGCCGTAGCTCTTGGTCACACCCTGCAGTTCGAGCATGGATCCTCCTCGGGGGTCGTCTCGAACCTACGGATGCCGCAGCCCCCGCGCCTCCCCCCACGGGTGGATCGTGTGGGCGTGCCCCTCCGCCGCGCGGCGGGCGGGCCCTCAGACGAGCCCGCGCCGGTAGGCGAGCACGATCGCCTGCACCCGGTCGCGGGCGCCGAGAGCGCGCAGCACGTTCGACACGTGCGTCTTCACCGTCGCCTCCCCGATGTAGAGCCGCGCGGCGATCTCGGCGTTCGAGAGCGCGTCGGTCATCAGCCGCAGCACGTCGCGCTCGCGGTCGGTGAGGGCGGGCTCGAGGTGCGCGTCATCCGTCGTCGCCGGCTCGGCCGGCGCGACCACCACGGCCGCGCCGGCCGGGCGGGCAGCGGTGACCGGCGGGTGACCGGCGGATGCCGCGGCGAACCGCTCGATCACGCGACGGGTGACCTCGGGCGCGAGCAGGGCGTCGCCGGCCGCGACCGCCCGCACCGCGCGCACGATCTCCTCGGGGCCGGCGTTCTTCAGCAGGAAGCCGCTGGCTCCGGCATCGAGCGCCTGGAACAAGTAGTCGTCGCGGTCGAACGTCGTGACCACCAGCACGCGTGCCTCGACGACGGGATCCGCCGTCAGCAGGCGGGTCGCTTCGAGGCCGTCCATGTCGGGCATCTGCACGTCCATGCACACGACGTCGGGGCGCGTCTCACGCACCACCTCGAGCGCGCGGCGTCCGGTGGGCGCCTCCCCGACGACCTCGATCCCGGTTTGCGCGTCGAGGATCGCCCGGAACCCGGCCCGCATCATCGCGTGGTCATCGACCAGCACCACCCGCACGGCGCTCACGGGGTCTGCTCCACCCGGGCCAGCGGCACCCGCGCCCGCACGATGAAGCCGCCGCCGGTGCGGGGGATGAGCTCCAGGGTTCCGCCCGACACCGTCACGCGCTCGCGCATGCCGACCATCCCGAGGCCGGGGGTGACGGATGCCGCCACCCGCCCGGTGTTCGCGACCTCCAGCTCGACCGCGTCGGCCTCGAAGCGCAGACGCACGTCGGCGGTCGCGTCGTGGCCGCCGTGACGGCGCGCGTTGGTGAGCGCCTCCTGGGCGATGCGCACGAGGTTCACCTGCACGAGATCGGGCACCTCGCACGGTGCGCCGACCGTCGTGAGGGTCGTCGGGAGGCCGGCGGCCGCGGCATTCGTCACCAGCGTCTCGATCGCGTCGAGCGACAGCGACGGCTGGGGTGCGGCATCCGCGTCGGGAGAGGTGCGCAGCGTCTCGAGCAGCTGCCGCAGCTCGGCGAGAGCCGAGCGGGCCGACCCCTCGACCTGCGTGAGGGAGGTGGTCGCGAGCGCCGGGTCGGAGGCCATCACTGTGCGCGCGACCCCCGCCTGCACGCCCATGAGCGACACGTGGTGGGCGACGACATCGTGCAGCTCGCGGGCGATGCGCACCCGCTCGAGCGCGACCGCCTGTGAGGCCGTCACCTCGCGCTCGCGCTCGAGCTCGGCGGTGCGCTCCTCGAGAACCCGGCGCTGCACCCCCGCGGTCCACGCCCTGTCTCCGAAGCCCCATGCGGCGCCGAAGTAGAGCACGTTGATCAGCACGCTCAGCAGCACCTGCGCGATCGCGGGTGACAGTGCGACACCCTGGGGCACGTCGGTCGAGGTCGCGGTCGTCGCGGCCTCGAACATCGACACCACGAGCCACGCGAACATCGCGACGACGATCGCCGCGCGCACGAGGTTCGCGCGGCGGCGGTTCGGCGTCCACGCGCCGATCGAGTAGAACGCGAGGAACACCGCGATGTTGCCGACGAGCACCTCGGGGATGTGGGCGGTCACCGCCACGAAGTACGCGGCCGACACGATCGCCGTCACGATCCCCGGCCACCGGCGTCGCAGGGCGAGGGGCGCCGCCAGCACCGCGGCGTAGGCGATGCCCACCGCGAGCGGCGCCTGCGCCGCACCCCACAGACCGCCGATCGCCGACAGCGCCACGCTCACGAGCGCGAGCACGAAGACCCCGGCGGCGATCACCAGATCGACGCGCTGCTCGCGCCGCCCGAGCGGCAGCGGGCGCAGCGGCGGGGGAAGGGGGGACATCCCTCCAACCTATGGGCGGGCGATGCGCCGCGGCATCCCCCCTGCGGAGGAGAGGAGCGCGCGCACTTGACACGGCGCCGACGCGGACCGAGGCTCATCCTGCGCGCAGCCCGCGCGCCCGAGGCCGAGGAGTCGCCATGTCCGTTCCGCAGATGGTGTTCGTCAACGTCACCACCGAAGACCTCACCCGCAGCATCGCGTTCTATGAGGCGCTCGGCTGCCAGATCAACCCGCTGTTCACGGACGAGAACGCGGCGTGTGTGGTGTGGAGCGACACCGTGTTCTTCATGGTGCTGCGCCGCGACTTCTTCGCGACCTTCACCGACAAGCCCATCGGCG
>NZ_LMPK01000003.1:7700-11634 GCF_001423825.1 Microbacterium sp. Leaf351
GACGCTCACGAAGGGTCTGGATGCCGGCGGCGTCGAGCCGCGCCCGGCTCAGGACCTCGGCTTCATGTACTCGCGCGACCTCGAGGACCCGGATGGCAACATCCTGTCGTTCCTGTGGATGGATCCGGCGGCCGCGGCCCAAGGTCCCGAGGCGTACACCGCCGAACAGGGCTGATCGCGGCGGTTCCCGCGCGCGAGCGGATCGTCGATCCCGGGCGCGCGCGGGGCGCGGGTCAGAAGATCATCGGGCGGTCGTCGTCATCGGGACCCTCGAGATCGAGGTCGACGACGACGGGCACGTGATCGCTCGGGATCTCTCCCTTGCGCTCGTCGCGCGCGATCGAGGCTCCCGCGACCGCGTCGGCGAACGCGTGCGAACCGAGCACGAAGTCGATGCGCAGGCCCTCGTTGCGGGGGAAGCGCAGCTGCTTGTAGTCCCAGTAGGTGTAGCCGGTCGGCACGAGCGGCCGCACGACGTCGCTGAGCCCCGCATCGAGGAGCGCCTGGAACGCCTCTCGCTCGGGCGGGGACACGTGCGTCGTCACGCCCTCGACGACGGTCGGGTCGCCGTTGTCGGCGTCGAGGGGCGCGATGTTGAAGTCTCCGACGAGCGCGAGAGGCAGGTCGGGGTCGGCGCCGAGCGCCCCGCGCGTGTAGCCCTGCAGCGCGGCGAGCCACTCGAGCTTGTAGCGGTAGTGCGGGTCGTCGAGCCCACGGCCGTTGGGAACGTACAGGCTCCACACCCGCACGCCGTCGATCGTCGCGCCGAGCGCACGCGCCTCCTGCGGGGCATCCGGTCCGTCGTAGCCCTTCTGGAAGCCCGGCATGCCGTCGAAGGCGAACGAGACGTCCTCGATGGGCTCACGGCTCGCGATCGCGACGCCGTTCCACTGGTTGTGCCCGTGCGCGACGACCTGGTAGCCCGCCGCCTCGAACTCGGCGTAGGGGAACTGCTCGGGCTTGCACTTGATCTCCTGCATGGCGAGCACATCGATGTTCTCTCGCACGCAGAACTCGACGGTGCGCACGACCCGTGCGCGGATGGAGTTGACGTTCCAGGTCGCAAGCCGCATGGCCCCAGCCTAGGGCGCACCCCCGACGCCGAGTCCGGGTCGCGGCGGGTCCGGCGTGACGGGCGGATGCCGCGCCCCGCCCTACACTCGGAGGCGTGACCGCTGCCTCCGCGCCCGAGCTCGAATCCGACCGTCAGGCGCTCATCGCGCTCATCAAGGACGAGGCCGTGTTCCACGGCGACTTCATCCTCTCCAGCGGCAAGCGGGCGACGTACTACGTCGACATGCGCAAGCTCACGCTCGACCATCGGGCCGCCCCCGCGATCGGTCGCATCATGCTCGACCTCATTCGCGACGTCGACGGCATCGTCGCCGTCGGCGGGCTCACCCTCGGCGCCGACCCGATCGCCAATGCCGTGCTGCACGAGTCGGTGCACGCCGGTCGCCCGCTCGACGCCTTCGTCGTGCGCAAGGAGCCCAAGGACCACGGCCGCGGCCGTCAGATCGAGGGAGCGGATGTCGCGGGCAAGCGCGTCGTCGTGCTCGAGGACACCTCGACCACCGGCCAGTCCGCCCTGAAGGCGGTCGAGGCGCTGCGCCGCGAAGGCGCCGAGCCAGTCGCGGTCGCGGTGATCGTCGACCGTCGCACGGGCGCCCAGGCGGCGATCGAGGCCGAGGGCCTGCAGTGGCTCGCGGCGATCGACCTCGACGACCTCGGTCTCGACCCCCAGTAGCCCCGGGAGTACCCCGCATGAGCACCGTCGCTCTCGCCGTCGACCTCGGCGGCACGAAGATCGAAGCCGCGCTCGTCGAGGCATCCGGTCTCGTGCGCGCTGTCGGCCGCACCCGGCGACCTACCGGGCCTGACACCGATCCTGCCCGATTGGATGCCGCGGCCGCCGCGGTCGTGAGCGCTGCCGTCGCCGCGCTCGGCCCCGACGACGAGCTCGTGGGCGTCGGCATCGGCGCGGCCGGCCCGATCGATGCGGTGCGCGAGACGATCGACCCGGTGAACATGCCCGGCGTACACGGGTTCGCGCTCGCCGATGCGGTGCGGCGCGTGGTCGGCCGCGGCGTGCCGGTGCGACTGCGCCACGACGGCGGCTGCATCGCGCTCGCCGAGAACTGGATCGGCGCGACCGCCGGAACCCGCGCGTCGATGTCGATCGTGGTCTCGACGGGCGTCGGCGGTGGACTCGTCGTCGACGGCGCGCTCGTCGGCGGCGGCACCGGCAACGCCGGCCACATCGGGCAGGTGTCGGCTCCCGCCGGGTTCGAGGGATTCGGCCCGACCCTCGAGCACGTGGCATCCGGCCCCTCGAGCGTGCGCTGGGCGCAGGCCCAGGGGTGGGGCGGCGAGCGTGGTGAGGACCTCGCCCGCGACGCCGCCGCGGGCGACCCGGTCGCGCGCGCCGCGATCGAGCGCTCGGCGCGGGCGGTGGGCATCGTGCTCGCCGACGCCGCGACCCTCATCGACCTCGAGGCCGTCGCGATCGGCGGGGGCTTCTCGACCGTCACGCCCGACTACATCGACCTCGTGCAGGCCTCGCTGCGCGAGAGCGCGGCTCTGCCGTTCTCGCGGGCGACGCGGGTCGTGCCGAGCGGACTCGCCGGCGACGGCCCGCTGATCGGCGCCGCCGCCCTCGTGCTGCGCTGAGGCGAGGCATCCGCTCTCGGTGACGACGGGCGGATCGCTCTTGGATCGATGGATACCCCCACCCGTATTTGACCCAAGTACCCCAGGGGGTATAGCTTCGCTCCGTCGAGAGGAATGCCATGTGCAGTCGAATCACCTGCCCTGAATGCGGCAAAGCCACCTGGACGGGGTGCGGCCAGCACGTCGAGGACGCCCTGCGCGGCGTGGACCCGTCGGAGCGCTGCCCGGGGCACCCCGATGCGTGAGAGCGGAGCACCTCATCGCCTGGTCATCGTGGGGGGCGTTGCCGGAGGCATGAGCGCAGCGGCTCGCGCCCGCCGACTGGACGAGCGCGCGGAGATCGTCGTGCTCGAGCGTGGGGCCTATGTCTCCTTCGCCAACTGCGGATTGCCCTACTTCGTGGGAGGAGAGATCGCCGACGAGAACTCGCTCCTCGTGCAGACACCGAGCTCGCTGCGGGCCGCGCTCGCACTAGATGTGCGCACCGGACATGACGTGCTCGGTCTCGACATCACACGTCGCGTCGTCAGCGTTCGCACGATCGACGGCGACTATGAGATCGCCTACGACGACCTGATCCTCGCCCCGGGCGCTCGGCCGGTGCGCCCCCCGATCCCCGGTCTCGACTCCCCGCGAGTACGCACGCTCCGATCCGTCGACGATGCAACGTCGCTGCGTCGCACCGTCGACCGCGGCATCCGCCGCGCGGNGGTCAGCCTGGTGGACGTCGCCTCCCACCCCCTCCCGCCGCTCGAGCGAGAGCTCGCGGCTGTGGTCACTGCCGAGCTTCGTGCCCTGGGCGTCGATCTGCACCTCGGCGTCGCAGCCGACGCCATCGAGCAACACGATGAGGAGGACGTCGTCATCCTCGGCGACGGAGCCAGACTCGCCGCCGATCTCGTCGTTCTCTCTGTCGGCGTGCGGCCGGACACCGAAGTGTTCGAGGCGGCAGGCGTGGGCTGCGAGCGCGGAGCGATCATCGTCGACGGGCACGGTCGAACGACAGTCCCGAACGTCTGGGCCGTCGGTGACGCTGTGCTCAGTGTCGACGGGGTGACCGGCGCACGGCGGCCGATCGCCCTCGCCGGCCCCGCCAATCGCGTCGGACGCCTCGTCGCCGACGCCATCTTCCGGCCCGAGCACGCCCGCATGCTGCCGGCGCCGACGGGCACGGCGATCGTTCGCGTCGGCGACCAGGTCGCCGCGCTGACCGGGGCGAACCGACAGGCGCTCGACGCGGCTGAGGTCGACTACGTCACCCTGC
>NZ_LMPK01000003.1:11662-13139 GCF_001423825.1 Microbacterium sp. Leaf351
CGCGGCGACATCGAACGGTCGTCTTCTGGGGGCCCAAGCCGTAGGACGGGACGGCGTCGATAAGCGGATCGACGTGCTTGCGACAGCGATTCGCGCCGGGCTCTCGGTCGAGGACCTCATCGACCTCGACCTCGCATACTCGCCGCCGTTCGGGCAGGCGAAGGACCCCGTCAACCTCACCGGGATGCTGGGTGAGAACGTGCGCACCGGTGCGCTGCGCCTCTGGTACGCCGACGAGCTCGCCGCGGTACTCGACCGGGCGCTTCTCCTGGACGTCCGCACGGCGGCAGAGGTCGCCGCAGGCGCAGTACGTGGCGCGATGCACATCCCGCACACCGAGCTGCGGGGGCGCATCGAGGAGGTTCGGTCGGCCGCGGGCGGCCGTCCGATCCGCGTGATGTGCCAATCCGGGGTGCGTTCGGCGATTGCTCATCGGGTCCTCGCGCAAGAGGGGTTCGACTCGGCATCGCTTTCGGGCGGAATGCTCACCCTCCGTGCATGGTGGGGCGGCGAGGCCAGCGAGATCCTCGAGCGGCCCGAGGCGATGCAGCATGCGTGACCGGGTGCCGCGGCTCCCGGTCTGCGCCGCGCCGCCCGGCGAGCGCGCTGTGTACATCGCAGGTGCCGTCGTCCTCCTGTCGGCCGCCGCCGGCCTGTCGGACCAGCCCTGGGCGGCGATTCCGGCCGCAATCGGCGGGCTGCTGCTCGCCTTCTCCGCCATCACCGGTCGCTGCGTCGACTCCCCGATCTCGCGCCGACGCCGGCGTTCCGACGAAGCCGGGCGCGAGTCGAATCCGGCGGCGGCGCCGTCGACCGATCACCCCCGAGAGGATGTCCATGAAGACTGATGACCCCGAAGCGCAGAAGCGCATCCTGCACCGCCTGCGTCGCGCGCGAGGACAACTCGATGCGGTGATCGCCGCCGTGGAGCAGGACAAGCCGTGCCGTGACATCGTCACCCAGCTCGCCGCCGTCTCGAGCGCGCTCGACCGTGCGGGATTCGCGATCGTCTCGACGGCGATGAAGGAGTGCCTCGCCGATCCCGAGAGCGCCGAGCCGGGGCTGAGCACCGACGAACTCGAGAAGCTCTTCCTGATGCTCGCCTGACGGGCTCGGCGAACAGCACCACACCCACGAACACCTACGGAGAGCATCATGTGCACGACCGTCACCTGCCGCACCTGCGGCAAAACCACCTGGCGAGGCTGCGGGCAGCACGTCGACCAGGTCATGCGGGGCATTCCCCAGTCCCAGCGATGCCAGGGACACGAGAAGACGAGTCTGTTCTCGCGGCTCTTCGCGCGCTGACCCTCGTGCTGCGCTGAGGCGAGGCATCCGCTCTCGGTGACGACGGGCGGATGCCGCGGCTCAGTCGACCTCGGGCAGGTCCGACTCGACGGGGGCGCGCTGGATGAGGTCGGCGACCGAGGTGAGGACCTCGTCGGGACGGAACGGGAACCGCTCGATCTCGGCGGGG
>NZ_LMPK01000003.1:13146-20400 GCF_001423825.1 Microbacterium sp. Leaf351
TGTCCATGCGGTCGCCGATCATCCCGGTCGACTCGGAGTGCGCGCCGATGCGGTTGAGCGCCGAGCGGAACATCATCGGATTCGGCTTGCCCACGACGTACGGCTCGCGGCCGGTCGCCTTCGTGATGAGGGCGGTGATCGCGCCGGTCGCGGGCAGGATGCCGTCGACCGACGGGCCGGTCGCGTCGGGGTTCGTGGCGATGAAGCGGGCACCCGCGGCGATGTAGCGGATCGCCTTCGTGATCGCCTCGAACGAGTAGTTGCGGGTCTCGCCGACCACGACGTAGTCGGGCATCGTCTCGGTGAGGATGAAGCCCGCCTCGTGCAGCGCCGTGGTGAGGCCGGCCTCGCCGATCACGAACGCCGATCCGCCCGGCGCCTGCGCCTTCAGGAAGTCGGCGGTCGCGAGCGCCGACGTCCAGATCGCGGTCTCGGGCACGATGAGCCCCGATGCCCGCAGGCGCGCACTCAGGTCGCGCGGCGTGAAGATCGAGTTGTTCGTCAGCACGAGGAACGGCGTGCCCGTGTCGGTCCACTGGGCGAGCAGTTCGGCGGCTCCGGGGATCGCCTGGTTCTCATGCACGAGAACCCCGTCCATGTCGGTCAGCCAGCACTCGACGTCGGCACGTGTACGCATGTGTTCAGCCTAGGGTGCGGCATCCGTCATCGCCGTGAAACGGCCCGGGCGTAAGGTCGTAGCCGTGAGCGCGAGAGCGGCTGAGTGGAACCCCCTGCACCTGCCCGATCTGCGCGGGCGCAGCTATCTCGTGACGGGTGCCAACGCGGGGCTCGGCTATTTCTCGTGCGAGCAGCTCGTGCGCGGCGGCGCCCACGTCATCATGACCGGCCGCAACCCGCATCGGCTGTCGGCGGCGAAGGCTGCCGTGCTCGGTCGCACGGCGGATGCCCCGCATCGCGGCACGATCGAGACGCTGCTGCTCGACACCTCCAATCTGGGCTCGGTGCGTGCGGCCGCCGCGACGGTGCGGCATCGCGGGCGCCTGCACGGACTGCTGCTCAACGCCGGCATGGTGCACCCGCCGCGGCACCGGCAGACGACCTTCGACGGCAACGAGCTGGTGTTCGCGACGAACGCGCTCGGTCACTTCGCGCTCGCCGGCGCCCTGCTGCGCACGCTCGCGGCCGCGCGCGGCCGCATGGTGTGGCTCGGCAGCATGTCGACCTCGCTCGGGCGCATCGATCCCGTCGATCCGCAGCTCGCCTCGGGCTACTCCGGCTGGCGCGCCTACGTGCAGTCGAAGATCGCGACCACCGCGCTCGGCCTCGAGGCCGATCGTCGCCTGCGCGCCGAGCGCGTGCCGGTCGCGAGCGTCATCGCCCACCCGGGCTATTCGGTCAGCGGGCGCACCGCCGGCATCCAGGGCGTCAATGAGCCGAGTCGCCTGGGCCGGTTCGTCGACAACCTCCAGTCGCCCCTCACCCAGTCGAAGGAGCACGGCGCCTGGCCGCTCGTGCGCGCGCTCGTCGATCCCGACGTCGTCGGCGGGCAGTTCTGGGGACCGGCGCGGGTGACGAGCGGACCGCCGCGGCTCGCGGCTCCCGCCAAGGTCACCCAGGATCCGGCCGTCGCGGAGCGGTACTGGGTGACGTGCGAGAACGCGACGCGTCTGCGCTGGCCGTTCGAGGCCGCGCGCCGCTGAGGGCGCCCGGTCGCGGCGGTGCGATGTCGGTGCGGGCCGCCGTGCGGCGCGGCGCTAGGCGCTGAGCCAGACCGCCGTCGCCGCGCCGTCGGGAAGTGCCGCCGCGGCTCCGTCGAGCGTCACCACCGGGCTCGCGCCCGCGGTCACGACCGTGACGGTGTGCCCCACATCGACCCCCGCCTGCTCGAGGGCGCGCAGCAGCGCCGGGTCGTAGTCGCTCACGCGCAGCACCCGTCCGCGATGCCCGGTCTCGGCCTCGGCGAGCAGCACGAACGGCTCGCGCTCCACCTCGCCGTCGGCATCGGGGATCGCGTCGCCGTGCGGATCGAACCGGGGCCGCCCGAGCCGGGCGTCGATGCGTTCGAGCAGCCGGTCGCTCAGCGAGTGCTCGAGCACCTCGGCCTCGTCGTGCACCTCGTCCCAGCTGTAGCCGAACTCCTGCACGAGCCACGTCTCGATGAGACGGTGGCGGCGCACCATCTGCGCGGCGCGGTGCAGTCCGCCGTTGGTCAGCTCGATCGGGCCGTACGGGCGGTGCCGCACGAGACCCGCAGCGGCGAGCTTCTGCACCATCTCGGTCACGCTCGACGGGGCGAGGCCGAGCACGGTCGCCAGCTGCGAGGGAGTGATGCGGTCCGGCTGCCACTCGGTGTGCTGGTAGATCGTCTTCAGGTAGTCGTCGACGGCCGGACTCGACGAGGACGCGGGGGACACGGCATCCAGGTTATCCGGCGCCCGTCGTGACCAGCACGAGCAGCACGGCGTTCAACGCCACCAGAAGGACGGATGCCACGGCCCCCAGCGCGATCGTCACTCCCCGGTTGCGGTGGGTGCCGAGCACAGACCGGCGGGAGGTCAGCCACACGAGCGGGACGATCGCGAACGGGATGCCGAATGACAGCACGACCTGACTGAGCACGAGCGCCCAGGTCGGGTCGACACCCGCCCCGAGGATCGCGAGCGCCGGAACGAGGGTGACGATGCGGCGGGCGACGAGCGGCACCCGCACGCGCAGGAGGCCGTGCATGATCTCCGAGCCCGCATACGCTCCGACCGACGTGCTGGCGAGGCCGCTGGCGAGGAGCCCGACCGCGAAGAGCACCGCGATGATCGGGCCGAGGCTGTCGCGGATCGCCGCGTACGCGCCCTCCAGGGTGTCGGTTCCGGCCGCGCCCGGAAGGGTGACGGCCGCGATCAGCAGCATCACGAGGTTGACCGACCCGGCCACGATCATCGCGATCGAGACGTCCCAGCGCGTGGCGACGAGGATGCGGCGGGTGGCGGCATCCGTCAGCGTCGACGCCCGGCGCGGGAGCGACGTCGTCGGCGTGCCGTGGAAGCGGTCGCGGGTGAGCGCCGAGTGCGCGTAGATCGCATGCGGCATGACCGTCGCCCCGAGGATCGACGCGGCCAGCAGCACCGAGTCGGTGCCCTGGAAGCGCGGCACGAGACCGCCGAGCACCCCGGCCGCATCGGGCGGGGCGATGAGCACGCCCGCCGAGAAGCCCACCACGATGACGACGAGGAACGCGGCGATCGTGAGCTCGAACCGTCGGGCGCCGCCGCGGCTGTGCACGATGAGCACGCCGAGGGAGATCGCGCCGGTGATGGCCCCGCCGAGCACGAGCGGGAGGCCGAACAGCAGATGCAGCGCCACCGCGCCGCCGATGACCTCGGCGATGTCGGTGGCCATGGCGACGACCTCGGCCTGCAGCCAGTAGGCGCGCCGTCCCCACGGTGAGCGGATGCGGCTGCCGAGCACCTCGGGCAGGCTCGCGCCGGTGACGACGCCGAGCTTCGCCGACAGGTACTGCACGAGCCAGGCGGTGAGGTTCGCCGCGACGATGACCCACACGAGCAGGTAGCCGTAGGCGGCGCCGGCCGACATGTTGCTCGCGACGTTGCCCGGGTCGAGGTAGGCGACCCCCGCGACGAGCGCCGGGCCGAGCAGCAGCACGAGCCGCGGCTGCGCGGTGCGCGCCGGCGCCGGGTCGAGGGCGACCTCGGCCGTGCTGCGCATATTTTTCGGCATGCCGAAACCTTACCCATTTTTCGGTACGCCGAAAACCCTCAGCGCCCGGGGCGACGACTACCGTGAAAGCCGTGACCGACAGCCCCGCCGACCCTGACGAGCCCGAACTCGCGCACGGCGTCGGTCCCTGGCCGGGAGGCGGCGCCGCCTGGCCCGACGACGACCGTTACGACCCCGAGCTGCTCGCCGACGGCGACCGCCGCAACGTCATCGACCGCTACCGGTACTGGCGCATGGCGGCGATCGTCGCAGACCTCGATGAGAGGCGGCATCCGTTCCACGTCGCCATCGAGAACTGGCAGCACGACCTCAACATCGGCTCCATCGTGCGCAGCGCCAACGCGTTCCTCGCCGACACCGTGCACATCATCGGGCGCCGGCGGTGGAACCGCCGCGGCGCCATGGTCACCGACCGCTACCAGCACGTCGTGCACCACGACGACATCGCCGCCTTCACCGCCTGGGCCGCCGCCGCGCAGCTGCCGGTCATCGCGATCGACAATGTCGACGGGTCGGTGCCCGTCGACCGGGCCGACCTTCCCGAGCGCTGCGTGCTGCTGTTCGGCCAGGAAGGGCCGGGGCTCTCGCCCGAGGCGCTCGCCGCGGCATCCGCCACGGTCGAGATCACCCAGTACGGGTCGACCCGCTCGATCAACGCCGGGGCCGCCGCCGCGATCATCATGTACGAGTGGTGCCGGCGTCACGCCGGCTGAGGGATGCCGCGGAATACCCCGGGCTCCTCGCGGCTTGTGCTCACCGGCGGCGATGCCGCGGAACGGAGNGGCGACCGGCATCGTCGCGATCGACGCGACCATCCTCGCGACCGCCGTGCCGAGCGTCGTCGAGGACCTCGGCGGCTACAGCCAGTTCCCGTGGCTGTTCTCCATCTACCTGCTCGCGCAGGCGATCACCGTGCCGATCTACTCGAAGCTCGCCGACACGATCGGGCGCAAGCCCGTCATGATCATCGGCATCGCCCTCTTCCTGCTCGGCTCGGTGCTGTGCGCGGTGGCCTGGTCGATGCCAGCGCTGATCGTCTTCCGCGCGATCCAGGGTCTCGGCGCGGGGGCGGTGCAGCCCATGGCGATCACGATCGCCGGTGATATCTACACGATCGCCGAGCGGGCCAAGGTGCAGGGCTACATCGCCGGCGTGTGGGCGGCGGCGAGCGTGGTCGGCCCGGCGCTCGGCGGGATCTTCGCACAGCTGGGCATCTGGCGCTGGATCTTCTGGGTCAACCTGCCGCTGTGCATCGCGGCGCTCTGGCTCATCGCCCGCAACTTCCACGAACCCGGGGTGCGGCGCGCCGACGCGCCGCGGCACCGCATCGACGTCGCCGGGTCGCTGCTGATCATGGGCGGCGCGGGCCTCGCGATCCTCGGTGTGCTCGAAGGCGGCGTCGCGTGGGCATGGGACTCGCCCGCGAGCATCGGCGTGTTCGTCGCCGCGGCGGTGCTGCTGATCGTGTTCGTGTTCGTCGAACGACGCGCGGCCGAGCCCGTGCTGCCGCTCGCGCTCATGGGGCGACGCCTCATCTGGAGCAGTTCGCTCATCTCGCTCGGCATCGGCGCCGGCCTCATCGGCCTGACCTCGTTCGTGCCCGGCTACCTGCAGCACGCGGCGGGTGCGATCCCGCTGATCGCGGGCTTCGCCGTCGCCGCCCTCACGATCGGCTGGCCGATCGCGGCGAGCATGTCGGGGCGGGTGTTCTACCTGCGCATCGGCTTCAAGCCCACGGTTCTCATCGGGCTCACGATCGCCATCGTCGGAACCGCCGCGCTCGCGATCACCTCGGCGTGGCCCTCGGTCGCCCTCGTGGCGCTGTGCTGCATCGTCACCGGCTTCGGGTTCGGCCTCGTCGCCACCCCGAGCCTGATCGCCGCGCAGGCGAGCGTCGAGTGGAGCCAGCGCGGCGTCGTCACCGGCGCCAACATGTTCGCACGCTCGATCGGCAGCGCCGTGGGCGCGGCGATCTTCGGGGCCATCAGCACGGCCGCCCTCGCCGGACGGGCCGAGACGGATGCCGCGGGCGCCGCCGCGGCCGGCACCGCGGTGTTCGTGGCGGTGCTCGTCACGGTCGCGGCGATGATGCTGGTCGCCGTCGCGATGCCCGCGGTGCGCGCCGACGTGACGCCCATCCCGCAGCCCGCCGCCGGCGACTGATCACGGTCTGCGGGTCAGCGGGCCTGCGGCATCCGATCTAGACCCCGACGGTCATCCACGCCGTGCCGCGTACACGGCGGGAGAGCGTCACCAGCCGGGCGAGCATGTAGACCCCGAAGAACGCGACGGCCAGCCATGCGAGACCAGCGGCCCCCGACGCGCCGACGAGCGCCAGCACGACGAGCAGCGGCACGAACGGCACGAGGTTGAGCACCCCGACCACCGCGAGGTAGCGGCCGTCGCCGGCTCCCATCAGGACGCCGTCGAGCACGAACACCACCCCGCACAGCGGCTGCGCGATCGCGAGCACGATCAGTGCCGGCTGTGCGAGCGGCGAGAGCGAGGCGTCCCCGGTGAACAGGCCGCCCAGCACACCCGACAGGGCCGCGATCACGGCGCCCACGACGACACCGAACCACGCGCCCCACGCGACCGTGCGCCGCAGCACGTGGCGCACGAGCACCCGATCGCCCGCGCCGAGGCTCTTGCCGACGAGCGCCTGCGCGGCGATCGCCAGGGCATCGAGCGCGAATGCGGCTGTCGAGAAGATCGTGAACGCGACCTGCCAGGCGGCGAGCTCCGCGGTGCCGAGCGCGGTCGCCGCCGCGACGGTCGCGAGCAGGGCCGCGCGCAACGACACCGTGCGCAGGAACAACCACCCGCCGAGCCGTGCCGATCCGGTGATGCCGGCGCGCTGCGGTCGGACGGATGCCGCATGCCGGCGGGCGAGCCGCGCGACGACGGCGACGTACACGCCCACCATGCCCCACTGCGCGAGCACGGTGCCGAGCGCCGAGCCCGCGATGCCGAACCCGAGCCCGTAGATGAGCAGGGCGTTGAGTCCGGCGTTCGCGGCGAAGCCGAACCCGGCGACCCACAGCGGCACCACCGTGTTCTGCATGCCGCGCAGCAGGCCGGTCGCCGCGAACACGACGAGCATCGCCGGCAGCCCCCACACCGAGATCGCGAGGTAGGTGTCGGCCGCGGCGGTCACCTCGGGCGAGGCGCCGAAGAGGGCCACGATGCCCGGCGACGCGACGGATGCCGCGAGCGCGAGCACCGCGCCCAGGCTCACCGCGAGCCACATGCCGTCGATGCCCGCCGACACGGCGGCGCCCGGGTCGCCCGCGCCGAACCGCCGCGCCACCGCCGGCGTCGTCGCGTAGGCGAGGAACACCATGAGCCCGACGATCGTCTGCAGCACCGCTGAGGCGATGCCGAGACCCGCGAGGGCGTCGAGGCCGAGGTGGCCGACGAGCGCCGCGTCGACGATGAGGAACAGCGGCTCGGCGACGAGCGCGCCGAGTGCGGGCACCGCGAGCGCGAGGATCTGCCGGTTGAGCGTGGCCCCGCGTGCGGTCATGCGCTCAGCGTAGGGAGAGTCCGGGGGCGACGGGG
>NZ_LMPK01000003.1:20423-22799 GCF_001423825.1 Microbacterium sp. Leaf351
TTGGAACGACCAGTAGAGGTTCGTGTGCGCGATGACGTCGGGAACGCTCGGGGCGCCCCACGCGGTCTTGTCGCCGGCGGTGTGGGCGTCGCTCACGAGCACCGTGTCGTAGCCGCGCGCGAACGCGCCGTGGATGGTCGAGCGGATGCAGGCGTCGGTCTCGGCGCCCGCGACGACCAGACGGTCGACACCGAGCCGGGCGAGCAGGTCGTCGAGGTCGGTGCCCTCGAACGAGTCGCCGTAGCGCTTGTGCACGTGCGCGTCGCCGTCGACCGGCACGAGCTCGGGCACCAGTTCCCACGCTTCCGTGCCCTGCTCGAGCTCGCCGTCCTCGGAGTGCTGCACCCACACGACGGGCACGCCGTCGTGTCTCGCGCGGGCGACCAGCCCGGCGATGCGGGTGACCACGCCGTCGCGGTCATGGGCGCCGTCGACGACGCCGTTCTGCACGTCGACCACGAGCAGCGCCGTGGCGCCGTCGCGTGCGGTGAGTGTCGACATCCTGACCTCTTCTCCGCCCGCCGGTGCGGGCCCGACGCGACAGTACCGCGCGGCGCCGACACGGCGGACGCGGGTGCGCGGATGTGCGCAACTCCCGGCCGACCCATGAGTGCGCGGCGTAGGGTGGAGCCCATGTCTGCAGACCTCCGCTCCGGTCTCGAGCTCGGCGAACTGAGCACCGAGATCCGCCCGCAGGACGACCTGTTCCGCCACGTCAACGGCGCCTGGCTCGACCGCACCGCGATCCCCGACGACAAGGCCCGCTGGGGCTCGTTCCACCTCATCGCCGAGCAGGCCGAGAAGGACGTCGCCGCGATCATCACCGAGTCGCAGCAGGCCGAGCCCGGCACCGAGGCCCGCAAGATCGGTGACCTCTACGCCAGCTTCATGGACACCGAGCGCATCGCCGCGGCATCCCTCGCGCCGATCTCGGCGCAGCTCGCCCGCATCGACGCGATCGGCTCGGTCGAGGACCTCCTGATCGCGATCGGCGAGCTCGAGCGCGACGGCGTGCGCGGACTCATCGACCTCTACGTCGAGCCCGACCCCGGCAACCCGACCCGCTACGTCCCCTTCCTCGTGCAGGGCGGGCTGTTCCTCCCCGACGAGAGCTACTACCGGCTCGAGAACTTCGGCGAGACCCGCATCGCGTACCGCGAGCACATCGAGCGTCTGCTCGGCCTCGTCGACGTGACGGATGCCGCGGCCCAGGCCGACCGCATCGTCGCGCTCGAGACCGAGATCGCCGCCGCGCACTGGGACAACGTGCGCAGCCGCGATGCGGTCGCCACCTACAACCTGAAGACCTGGGACGAGGTGCAGTCGCTCGTGGGCGTCGACCTGGAGCCGTGGCGCTCGGCGCTCGCACCGGGGCATCCCGATGCGTTCGCCGAGGTCGTCGTGCAGCAGCCGAGCTTCCTGGAGGGTCTGGGCGCACTGCTCGTCGACGCGCACCTCGAGGGCTGGAAGTCGTGGCTGCGCTACGCGATCGTCCACGGCTCGGCGCCGTTCCTCACCGAGGAGATCGTCGCCGAGAACTTCTCGTTCTACGGCACTCAGCTCACCGGCGTGCCGGTGAACCGCGAGCGCTGGAAGCGGGGCGTGAGCCTCGTCGAGGCGGCGCTCGGCGAGGCCGTCGGCCGCGTCTACGTCGAGCGGCACTTCCCGCCGCAGGCGAAGGTCGCCATGGACGAGCTGGTCGCGAACCTCATCGAGGCCTACCGTCAGTCGATCACGACCCTCGAGTGGATGAGCCCCGAGACCCGTGAGCGCGCGCTCGCCAAGCTCGACGCCTTCACACCGAAGATCGGCTACCCGGTGCGGTGGAAGGACTACTCGGCACTCGTCGTCGACCCCGCCGACGTGGTCGGCAACGTGCGCCGCGCGCACGTCGTCGAGCACGACCGGCAGCTCGGAAAGGTCGGTGGGCCCATCGACCGCGACGAGTGGTTCATGACCCCGCAGACCGTCAACGCCTACTACAACCCGCTCATGAACGAGATCGTGTTCCCGGCGGCGATCCTGCAGTACCCGTTCTTCGACGCCGATCGCGACGCGGCGGCCAACTACGGCGGCATCGGCGCCGTGATCGGCCACGAGATCGGCCACGGGTTCGACGACCAGGGCAGCCGGTACGACGGCGACGGGTCGCTGCGGGACTGGTGGACCGACGCCGACCGTGCGGCGTTCGAGCAGCGCACGGCGAGTCTCATCGCCCAGTACGACGAGCTCGTGCCGCAGGGTCTCGCTCCCGAGAACCACGTCAACGGCGCTCTCACGATCGGCGAGAACATCGGTGACCTCGGGGGCCTCGGCATCGCGATCCGCGCCTACGAGATCTCGCTCGGCGGCGAGCCCGCTCCCGAGATCGACGGG
>NZ_LMPK01000003.1:22854-24121 GCF_001423825.1 Microbacterium sp. Leaf351
AACCAGATCGTGCGCAACGTCGACGCCTTCTACGCGGCGTTCGGCGTGACCGAGACCGATGCGCTCTGGCTCCCCGAGAGCGAGCGCGTCACCATCTGGTAACCCGGCCGTGCTGGCATGGCCTCACGCGAACGGATGCTGACAGTCGCCGTGCGCGCGCACCGCACCCGACGGGAGGGAGCCCACCGTGGCACCGACTCCTGATCGTGCGCGGGGCGCCGAGGCGTCGCCCGGGCGCCGCCGTGCGGCGAGCCGGTCGGGCCGCCGTGTCGCCGTGGGGCGACGCTCGTTCACGTCGACCATGGCGGCGCTCGACGCCCTCGCCGTCGCGGGCGCCCAGGTGTCGGTGCACGTCGACGACCTCGACCGCGGCAGCGCGGTGCTCGTCGGTGACGACTACGTGAGCCTGCCGATCGCGGGGCTCGGCGTCGTGCCTCTTCTGGTGGAGGTGGCGGCGCAGATCGACCAGAACCGCCTCGACCCTTACGAGGTGGTCGACCGCACGAGCCTCCCCGCGGTCGCGGGGCCGGGAACCTGGCAGCATCTCGCCGCGCCGTCGCTGCCTGTCGTCGACCTCGCGGTGCTGGCGGCATCCACCGGCGACGCCCTCGCGGCGAACGCGCTGCTCGCCCGCATCGGACTCCCCGCCGTGCGGGTGCGGCTCGAGCAGCTCGGGCTGTCGCGCTCGGCCATGATGGACGCCTTCCGCGACCGGCGCGGCCCCGACGACGCCCCGCACGTCGCGCTCGGCGCGACCCGCGAGTACGCGCGGCTGTTCGCCGACCTCGTGAACTCCCGCGTCGTGACACCCGCCGTCAGTGCGCAGGTGTCGGAGTGGCTGAGCCATGGGCACGACCTGAGCCTCGCGGCATCCGTCACCGGGCTCGACCCGTTCGCTCACGAGGGCGACGAGCATGGTCTGCTGTTCCTGAACAAGACCGGCCGGGGCGACGGCGTACGCGCCGAGGCGGGGGTGCTCGCCGGTCCCCGCGCGGGGGTGTCCTACGCGCTGACGGTCTGCTTCGACGACCTGTCGATCGCGCACCGGCTGCGGGCGCACGACGCGTTCCGGGTGCTCGGGCTCGAGCTCATGGAGTACGTGTTCTGACCACTTCGGGGCGGATGCCGCGGCCCACGCCGCGCCCGCCTCAGAAGACGATCGTCTGGTTGCCGTGGCGGATCACGCGGTCCTGCGCGTGCCACAGCACCGCGCGGGAGAGCACGGCGCGCTCGACGTCGGCGCCGTGGCGCTGCAGGTCGGTGCGGG
>NZ_LMPK01000003.1:24141-25872 GCF_001423825.1 Microbacterium sp. Leaf351
GGTCGCGCCGATGAGCTTCACACCGCGCTCCTTGGCCTTGCGGTACGGGTCGGCGCCGATGAAGGCGGGGAGGAACGAGTGGTGGATGTTGATGACCGGCACCCCGAGCTCGGCGAGGAAGTCGCCCGACAGGATCTGCATGTAGCGGGCGAGCACGACGAAGTCGACGTTGCCCTTCAGTAGCTTCAGGATCTCGGCCTCGGCCGCCGACTTGTCGGCGCCCTGCGAGGGCACGTGGAAGAACGGCACCCCGAACGAGCGCACGTCGTCGGCCGTGTTGGTGTGGTTCGAGACGACCATCGGGATCGACACCGGCAGCTCGCCGCGGCGGTGACGCCACAGCAGGTCGAGCAGGCAGTGGTCGGAGGTCGACGCGAGGATCGCCATGCGCTTCGGGATCGACTGGTCGGTCAGCCGCCACTCCATCGCGTAGGGGGCGAGGGTCTCTGCGAGGTCCTCCTCGATGCTCGGCAGCGCCGCCGTCAGGTTCGGCCGGTGGAACACCACCCGCTGGAAGAACGCCCCGCCCTGCGGGTTGTCGGAGTACTGATCGAGGGAGACGATGTTGCCCTCGTGGCGGGTGATGAGCGCCGTGATGGCCGCCACGACCCCGGCCTTGTCCGGCCCGTACACGATGAGGCACGCGTGGTCGCGGGACGTGCGGATGGGGGCGGTGAGAGGGCCGGTCACACCCGTCAGTCTAGGAGCGCCAGGCCTCGGGCTCGGCGCTGTGCGGGCGGTGAGAGGGCGCGGATGCCGCGGGCCGCGGCATCCGACTCACTACGCTGTCGTGCGTGACCCCCGACGCGGAGCCCGCTGCGCTCGCCCATCCCGCCGCCGGTCGTGATGACCGGATCACGCTGCGCTTCCTCGCCACCCCCGGCGACACCGCCGCCGGCGGACGCTCGGTCGCCGCCGGCAGCGTCATGGAGTGGATCGACAAGGCCGCCTATGCGTGTGCGGTCGGCTGGGCCGGCGGCTACTGCGTCACCGCGTACGTCGGCAACATGCGCCACCGGCGTCCGATCCCGCCGGGCAGTCTCATCGAGGTGAGCGCCCGCATCGTGCACACCGGCACCACGAGCATGCACATCGTCGCCACGGTCGCCTCGGCCGACGTGAGCACCCGCGAGTACACCCCGGCGACCACGTGCATCCTGGTCTTCGTCGCGAAGGGTGCCGACGGCCGGCCGGCCCCCGTGGCGGCGTGGAGCCCCGTGTCGGCTGCCGACGCCGAGCTGCAGCGCCTCGCGCTCGACCGCATCGCCTCGCGCACCGAGATCAAGTCGCTCATGCTCGACGAGGAATACACGGATGCCTCGGCCGCCCCCCGCACGACGCTGCGTTTCCTCGTGCCGCCCGGCGTCGTCAACTGGGGAGGCAAAGCCCACGGCGGCACGGTGATGCGGTGGATGGACGAGGCCGCCTACGCGGTCACCGCGGCATGGGTGCGCGACGGCGCCGAGGCCAGCGCCGCGGTCGGGGCCTACTCGGGCGGCATCCACTTCTTCACGCCGATCTCGATCGGCGACCTCGTCGAGATCGACGCCCGCATCGTCTACACCAGCGCGCGCAGCGCGCACGTCGTCAGCCGCGTGCTCACCGGCGACCCGCGCACGCCCCACGAGCGACGCCTCGCGACGCTCTGCATGAGCGTGTTCGTCGTGCCCTCACCGGACGGCGAGGCGCTTCCGGTGCCGCAGTGGCTGCCCGAGCTCGCCGAGGACGTGC
>NZ_LMPK01000003.1:25879-27914 GCF_001423825.1 Microbacterium sp. Leaf351
GGCGTGAGGCCATGACAGAGACGGTGTTCGGTCGCGTGACCCGGCTGCTCGCGGCGTTCGACGAGGACGAGCCGTCGCTGCCGGTCGCGGTGCTCGCCGCGCGTGCGGGCATCCCGCTCTCGAGCGCGCACCGACTGGTCGCCTCCCTCGTCGCCGAAGGATGGCTCGTCGCCGTCGGCGAGGCGCGTTACGCCATCGGCACGCGGCTGTG
This sequence comes from Microbacterium sp. Leaf351, assembly GCF_001423825.1. Taxonomy (NCBI): domain Bacteria; kingdom Bacillati; phylum Actinomycetota; class Actinomycetes; order Micrococcales; family Microbacteriaceae; genus Microbacterium; species Microbacterium sp. Leaf351. Next base: position 26,091 of record NZ_LMPK01000003.1, read on the forward strand.
GGAGCTCGGCGAGCTGTCGCCGGTCGCCGTGCGGCTGCGGGAGGTCGCGCTGCCCCACATGGTGCGCCTCTACGAGGCGACGGGGGAGAACGTGCACCTCGCGGTGCTCGACGTCGACGTGCCGCCCGAGCGGGCCGAGATCGTGTTCGCCGGACGCATCACCGGACGCGCCTCGGTGCCCACGCTCGGCCGGGAGGGCGGGCGGCATCCGCTGCATACGACCGGGGTCGGCAAGGCCATCCTGCTGGGGCGCGACGAGGCGTGGCTCGACCGCTACCTGGCGGTGCCCCTGCTGCCCGAGACGTCCCGGTCGATCACCGACCCCGAGGCGCTGCGCGCCGACCTCGCGCGGGCCCGCGCACGCGGGNTCACCGGGCTGCCCCCCGCCGCGATCGGGGTGGTCGCGCACGCGGGCGACGCCCTCGAGAAGCGCCTTGCGCCGATGGTGACGCAGGCGGCGCGAGAGCTGTCGCGGGCGCTCCGCCCCGACGCATGATTCTCACTCAATGAGAACATCTCCTCGGCGCGCCAGCGCGCGGTGCGACGCTGGCATCCCCACGGATCGTCGAAGGAGACACCATGACGAGCGAACGCACCGCGGCGGCGCCCGAATCGCTGCTCGCGGCCCCCGACCAGGCCACCCAGGCGGCCATCACCGCCGAGATCACCGCCCTCCACGCCGAGTGGGATGCGCGCGAGGCCGCCGGCGAGCACGTGCCCGCCACTCTGTACGACTTCCCGCCCTACCGGTCGAGTGTGCTGCGGCATCCGACCAAGAACCCGAAGCTCGTCGACCCCGAGACCATCGAGCTGTTCTCCCCGGCCTTCGGCCAGCGGGATGTCGCGGCGATCGAGTCCGACCTCACCCTGCAGCACGCGGGCGAGCCCCTCGGTGAGCGCATCACCGTGCACGGCCGGGTGCTGGACTCCTGGGGGCGCCCCGTGCGCAACCAGCTCGTCGAGATCTGGCAGGCCAACGCCGCGGGTCGCTACATCCACCAGCGCGACCAGCACCCCGCGCCGCTCGACCCCAACTTCACCGGCGCCGGCCGCATCGTCACCGACGACGACGGCGCCTACCGCTTCACGACCATCAAGCCCGGGCCGTACCCGTGGAAGAACCACGTGAACGCGTGGCGACCCGCCCACATCCACTTCTCGGTCTTCGGCAACGCGTTCACCCAGCGCATCGTGACGCAGATGTACTTCCCCGGCGACCCGCTGTTCGCGCTCGACCCGATCTACAACACGATCCGTCGCGCGAAGGACCGTGAGGCGCTCATCAGCGTCTACGACCACGACCTCACCGTGCCGGAGTTCTCGATGGGCTACCGCTTCGACATCGTCGTGGACGGCCCCGACGCCACCTGGACCGAGCAGGAGGAGCACTGATGCCCACCCCGCCCCGCACCCTCGACGCCACCGCCGGGCAGACCGTCGGCCCGTTCTTCGCCTACGGCACCGAGTACCCGCGCATGCACCAGGTCGCCTTCCCGCACTCGCCGGGCGCGATCGTCGTCTCCGGAACCGTCTACGACGGCGCCGGCAACCCCATCCCCGACTCGATGGTCGAGATCTTCGGCGCCGACACCGACGGCACCGTGCCGCGGGCGCGCGGGGCGTTCCGTCGCGACGACCACACGTTCACCGGCTTCGGCCGCGCGTTCACGACCGACGAGGGCCACTTCGAGTTCTGGACCCGCAACCCCGGCGCCGAGCCCGGACGCGCCCCCTTCCTCGCGGTGATCGTCTACGCGCGGGGCCTTCCGAACAAGCTCCACACCCGCCTCTACCTGCCCGACGACGAGGCCGCGCTCGCCGCCG
>NZ_LMPK01000003.1:27935-28108 GCF_001423825.1 Microbacterium sp. Leaf351
CGGCGATCTGCATCACGACATCCATCTGCAGGGCGATGAGGAGACCGTGTTCCTTGCCTTCTGATCCCCCCGTCTTCGATGTCGGCCTGCTCTCCCCGGTGACCGTCGGCGCCGACGCGATCGTGTCGGATGCCGCGGTGCTCGCCGCCCTCGTCGACGTCGAGGTCGCTCTC
>NZ_LMPK01000003.1:28185-28301 GCF_001423825.1 Microbacterium sp. Leaf351
TCGCCGACGTGCCCGTGGATGCCGCCGACCTCGCGCGTCGCGCGGTGTCTGGTGGAAACCCGGTGATCCCGCTCGTCGGCGACCTGCGGGCCGCCGTCGCGCCCGCCGACCGCGGG
>NZ_LMPK01000003.1:28376-34169 GCF_001423825.1 Microbacterium sp. Leaf351
GCGCGGGGGAGCAGATCGACCTCGACCTGCGGGCGACCGCCCGTTCCCTCGCGGCCCTCGCCCGCGCTCACCGCGACGTGCCCGCAGCGGCCCGCACGCTCACCCAGCACGCCGTGCCGACGACGCTCGGCGCCCGGTTCGCGTCGTGGCTGCGCGGTGTGCGCGCGGCGCGCGCCGATCTCGCCGCGGCGCTCGCCGCCCTGCCCGCGCAGCTCGGCGGCGCCGGCGGCACCCTCGCGTCCGCGGTCGTGCTCAGTGATCCCGCGACGGCCCGCGAGCTGCCCGCCGCCTTCGCCGCGCAGCTCGCTCTCGCCGCTCCCGCCGCCCCCTGGCACGTGGAACGCCGCCCCGTGACCCGCCTCGGCGATGCGCTCGTGGCCGTCACCGACGCGCTCGGCGTGATCGCCGCCGACGTCGCGACCGCGTCGCGCACCGAGATCGGCGAGCTGTCCGAGGGGGTCGGCGGTGGCTCGAGCGCCATGCCGCAGAAGCGGAACCCCGCGGCATCCGTGCTCGTCAGATCGGCGGCGCTGCGCGCACCGCAGCTCGCGGCCACCCTGCACCTCGCGGCGGCCGGCGCCGTCGACGAGCGCCCCGACGGCGCCTGGCACGCCGAATGGCCCGCGCTGCGCGAGCTGCTGCGCGTCGCGCTGGGGGCCGCACGCACGGCGGCGGCGCTCACCGCCGGTCTTGTCGTCGACCTCGACGCCGTGGCGCGCACCCTCGCGCTCAGCGACGGGCTGATCGTCGCCGAACGGCTCTCGGCCGAGCTCGCCCCGCTCATCGGCGCCGACACGGTGGCTGCCGCGATCGCCGGCGCGACGACGGGCGGAGACCTGCGCACACTGCTCGAGGCACCGCTCGCGGCCCGCGGCCTGCGCGTCGACCTCGACGACCTGCTCGACCCCGCGCGCTATCTCGGGCTGGCCGCGGCATTCGTCGACGAGACCCTCGCCGAGGAGGACGCATGACCGCGCCCGTGATCGCGGCGACCAATCCGGTCGGGCCCGCCGATGCGCCGCTGCTCGTGCTCGGGCCGTCCCTCGGCACCTCGACGATCCTGTGGGAGAACACCCTCCCGGCGCTCGCGGAGCGCTTCCGCGTGATCGCGTGGGATCTGCCGGGTCACGGTGACGCTCCCTCCCCGGCCGCCCCGTTCACGGTGGGCGAGCTCGCCGACGCGGTCGCCGACCTCATCCGTGCGCACGGCGGACACGCCCTCTACGCGGGCGTGTCCCTCGGAGGCGCCACCGGGCTCGAGCTGCTGCTGCGGCATCCGGGTCTCGTCGACGCGGCCGCTATCGTCGCCTCCGGGGCCTTGCTCGCCACCCCCGAGAGCTGGCACGAGCGCGCCGCGACCGTGCGCGCGCAGTCGACGTCGGCGCTCATCATCGGGTCGGCCCAGCGCTGGTTCGCCCCCGAGTCGATGGCGCGCGAGCCCGAGCTGTCGGGCCGCCTGCTGCACGCCCTGCAGGACGCCGACGACGAGGGCTACGCCGCCTGCTGCGAGGCGCTCGCCGCCTACGACGTGTCCGCCCGCCTCGGCGAGATCGACACCCCGGTGCTCGCGCTGTGGGGTCGGCACGATCAGGTCGCCCCGGAGGCGAAGGCCCGCCAGATCGCCGAGGGCGTCGCTGACGGTCGCGCCGCGGTGATCGAGGATGCCGCGCACCTCCCGCCCGCCGAGCAGCCGGCCGCGACCGCCGCGGCGCTGATCGCATTCCTCACCCCCCACGCCCGGAAGGCGCAGCCATGACGACCGATCCCCTCGACGACGAGACCCGCCGCAGCCAGGGCATGACCGTGCGCCGCGCGGTGCTCGGCGACGCGCACGTCGACCGGGCCGTCGCCGGCACGACGCCGTTGACAGCGGACTTCCAGGACTTCATCACCCGGTACGCCTGGGGCGACGTGTGGTCGCGTCCCGGGCTCGACCGGCGGTCGCGCTCGGTCGCGGTGCTGACAGCGCTCATCGCGCTCGGCCACCACGAGGAGCTCGCGATGCACCTGCGGGCGGCCGTCACCAACGGGCTCACGCACGACGAGATCGCCGAGGTCATCCTGCAGTCGGCGATCTACTGCGGCGTGCCGGCGGCGAACACGGCCTTCCGCATCGCGAAGGACGTGCTCGGCGACGCCTGAGCGCTCAGACCGCGACGCTCCGCCCGGTGCGCGCCGCCCGCGCCACCGCCTCGACGATCGCGACGTTGCGCGCGCCGTCGGCGGCGCCGACGACCGGCTCCGCCTCGCCGCGCGCGACGGCGGCGAAGTGATCGAGCTGACGGTCGAACGCGTTCGCCGCGTCGAGGGGCAACGGGATGCCACGCAGCGGCGTCGTCCACACGGCCTCGCCCGCATGCGACCACACCGTCGCGTCGGGCAGTGACACCGAGGCATCCGTGCCGACGATGCGATGCGAGTCGACAGCGTGCACGGGGAAGCGGGGCGCGTCGCCCGCGGTGAGATCCCAGCACCACGGCGCAGCGGCGATGTCCGAGACGACGATCGTCGCGACCGCGCCGGAGGCGAATGTCAGCACGAGCGCTCCGGTGTCCTCGACGTCGAGCCCCCGGGCCGCGCGGGAGGCGACGGCCGACACCGCGACGACCTCGCCGCACAGGTGCCGCAGCAGGTCGACGTCGTGGATGAGGTTGATGAGGAACGTGCCCCCGGTGCCGGCCGTGCGGTGCCAGGGCACGTCGAAGTAGTCGTCGGGCTTGCGCAGGAACGAGGTGACCGACGCCGCGACGATGCGTCCGAGGGCCCCCTCGGCGATCGCCGCGGACGCGGCACGCACGGCCGGGTGGTGCCGCCGGTGGTGCCCGACGAGCACCGGCACCCCGGCACGGGCCGCCGCGTCGGCGAGCAGCGTCGCCTCGTCGGCGGTCGCGCCGAGCGGCTTCTCGACGAGCATCGGGATGCCGCGACGCACGAGCTCGTGCGCGAGCGGCACGTGCAGCTCGTTGGGGGTGGCGATGATGACGGCGTCGGGGGCCGTCGCGCCGAGCAGCGCGTCGAGGTCGGGGAACGACGGCACCCCGTGCGCGTCGCCGAGCCGAGCCGCCGCGGGCGTCGGGTCGGCGACGCCGACGAGGGTCGCCGTCGCCGATCGGGCGAGCGTCTCCGCGTGGGTGAGACCGATCGCCCCGGCGCCGACGAGCCCCACCCGTACGGGCGCCGCGCTCACGCGGGCACGCCCGCCCGCGCCGACGTGGCCGCGACGGCTTCCCGGCCGGCGGCGTCGCCCGCCGCGTAGGCGCGTGCGACGGCCGACCCGAGGGTCGCCCCGCCGCCCGGATACGTGTTGCGGAAGACTCCCGCCGCCACGTTCCCCGCCGCGAACAGCCCCGGCAGCGGCGCGCCCGACCAGTCGAGCACGTGCGCGTCCTCGTCGACGGCGAGGCCGCCCGAGGTGCCGAGCACTCCGGGGGACAGCGGCACGGCGGCGAACGGCGCCTCAGTGAGGGGTGCGAGGCACGGGTTCGGCTCGTGCGTCGAGTCGCCGAGGAAGCGGTCCTGCGCGCTCTGGCCGCGCCCGAACGCCGGGTCGAGCCCGTCGGCGGCCGCGGCGTTGAAGGCCGTCACGGTGGCGGCGAGCCCGTCGGGGTCGATGCCGAGGGCGACGGCGAGCTCGGGGAGCGACGGCGCGGTCGTGGCCCAGTCGGGGGCGGCGCCGGTGGCCGACCCGCCGATCGCGTAGCGCCGGGCGAAGCGGGCGTCGAAGACGAGCCACGCCGGGATGTTGCGCGGGCGCCCGGTCGTCGGGTCGGTGTCGCCGAACATCCGCGACGTGTCCTGATAGGCGAGCGCCTCGTTCACGAACCTCTCGCCGGCGTGGTTGACCACGATCGACCCGGGAAGGGTCATCTCGACGTTGCCCATGCGCCCCGACGGCAGACCGTCGTAGCGCTGGGCCGGCGGGGTGAGCACCGGCACGCCCCAGATCGCCGTCATGTCGGCGACGGCGGCACCGGCGGCGAGGCCCAGCTCGAGCCCGTCGCCCTCGTTCGAGGGGGCGCTGATCGGCGTGATCGGGAACGACAGGAAGGCGTCCCGCAGTCGGGGGTTCCACTCGAATCCGCCCGAGGCGAGCACGACGGCGCGGGCGATGACGGCCACCGCGCCGAACGTCGCCTCCCACCCGTCCTCCGTGCGCCGGAGCCCCTCGATGGGGGCGTCGGCGATGATCGGGATGCCGCGGTCCGCCGCCGAGGCCGCGAGCGCCCCGATGAGCGCCCCGCCCATGGTGCGCACGCCCTGCGCGTGGCGGTCGGCGATCAGCGCCGGGTCGGGGGCGGCGCCGTCGAGCCTGTCGCGCTCGGCCATCGTGAGCAGGGGGAAGTACGACGACGGACGGATCTCGTCGGCGAGTCCCGGGTGGCTCGACGGGTCGAACGCGTCGTTGTCGAGGCTGCGCCCGCCGAGGGCCGCCCCGGGCCATTCGACGCGGTAGTCGGGCCGGGCGAGAGCGGTGAAGCGCACCCGCGTGCGGGTGGCGAGGTAGTCGATGGCCGCGCCGATCGTGCGCACGTAGCCCTCGATCGCCGCGGGGGTCATGACGTGGCCCGAGCTCGCGGACAGGTAGGCGATGCCCGCTTCGGCGTCGTCGTGCCAGCCCTGTTCGCGGGCGACCGCCGTCGCCGGCGCCCAGATCACGCCGCCGCCCGCGGCGGTCGTGCCGCCGATCGTCGACGCCTTCTCGACGACCGCCACCCGCGCTCCGGCATCGGCCGCCCGCAGCGCGCTGACGAGCCCGGCGGCACCGGAGCCGACCACGAGCACGTCGACGTCGCGGGGGAGCGCCGCCGCGCCGTGCGCCACGACGGCGCTCATGCCGGCACCGCCTCGGCCAGCGGCATCCGGATCACGATCTTGCCCGTCGGCACGGCCGGGTCCGCCATCGCGGCGAACGCGTCGGCGAGGTCGTCGAACGCGAACGCGTGGGTGAGCAGCTGCTCGGCGGCGCCGCGGTGACGCGACAGCAGGTCGAGGCCCTGCGGGATGAGCCCGAGGCTGTTGCGGCTGCCGAGCAGGTCGAGCTCCTTGTACGGCAGGTCGGTCATCGACAGCTCCACGGTGCGGGTCGAGATGCCCACCTGCACGACGCGTCCGCCGCTCGCAACGAGGCGCACCGCGTTCTGCAGCGACGCCGGCACGCCGGTCGCCTCGATCACGATGATCGGCCCCGCGTGATCGGTGAGCTCGTCGATCGTCCGCTGCTGCGCGGCATCCGGGAACCCGGGGGCCACCACGAAGGTCTCGGATGCCCCGAAGCCCCGCGCGGTGGCGGCCCGCACCGCATCGGTGTCGGCGGCGAGCACGATGACGCCGCGGTCGGCGAGGGCCAGGGCGGCGAGGAGGCCGATCGGGCCGCAGCCGAGCACGAGCGCGATCTCCCCCGGCTGCGGGCGCGACCGGGTCACGGCCTGCAGGGCGATGGAGGTCGGCTCGGCGAGAGCGGCGACCTCCGTCGGGAGGCCCGCGGGCACCCGGTGCACCCGGGTCGCCGGCACGGCGACGAACTCGGCGAAGCCGCCGTCCTCGTAGCAGCCGAGCACCGACAGCGACGCGCACACGTTCGGCCGTCCGGCCCGGCAGGCGTGACAGACGCCGCACGCGACGACCGGGTCGATCACGACGCGCGCGCCGCGCAGGTCGGCGCGGTCGGGGTCGGTCTCGACGACGACGCCCGCGAGCTCGTGCCCCTGCACCAGGGGCAGCTCGGTGGGGTAGTCGTCCTCGAAGATGTGCAGGTCGGTGCCGCACAGCGTCACCGCGAGGATGCGCACGAGC
>NZ_LMPK01000003.1:34251-35415 GCF_001423825.1 Microbacterium sp. Leaf351
GTGATGGTGCGCACGCCGATCGCGCCGACCCGGTGGAACGGGTCGGCGTCGAGCCGGGCCGCGAGGGCGTCGGCGTCGGGCGCCTCGAAGATGAGCAGGGCCCGGGGCGGGTCCTGCGCGAGGGGGCCGCTCATGTACAGCGCGCCCTCCTCGTGCAGCCCGCGCAGGAACGCCACGTGCTCGGGTCGGTGCGCGTCGCGCACCTGGTCGCTGTCGGTCGCGTAGTCGTAAGTGACCGCGAACGTCGCCATCGGGACTCCTTCGTCAGAACGATCGGCGCGCGTGCGCCGGTGGCCAGTATGCGAGGGATGATCAAGACAGGGAACGACCAAATCCGTCTATGTTCATGTAGCCCCAGGCGGGTAATTCTCCGCAGTGGCGGCACTAACGTGCAGGCGTGACTCATGTGACTTTCGACTTCGACGACGCTGTGGTCGTCATCACCGGCGGCGCCCGCGGCATCGGCGCCGGTATCGGTGCCCGCTTCGCCGCGGCGGGCGCCCGCGTGGTCGTCTGGGACCTCGATCCCACGGCCGTCGACGGCTGGACCCCCGCCCTCGCGCTGCGGGTCGACGTGACGGATGCCGCCTCCGTCGCCGCTGCGGCGGAGGAGACCCTCGCGCTGGCGGGCCGCATCGACGTGCTGGTCGCCTGCGCCGGCATCACCGGGCCCGTCGCGCCCGTGTGGGACTACGACCCGGAGGCGTGGCGCCGGGTGCTGGAGATCGACCTCACGGGCACGTTCCTCGCCGCCCGCGCCGTCGCGCCCGCGATGCGTGCGCAGCAGTGGGGCCGGATCGTGTTCGTCGCGTCGATCGCGGGCAAGGAGGGAAACCCCGAGCTCGCCGCCTACTCGGCCGCGAAGCACGGCGTCGTCGGGCTGACGAAGTCGCTCGCCCGCGAGCTCATCCACGACGGCGTCACCGTCAACGCGGTCACGCCCGTCATGGTGCAGACCGACCTGTTCGCGCAACTCCCGCCGGCCTTCATCGAACGGACGCGGGCGCTCATCCCGATGGGGCGCTTCCTGCAGATCGACGAGGTCGCCTCGACCGTCATGTGGATCTCGAGCGATGCGTGCAGCTTCACCACCGGCACGGCATTCGACCTGTCCGGCGGCCGCGCCGACTTCTGACCCTCACGGGTGGGCGGATCGCGCCGCCC
>NZ_LMPK01000003.1:35420-39724 GCF_001423825.1 Microbacterium sp. Leaf351
ATGCGCTCCCGGTCGGGCTCGATGCCCGTGATCAGCCGGAACGTGTCGGCCGCTTGGTTGACCACCATCCGCCCACCGTCGAGCACCGCGCAGCCCGCGTCATCGGCCGCGGCGATCAGCTGCGTGCGCACCGGACGGTAGACCGCGTCGGCGACCCACAGCGGCGGGCGGAGCAGCGCGGCATCCACCGGGATGCCGTCGTGACCGACCATCCCCACCGGGGTCGCGTTCACCAGTCCGTCGACCCGGGCGGCGGCGTCGGCGACCTCGTCGAGCGCGAGCGCGCGCAGCTCGGCGTCGGGGAAGGCCGGTGCGAGCGCGCGCATCACCGCTCCCGTGCGGGTGGGGGCGGCATCCGCGATCTCGAGGCGGCGCACGCCCGCGCTCAGCAGCGCGTACGCGATCGCGGCGCCGGCGCCGCCTGCCCCGACCAGCAGCACGGCGTCACGCGGGCGACCGGCGAGCCCGTCGCGCAGCCCCCGCGCGAACCCGGAGTGGTCGGTGTTGTGCCCGATCGCGCGTCCGTCCCGGAACAGCACCGTGTTCACCGAGCCGAGCAGTGCGACGTCGGGCGACACCTCGTCGAGGGCGTCGATCGCCGCGAGCTTGCACGGATGGGTGATGTTCAGCGCGTCGTATCCGAGGTCGCCGGCCCGGCGGATGAGCTCCACCGTGGCGTCGACGCCGTAGCCGAGCACGTCGATGTCGATCGTGCGATAGAGGTAGCGCAGGCCCGCGGCATCCGCCTCGGACTCGTGCAGCGCCGGGGTGACCGACGATCCGATGCCGGCGCCGATGAGGCCGACGAGGTAGGAGGGGGCCGGTGTCGTCATGGTGACGTCCTCTCGGTCGTGCCGAAAGGGACCGGATGCCGCGCATCCGATCCCTTCCGGCGTGGTGTGTCGGTCACGCCGATGCGGAGACCCGCTCGGTCGCGGGCTGCGCCTGGGCCGCCTCGGCCTCCTTGAGCTCGGCCCGCGTGAGTCCGAGCTTCGCCGTGGGCGTGCGCGCGGTCTCGGGGGCGAACAGTGTCGCGATGCCCGAGATCACGACGATCGCGATGGTGAACCAGGCGACAGCGGGCCAGTTCTGCGTGTTGCCCTCACCGGTCACGAAGCCCTGGGCGATCGTCGGCGTGAAGCCGGCGAGCACGAGACCGAGCATCAGGCTCACCGCCATGCCGGTGTAGCGCACGCGGGCCGGGAACTGCTCGGGGAAGTAGGCCGGGTAGACCGCGTTCGAGAGCGTGTACGCGACGCCGATGAGGAACACGCCGAGCACCCAGGTGAGGGCGAGGTTGCCGGCGTCGACCGCGGCGAGCAGCGCGTAGATCGTGAGCGACTGCAGCACGAGCCCGGTGAGGAAGACGGGCTTGCGGCCGATGCGGTCGGCGAGCATGCCCACGAACGGGCCGACGACCACGGCGGTGAAGTTCGCGACAGTGATGACCCACAGCAGCGACTCGCGTGGCATCCCGCCGACGGTCGTGCCGTACGCGAGAAGGAACACGTTGAACATCGTGTTGATCACGGTGAACAGCGACATCAGGGTGATGCGCACGACAGTGAGCCCGTTGTGACCGAACAGCGACGCGATCGGCACCGCCGACACCTCGTCGGACTTCTTGATGTCCTCGAAGATCTCGGGCTCGTCGAGCATGCGCCGCAGGATGATCGCCACGACCGTGACGATCGCCGACGCCCAGAACGGGATGCGCCAGCCCCAGCTGAGCAGGGCGTCTTCGGGAAGGGCCGCGATCGGGATGAACACGAGGCTCGAGATCACGATGCCGAACATGATCCCGCCCATGGTCCAGCTGGTGAAGAACGCGCGACGGCGGTCGGGGGCATGCTCGAGGGTGAGCGAGCTCGACCCGGGCGACTCACCGCCGGCGGAGATGCCCTGGATGAGGCGCAGCACCACGATGATGATCGGCGCGGCGATGCCGATGGCATCCCAGGTGGGCATGCAGCCGACCAGGAAGGTCGCGACGCCCATGATCACGAGGCACGCGAGGAGGGCGCGCTTGCGGCCGAAACGGTCGCCGATGTGGCCCCAGAGGATCGCGCCGAACGGGCGGGCGACGTAGGCGACGCCGACCGTGGCGAACGAGAGCAGGGTGGTGACGCCGGGCTGGCCGGAGGGGAAGAAGATGTGGGGGAAGATGAGCGCCGCGGCGGAGGCGTAGATGAAGAAGTCGTAGTACTCGAGGGCGCTCCCGACGAAGCCGGAGACGGCGGCGATGCGGGCGTTGTTCTTGGGGGGCTGAGGCGGAACTGTCTTCGCTGACATGTCTGCGCTTTCGATTCGGGTGACGCCGGAATCAGGTGCCGTCGTCATTGACAATCGACCGCGGTTGCGATCGATGCGTGTCAGCCTGACACCGGCGATCTTGCGCGTCCACGATCGAAAAGGTCAATGACTGTGCGCCCGTTCGGCACAATTCGGATGTCACGTCCCGGCCGGGATCAGGGGCGTCGGCAGGATGCGCTGGGACAGCTCGAGCACCGCGGAGACCGCCGCGGTCTGCTCCGACGGCACCCACGCGATGCCGTGGTGCATGTAGGAGGGGGCGTCACTGAGCCGCACCCAGCGGGCGCCGCGGGGCATGATCGACGCGAGGTCCTCGGCGGCGATCGTGACCCCCATGCCGGTGGCCACGAAGGTCAGCATCATGTACGGGTCGGTGACCTCCTGGGTCACCCGGGGACGGAACCCCGCGGCGGTGCAGCAGCGCACGAGGCCCTCGGCCATGGTCGAGGAGCCGTCCATGGGCATCGAGAGGAAGTCGTCGTCGGCGAGCTGGCGCACCGCGATCTCGGGCTCGTCGGCGAGCGGGTGGTCGACCGGCAGCACGGCGCCCATCTCGCTGCGGGCGATGAGCCGGAAGTCGATGTCGCCGCCGGTGCCGAGGGGAAGGCCCACGAAGGCGATGTCGAGCGTGCCGTTGCGCAGCTTCGCGATGCCGTCGCCGGTGCGCACGCGGCTGACCAGCTGCAGGTCGACATCGGGCAGCTCGCGGCGGATGGCGCGGGCGAGCACGGGGAGCGTCATGTGGTTGAACGCGCCGGAGAACCCGATGCGCACGCTGCCGTGTACCCGCCCGGAAGCGGCGCGGGCGGCGGCGGTCGCCAGGGTGATGTCCTGCAGCACCCGGTAGGCGAGGGGGAGGAGCGCCCGTCCCGCGGGGGTGAGCGAGACGCTGCGCGTGTTGCGGTCGAACAGGCTGGTGCCGATGCTCGATTCCAGCCGGCGGATCGTCTGGCTGAGCGGAGACTGCGCGATGTGCAGCCGTTGCGCGGCGCGGCCGAAGTGCAGTTCCTCGGCGACGGCGACGAAGGCCTCGAGCCAGCGTGCTTCCACGGTTCCTCGTTTCGGGGGAGTGCGGCGGGGTCGCGAGAGTTATATCCTCACGACAATTCAATGATCACATCTTTATGACTCTGCAACACATAGTCAATGCGCAGAGTCCACACGATCCCCGGAGACGCCGATGTCCTCATCCCCCACCCCGCCCGCTCTCGCAGACCTCGCCTCCGCACTCGACCAGGTCGGCATCGTCGTGGCCGACCTCGACGCCGTCGAGGCGGGCATGCGCCTCGTGTTCGGTGTCGAGCCGACCTCGCGGTCGGAGAACCACTATCCGGATGCCACGCACCGCGGCCGCGCGACCGACACGCGCGTCGGGGCGCTCTTCTACCACCTGTTCGGACTCGAGCTCGAGTTCCTCTCGCCTCGTGGCGGCGACGACATCTGGCAGGAGTTCCTCGACGAGCGCGGCCCGGGGCTCCACCACGTGCGCTTCGCCGTCGACGACCACGCCGCCGTCGTCGACGCCCTGGCGCAGCGCGGGATCGCGGTGCGCCAGGAGGGATCGTCGGTGCGAGGCAACGGGGTGCGCTACGCCTACTTCGACACCACCGCCGCGCTCGGGTTCTTCGTCGAGACGCTGTCGAGCCCCGCGGCATCCCGCCCGGCGACGTAGCCGAACGTGAGGCCGGCGCCGACCTGGCAGCCGGCGCCCGGGTACTCGGCGGCCATGACCGAGTCCGCGTCGTTGCCGACGGCGTAGAGCCCCATGATCGGGGCATCGTCGGCGTCGAGCACGTGGGCGCGGGTGTCGGTGCGCAGGCCCAGCGCCGTGCCGAGCGGCGTCGGCACGAGCGGGAGTGCGTAGTACGGCGCCTGCGCGATCGGACCGAGGTTCACGTTCGGCGTGTGCGTCGGGTCGCCGTACTGGCGGCCGAAGCTGCTCTCGCCCTTGTGGAACTCCTCGTCGACGCCGGTCTGGGCGAAGCGGTTGT
>NZ_LMPK01000003.1:39744-40140 GCF_001423825.1 Microbacterium sp. Leaf351
CGCGATGGATGTAGCCCTGGCGCACGTAGCGGTCGAGCACCCGCCGCGGGGTGTGCGGGCGGATCATCCCGAGCCCGTACGCGTGCAGGGCGCGCGCATCGATCACGAGCCAGGCCGGGATCGCATCCTGGGCGCCGAGCGACGCGTACATCGCCCGGGTGAAGCGGTGGTACGAGACCGATTCGTCGACGAACCGCGTGCCGCTGCGTCCGACGGCGACGATGCCGGGCTTCGCGCGGTCCCAGATGTGGGGGAACACGACCCGCGACCCGTCGCGGCGCACGCCGATCGAGCTCGGGAACCAGAACGTGTTGTCGCCGTGGTCGGGTCCGAGGGTGCCGCCGGCGGCGACCCCGACCTCGAGCGTCGACCCGGTGGATCCCTCGGAGGCGCGGG
>NZ_LMPK01000003.1:40172-40467 GCF_001423825.1 Microbacterium sp. Leaf351
GCCGGCGAGCACGACGCCGCGACGGGCGCGCACCCGCCGCTCGACGCCGCCCGCGGCGAGCACGGCGCCCACGACGCGGCCATCCTCGACCACGAGCTCCCGCACCGAGGTGTCGAAGCTCAGCCGCCCGCCGCGCCGGGTGAGCTCGTGCGAGAGCCGGGCGACGAGCGCGTTGCCCATCGCGAGCCGGGTGCCGCGCGGGAACCGCCACAGGTCGAAGAACCACCGCACGCCGAGACGCAGCGCGAGCGCCGCCGCCTTCGGCGACCACTCGAACAGACGCAGCAGCTGTCCC
>NZ_LMPK01000003.1:40569-42644 GCF_001423825.1 Microbacterium sp. Leaf351
CGGGGGGCCTTGTCGCCGACGAGCGTGTCGAGGTAGCGGCTCGCCGCCTCGCGCTCACCGGTGAGGCCGAGGGCGCGCTGATGGCGGTGGTCGGGCATCCAGCAGGTGCCCGCCGAGTACGCCGTGGTGCCGCCGAGGAACTCGGTGCGTTCGGCGACGAGCACGTCGAGGCCGTGGTCGGCGCCGGTCAGCGCGGCGGCGAGGCCGCCCGCTCCCGCGCCGACGACCAGCAGATCGACGGTCTCGTCCCAGGTGTCGGTGGTGCTCATCGGGTGATCTCGCTCTCGTGTCGGGGGTCGGATGCCGCGGCGCGCGCGTCGGCGCGTGCGAGCAGTTCGCGCAGGGCCCGCGCGTTGAGCACGGCCCATTCGCGGGGGGTGAGCTGCGCCTGCAGTGCCGCGTCGGGCACCTCCACGCTCAGCGGGATGTGCGCGGGCAGCGCCGCGATGAGCCGGTCGAGGGGGAAGTCGCCCTGACCGATGACGCGGCGGGCGCGGCGGGCCTCGGTGAGACGGTCCTCGACGGTCGGCCCCGGCGGGAGGGCGGCCCCGTCGCACAGCTGGGCGACCGGCAGCAGCGACGGCTCGAGCGCGGCGACGTCGTCGACGCTGCTCGGACCCCGCTGCAGGTGCAGGGGGTCGATGAGCACGGCGGCGCCGGTCGCGCGGGCGAGGGCCGCGGCATCCGGGATCGACGACAGCGGCTGGTAGCTGATCGGCTCGATCAGGGGGCGGATGCCGTGGGCCGCGGCATCCGCCGTCAGACGCGCGAGCGTGTCGGTGAGGCGTCCGCGATCGGGGTCCGCGCCGGCGACGGTGAGGCCGGTGGCGCCGAGGGCGGCCCCCGATTCGAGCACGGGCAGCCAGTCATCGGCGGTCACCTCGGCCGTCAGCGGCAGGAACTCGATGTCCTCGACGACGAGACCGGTGTCCGCGAGGCGCAGGCGGGTCTCGGCGAGCATCGGCGAGCGGGCGTCCATCGGGTAGGCGCGTTCGTTCGCCGTGACGGCCTTCACCCGCAGTCCGACGAAGTCGAAGCCGGCCTGCGCCGCGGTCGCGACGACCTCGGGAGGGGTGAGGTTCAGCAGCGTCAGATGGGCGACGCCGAGCCGCCGGGTCATCGGGTCGCCTCGACCTCGGCGCGCGCGAGCTCGCGGCCCGCGAGGAACCCGAACGTGAGCGCGGGGCCGATGTTGACGCCGCCGGCGGGATAGTGGCCGCCCATGACGTTCGCCTGGTCGGCGCCGACGGCGTAGAGCCCGGCGATCGGGTGCCGAGCGTCGTCGAGCACCCGCGAGCGCGCGTCGGTGTCGAGGCCGGCGAACGTGCCGAAGGATCCCGGCAGGATGCGCACGGCGTAGAACGGGCCGCGTTCGAGCGGCGCGAGGGACGGGTTCGGATGACTCGACGGGTCGCCGCCGTAGCGGTTGAAGGGGGTGCTGCCGCGGCCGAACTCGGGGTCGACGCCCGCTCGCGCCGCGGTGTTGAAGCGCTGCACGGTGTCGATGAGGCCCTGTTCGTCGATGCCGCAGCGGCGGGCGAGCTCGCCGAGGGTGCGGGCCTTGGTGAGGTAGCCGCTGCGCACGTAGGGGAACAGCGGCACGGGCCGAGGCTTCGCCATGCCCAGCGGGAAGCGGCGCACGAACCGTGCGTCGGCGATCTGCCAGGCCTGCACCGGCTCGCCCTCGGGTGCCGCCTCGAACAGGGCGGTCACGTAGTCGTAGTAGCCGTTCGCCTCGTTGACGAAGCGACGCCCGGTGCTCACGACGCCGATCGAGCCGGGCTTCGCGCGGTCCATGATGTGCGGGAAGGTGCCGACCCGGCCGTTGCGGTAGGGCACGAGGGAGACGGGGCACCAGGCGCCCGCCGAGGCCCCGGTGCGCACGTGGCCGCCGGCGCTCTCGCCCAGGCGGATGCCGGTGCCGTCGGCGGTGGCGGGGGCGAGGGTCCAGTGGTCGCGGCCGCCCGGCGTGCGGGGGAACAGTTCGCCGCGACGGGGGATGTCCCGGGGGAACCCGCCGGCGGCGAGCACCACGCCGTGCCGCGCGGTGACGTGCAGCGGGCCGTCGGGAGAGG
>NZ_LMPK01000003.1:42664-45071 GCF_001423825.1 Microbacterium sp. Leaf351
GCGGATGTCGACCCCGGCGTCCTCGGCGGACTGCAGCAGACGGCCGACCAGCGCGGTGCCGTTGACGAGCTGCAGGCCGCGCCGGTGGGTCACGAGGTCGATCAGATGCAGGCCGACCCGCCAGAAGCAGTGCCAGATGCCGCGCAGGCTGCCGCGGGCCGCGGCGAGGAACGCGCCGAGGTCGGGACCGGCCATGATGCCCATCCCGAGGAAGGAGGTCTCGTACAGCTGCCCGCGCAGCAGGCGGCGGGTGCGCCGGCTGAGGCGGCGGGCGTTGAGGGGGCGGGGTGCCGCGGATCGGTTGCCGGTGCCGGCGTGCGGCAGGTCGCCGTAGATGTCGTTGATGCGGCTTCCGGGCACGAACTGCAGGGCGGTGCGCGTGTGGAAGAACTCGACCATCTCGGGCGCCCCGTCGAGGAACGCGGCGATCCGCTCCTCGTCGAAGTCGGCGCCGAGCGCGGCCCGCAGGTAGGCCGTGACGTCCTCGGCCGACTCGTCGACGCCGGCCTCGTGGGCGAGCAGCGTGCGCGGCGCCCAGAGCCAGCCGCCCGACCAGGCCGTGGCGCCGCCGCACACGTCGGCCGCCTCGAGCACGAGCACACGTGCGCCGTGGTGCGCCGCGGCGACGGCGGCGGCGAGCCCGCCCGCGCCGGCGCCGACGACCACCACGTCGTAGGCGAGATCGGTGTCGTCGTCGACTGCTGCCATGAGGTCCTCCATCGGCCCTGTCGGTGGGATCCTCGCGCGCACACTCTATGTAGACGGTGCACTTAATGGGGATCAATCCGTGTGGCGCAACGATATACACACGATCGCGGCATCTGCAATGCCGGTCTGGACGAACCTCGGATGCCGCGTTAGTCTGTTCGCAGAAAGAACATGCGTTCGCTCAACGAACATCACCCCGACGGAGCACCATGATCGACAAAGTCGTCGCCGACCCGGCGGCCGCCGTGCGCGGCATCCGCGACGGAGCCACCGTGATGATCGGCGGCTTCGGTCGTGCGGGTCAGCCGGTCGAGCTCATCGACGCCCTCATCGCGCAGGGTGCCGGCGACCTGACGATCGTCGCGAACAACGCCGGCAACGGCGACACCGGCCTCGCGGCGCTGCTCGCCGCACGCCGCGTGCGCCGTATCGTCTGCTCCTTCCCCCGCCAGAGCGACTCGTGGGTGTTCGACGGTCTCTACCGCGCCGGGGAGATCGAGCTCGAGCTCGTGCCGCAGGGCAATCTCGCCGAGCGCATCCGCGCCGCCGGCGCCGGCATCGGCGGCTTCTTCTCCCCGACCGGCGTGGGCACCGAGCTCGCCGCGGGCAAGGAGACCCGGGTCATCGACGGTCGCACCTACGTGCTCGAACAGCCGATCCGTGCCGACATCGCGCTCATCAGCGCGCTGCGCGGCGACCGCTGGGGCAACCTCGTCTTCCGCGAGACCGCGCGCAACTTCGGCCCCGTGATGGCGACCGCCGCCACCGTGACCGTCGCCCAGGTCGACGAGATCGTGCCGCTCGGCGCGATCGACCCCGAGTCCGTCGTCACGCCCGGCATCTTCGTCGACCGCGTCGTCGCGGTGGGCGAGCGCGCGTGGCTCGACGACGGCGTGTTCGTCGGCGGCGTCGACCTCGAAGGACGCGCCGCCGCGGCATCCGCCGGTGAGGGGAGAGCCCGATGACCACCCGCATCTCGCGCGCGGAGCTCGCGCGCCGCATCGCCGCCGACATCCCCGAGGGGTCGTACGTGAACCTCGGCATCGGCGCCCCGACCCTCGTCGCCAACTTCCTGCCCGACGACCAGGAGATCGTGCTGCACACCGAGAACGGCCTGCTCGGCATGGGCGGTGCGCCCGACGACGGCCTCGTCGACCCCGACCTCATCAACGCGGGCAAGCAGGCGGTCACCGCCCTCGCCGGAGCCGCCTACTTCCACCACGCCGACTCGTTCGCGATGATGCGCGGCGGCCACCTCGACGTGTGCGTGCTGGGTGCGTTCCAGGTCGCCGAGAACGGCGACCTGGCGAACTGGTCCACCGGGGAGCCGGGTGCGATCCCCGCGGTCGGCGGCGCGATGGACCTCGCCATCGGCGCGAAGGCCGTCTACGTCATGACCGACCTCCTCACCAAACAGGGCGAGTCCAAGCTCGTCGCCGCGTGCTCCTACCCGCTCACCGGCGTCGGTTGCGTCTCGCGGGTGTACACCGACCACGCCGTCTTCGACGTCACCCCCGACGGCTTCGCCGTGCGCGAGGCGTTCGGCGACACGACCGTCGACGACCTGCGCGCCCTCACCGGGCTCGCGCTCGCCGACGCCACCGCCGAGGAGCACTGATGCCCGCCGCTTTCGTCTACGACGCCGTCCGCACCCCCTTCGGCCGAGGTGGCGGCGCCCTGTCGGGCGTGCGCCCCGACG
>NZ_LMPK01000003.1:45079-56604 GCF_001423825.1 Microbacterium sp. Leaf351
CGACGTCATCTTCGGCGACGCGAACCAGGCCGGCGAGGACAACCGCAACGTCGCCCGATTCGGGGCTCTCCTGGCAGGTTTCCCCACGAGCGTCACGGGGGTCACGGTCAACAGGCTGTGCGCCTCGTCGCTCGAGGCGGCGATCCAGGGGGCCCGCGCGATCGAGTCGGGCGACGCCCGCATCGTGCTCACCGGCGGCGTGGAGTCGATGAGCCGCGCCCCGTTCGTCGTCGAGAAGTCGCCGAAGCCATGGCTGGCGACGGGCAACCAGACGATGTGGAACACGTCGATCGGCTGGCGCATGGTCAACCGCGCGCTGCCGACGCCGTGGACGATCAGCAACGGCGAGTCGGCCGAGAAGATCGCCCGCGAGTGGGGCATCGACCGCGACGCGCAGGACGCCTTCGCGGTGCGCTCGCACCGGCTCGCCGCACAGGCCTGGGCGGACGGTGTGTACGCCCCCGAGATCGTCGCCGTGCCCGGTGTCGACCTGGCGCGCGACGAGGGCATCCGCGACGACACCTCGGTCGAGAAGCTCGCGGGGCTGAAGGCCCTCTTCGCCGCCGACGGCAGCGTCACCGCGGGCAATTCCTCCTCGATCAACGACGGCGCCTCCGCCGTGCTGCTCGCCGCCGAAGGGGAGATCGAGGGGGAGCCGCTCGCGCGCATCGCGGGCCGGGCGACCCACGGGGTCGACCCCGACGTGTTCCCCATCGCGCCGATCGAGGCGGCGAACAAGGCGCTCGCCGCAGCCGGTCGCACCTGGGCCGACGTCGACGTGGTCGAGCTGAACGAGGCGTTCGCGTCGCAGTCGCTCGCGTGCATCGCCGGCTGGCCCGACCTCGATCCCGCGAAGGTCAACGTGCACGGCGGCGCCATCGCGATCGGTCACCCGCTCGGGGCCTCCGGGGGTCGGGTGCTCGGTCACGCCGCGCACGAGCTCGCCCGTCGCGGTGGCGGCGTCGCCGTGGCGGCGCTGTGCATCGGGGTCGGTCAGGGCCTCGCGGTGGTGCTGGAAAGATAGAGCGATGACCGACGCGACGCCGCCCGACGCCGACGGCGCCCGCGCGTCCGAGGACTTCGTGCAGTCGCTCGCCCGGGGGCTCGCCGTCATCCGCGCCTTCGACGCCGATCACGCGCAGCTCACCCTCAGTGAGGTCGCCCGGCGCACCGAGATCCCCCGCGCGGCCGCGCGACGGTTCCTACGCACGCTCGAGACCCTCGGCTATGTGCGGACGGATGCCGCGGCCGCCACCTTCGCGCTGACGCCCCGGGTGCTCGACCTCGGGTTCAGCTACCTGTCGTCGCTCACGCTGCCGGAGCTTGTGCAGCCCCACCTCGAACGCCTCTCGCGCGAGGTGGACGAGTCGGTGTCGGCATCCGTGCTCGACGGCGGCGACATCGTCTACATCGCCCGCGTGCCGACCCGCCGCATCATGAGCGTGCGCATCACGATCGGCACCCGGTTCCCCGCGTTCGCGACGAGCATGGGCCGGGTGCTGCTGGCCGACCTCGACGAGGCCGACGCGCTCGCGCGGATCGCCGCCTCCGGCGACCGCCACACTCCGGCGGAGGCGGCGCGTCAGCTCGCCGCGGTGCGCGAGCAGGGGTACGCGATCGTCGACGGCGAGCTCGAGCCGCTGCTCGTCTCCGCCGCCGTCGCGGTGCGCGACCGTGCCGGCCGGGCCGTCGCCGCGGTCAACGTGGCGACCTCGGGCGGGCCCGGTACCGCTGAGCGCCTCGCCGAGACCGTCGTGCCGCTGCTGATCGACGCGGCGGCCGCGGCATCCGCCGATCTGAGCCGCTGAGCGCCTGACCGCTGAGCCGCTGGCCCTGACCGCTCAGCCGCCCCGTCGTCAGCTGACCTGGCGGGCGGCGCCGAGCGCGACGTACTCGCCGGGCTCCGGCACCTCGACGGGCACGCCGAACACCAGCGGCGCGATCTGCTGCACGGCCGTCGAGCGCGCGGCGCCGCCGATGAGCAGCACCCGGTTCACCGGCACCCCGAGGCCGCGCAGCGCGTCGATGCCGGCGCCGAGTCCCGACAGCATGCCCTCGACCGCCGCGCGCGCGAGGTTCTCGCGCGTCGTCGAGGCGAGCGTCATGCCCTCGAGGCTCGCCGTCGCGTCGGGCAGGTTGGGCGTGCGCTCACCCTCGAAATAGGGGATGAGTCGCAGTCCCGCGGCACCCGCCGGGGCGGCGAGGGCGAGCCGGCTGAGCTCGTCGAGGTCGACGCCGAGCAGTCGTGCGATCGCATCGAGCACCCGCGCGGCGTTCAGGGTCACCACGATCGGCAGGAAGTTGCCGTCTGCGGCGGCGAACCCCGCCACCGTGCCGGTCGGGTCGATCGTGCGCTCGGCGCTCACGCCGAACACGGTGCCGCTCGTGCCGATCGACACGATCACATCTCCGGGCACGGCGCCCACGCCGAGCGCGGCGCCCGCGTTGTCGCCGGCGCCGGCACCGACGCGGCGGCCCGCGGCATCCGTCACCTGCTCGTCGTGAGCGAGCACGCGGGGAAGACGCGCGTCATGGCCGAGCGCGGCGACGAGCAGGTCGCGGTCGTAGTCCCCGGTCGCGGGGCTCCAGTAGCCCGTGCCCGACGCGTCGGAGCGGTCGGTCACGAGCTCGTCGAAGCGCGGCTCGGCGCCTGCCACCGGCCCGAAGCCGCGCAGTCGCCACGTGAGCCAGTCGTGCGGCAGCGCGACCGCGGCGACCCGGGCGGCGGCCTCGGGCTCGTGATCGCGCAGCCAGCGGAGCTTGGTGATCGTGAAGGATGCCACGGGCACCACGCCCGAGCGCTCGGCGAGGTCGTCGGCACCGAACTCGGCGATGAGATCGCGGGCGGCGCCCGCCGAACGGGTGTCGTTCCACAGCAGCGCGGGCCGCACGACCTCACCGGTCGCGTCGAGCGCCACCATGCCGTGCTGCTGGCCGCCGATCGCCCACGCCTCGACGTCATCGAGACCGCCGGCGGCGGCGATCGCCTCCTGCAGCGCCTCCCACCACCGTTCCGGGTCGACCTCGGAGCCGTCGGGGTGCGACGCCCGACCCTCGCGCACGACCCGGCCGGTCGCGGCATCCACGATCAGCACCTTGCACGACTGCGTGGACGAGTCCACGCCCGCGACGAGCGCCATCGCCGTTCTCCCCGCCGCCGGTCAGCGCGCGCCGAGCAGGTGCTCGGTCGCGAGCTGCTGCAGACGCACGAAGCCGAACCCGCGGGCGCCGAAGTAGGCGCTCGCGTCGAAGTCCTCGTAGGCGCTGCGGTCGGCGAGCAGGTCGTCGTAGCTCTCGCCCGCGCCGAGGGTGGGCGTCTGCAGCTCGAGCACGCGGGCAGCCTGCAGGGCCTCCTGCACTTCGGGGTCGGCGCGGAAGGCCGCGGCGCGCTCCTTGAGCAGCAGGTAGGTGCGCATGTTGGCGGCGGCGGAGTCCCACACGCCGTTCTCGTCCTCGGTGCGGCTGGGCTTGTAGTCGAAGTGGCGGGGGCCGGTGTACGCCTGGCCGCCGTCGGGGCCGCCGTTCTCGAGCAGATCGACCAGCGCGAACGCATTGTGCAGGTCGCCGTGGCCGAAGACGAGGTCCTGGTCGTACTTGATGCCCCGCTGGCCGTTGAGATCGATGTGGTAGAGCTTGCCGTGGTACAGCGCCTGGGCGATGCCGGCGGCGAAGTTCAGCCCCGCCATCTGCTCGTGTCCGACCTCGGGGTTGAGGCCGACGAGCTCGGGGCGCTCGAGCGACTCGATGAACGCGAGTGCGTGACCGACGGTCGGCAGCAGGATGTCGCCGCGGGGCTCGTTCGGCTTCGGCTCGATCGCGAAGCGGATGTCGTAGCCCTTGTCGGTGACGTAGTCGCCGAGCAGGTTGACCGCCTCGCGGTAGCGCTCGAGGGCCGAGCGGATGTCCTTCGCAGCGTCGTACTCGGCGCCCTCGCGGCCGCCCCACATCACGAAGGTCTTCGCGCCGAGCTCGGCGGCGAGGTCGAGGTTGCGCAGCACCTTGCGCAGCGCGAAGCGGCGCACCTGGCGGTCGTTCGAGGTGAAGCCGCCGTCCTTGAAGACGGGCGCGGAGAAGAGGTTGGTGGTGACCATCGGCACGATGAGGCCGGTCGCCGCGAGAGCGCCCTTCAGGCGGTCGATCTGGTGCTGGCGCTCGGCGTCTGTCGAGCCGAACGCGAACAGGTCGTCGTCGTGGAAGGTGAGCCCGTAGGCGCCGAGCTCGGCGAGCTTCTCCACCGCATGCACCACGTCGAGGGCCGGACGGGTCGGGCCGCCGAACGGGTCGGCGCCGTTGTAGCCGATGGTCCAGAGACCGAACGAGAACTTGTCGGCGGCGGTGGGCGTGGTCATGGTGCTCCTTCGCATCAAATTGTTGTGAGCGACAACATACTACACTCGGGACATGGCCGCATCCGTTCCCGCCGTGCGCGAGGAGAATCTCGCGCACGTGCTCGACCTGCTGCGTCGCGACGGCGCGCAGACCCGGTCGGAGCTCGTGCAGGCCACCGGCCTGAATCGCTCCACGATCGCCGCCCTCGTCGCAGAGCTCGACGCGGACGGCCTCGTCACCGAGTCGCTGCCCGGTGCCGGCGGCGGAGTCGGCCGCCCCTCGCCGGTCGTGACCGTCGCGTCCGCGCCCGTCGCGATCGCGGTCAACCCGGAAGTCGATGCCGTCACCCTCGCCGCCGTGCGCCTCGACCAGACCCTCGCCGTGCGCGAGCGCGTGCCGTTCCGCCGACCCCCGACCGCTGCGGAGGTCGCCGGCCTCGTCGCCCGCTGGATCCCCGAGACACTGGATGCCGCGGCACACCGGGTCATCGGCGTCGGACTCGCCGTGCCCGGTCTCGTGCGTTCCAGTGACGGGGTCGTCGTCGACGCGCCCCACCTCGGCTGGCGCGACGACGCCCTCGCGCAGCGCGTCGGGGACGCGGCATCCGTACCGACCTTCGTCGCCAACGACGCCACCCTCGGCGCCCTCGCCGAGCACCGCTACGGCGCCGGCCGCGACGCGTTCGACATCGTCTACCTCAACGGCGGCGCGAGCGGCATCGGCGGCGGGCTCATCGTCGGCGGTGTGCTCGTGCGCGGCGCCGCCGGCTTCGCGGGGGAGTTCGGCCACAACCGGCCGGGCATCATCGCCGCCGCCGACCGCCGTGCCGACGACGGGGTGCTCGAGGACGAAGTCGCCCAGGCGCGCCTGTTCGCGGCGCTCGGCGTCTCGCCCGGCGACGGCGCCGACCTCGGCGAGGCGATGGCCGCCGCCGGACCCTCGGGGCGCCTCGAGATCGCGCGCCAGCGCCGCATCCTCGCGACGGCGCTCGCGAACGCCGCGAACGTCATGAACCCGGCGGTGGTGATCCTCGGCGGGTTCCTCGCGGCCCTCGCCGACGTCGACCTCGCCGGACTCACCGCCGACGTGCGCGCCCAGACGATGGCGGGCATCGCCGATGTCGAGGTGCGCGTCGCGGCGCTCGGCGACGACCGCCTGCTGGTCGGCGCCGCCGATCTGCCGTTCGAGGGGCTCATCTCCGGGCTGCGCGCGGCCCGCGGCTGAGGCGCGCGACCGCTCCGGGGGTGGTGATGGTGCGCCGACCGGCCGTCGGCCGACGCGGGAGCGAGCGCCCCGGCGCCGACCGCCGTGCCGGCCTCAGCCCGCGACCGGTTCGGATGCCGCGGCCGCCGCGAGCCGCACAGTGAGGGCGTCGAGCCACCCGCCTACGCTCTCGCGGGCCGTAGGAGTGTCGGGGTAGCGGCAGCGCAGGTGCAGCCCGGTCTCGTTCGCGATGAACCAGATCATCACGTTGTCGGTCGGCAGCACCGCCGACACGTATTGCGGCTCGAGGGCCGGATCGATGCGCGCCGGCATCCGGCGCATGTCGAGCCAGGAGATCGCGAACATCCCGGGCGCGGGCGGCACGTGGCCGAACCGGTCGAAGATCGGGGCGAGCGGGTAGGCGCCGAGCCGTACGGCCTCGTCGATCGCGGCCGCCGCGGCGGACGGCTCCGGGTCGGTCACCTCGAGCACCGCGTTGGTGATGTACCAGCCGACCGAGTCGCGCCACCGGGCCTCGCCGCGGGAGTGCACCGGGAAGACCGCGCGCAGCGGCGCATCCGCCAGGTCGCGGAACAGGCGTGCGAGCTCCGACACGGCGAGGGCGATGACCCGGATGCCGCGCGCCCGCGCCCGTTCCTCGAGGGAGCGCAGCTGCATCCCGTCGATCACGTCGCGCACCTCGACGATGGCCTCGACCGGAGCGCTCACGTCGCCGAGCGGGAGCGGGAACACCGGCATCCGCCCGCCGCCCGCGCGCAGGATCTCGTTCCATCGCTCGGTGATCTCGGGCGGGGTGTCGGGCATCGCCGCGAGCGCGCGGGTGTGGTCGGCGAACGGGGCGGCGGGAGCGGCATCCGTCGTCTCGCCCTCGAGCGCCGCGCGCACGTCGTGCGCGAGGATCAGCAGCGACCACATGTCGACGTGGGAGTGGTCGCTCGCGAGCACGACGACCGGGCGCGCGTCGGCCGCGTCCGGCTCGGGCTCGACGACCGCGAGCAGGTACGACGGCGCCGCGAACGGGCGGCACTCCGCGTCGAGCAGACCGCGCAGCGCGTCACGGGTCGTGCCGGGCACGTCGTGGGTGCGCCAGGTGCCGCCGTCGACGGATGCCTCGTGCAGCCGTACCCGTCCGGCATCGAGCGAGAACACCGTGCGCAGCGTGCCGTGACGCGCGATGGTGCGCTGCCAGGCGTCGGCGAGGGCGTCGCGATCGGCGGCGACGGGAAGGCGGAACGCGACGGCCATCCACGATCCCGGGCGGTCGCCGTGGCCCACGTGCCGGCCCTGGTCGAACGACACCGGCACCTCGCGCGACGGATCGATCGTCGCCCGCACGGCGTAGCTGTGCAGGGTGCCCTGCGGGAGGGCCATCTGGGCGACGGTGGTGAGGCGCATGGCGTCGTAGTGTAGGGGTCACACGTTTCGCGAAAAGAACGCAGGAGGCGTCGTGCCGGCTTTCCAGGTGCGCGGAGCGATTCTCGACTACGACGTCACCGGAACCACGGGTCCCCTCGTGGTGCAGCTGCACGGTTTGACGTCCAGTCGCGAACGCGACGGCCAGCTCGGACTCAACCTCGCCCGCGCGCTGCGCGGACATCGGATCCTGCGTTTCGACGCCCGCGGACACGGGCTGTCGACGGGCACGCCGGTCGAAGCGGACTACGGCTGGAACCGTCTCGCCGACGACCTGCTGGCGCTGCTCGACCACGTCGCACCGGGTGAGACCGTGCACGGCATCGGTCCGTCGATGGGAACCGGCACCCTGCTGCACGCGGCCGTCGCCGCACCTGAGCGGTTCCGTTCGCTCACCCTCGTCACCCCGCCGACCGCGTGGAAGAGCCGTATCGCGCAGCGCGAGACGTATCTGGCGAACGCCGAGATGGTCGAGCACGGCGGCATCGCCGCGTTCGTGCAGCACGGGTCGACGGCACCGGTGCCGCCCGCGCTCGCCGACGCGCCCGCGACGAGCATCACGATCCCCGAGGACCTCCTCCCCACCGTCATGCGCGGGGCGGCGGCGACCGACTTCCCGAAGAAGAAGGCGATCGCGAAGGTCGAGGTGCCGACGCTCATCCTCGCGTGGAGCGGCGACCGCACGCATCCGCTCAAGACAGCGAACCTGCTGCACGAGCTGCTCGGTCACAGCCGGGTCGTCGTCGCGCGCACGCCCTACGGCGTGATGGCCTGGCCGGGCCTGTTCGCCGAGTTCGTCACGATGGTCGAGCAGAGCGAGGCCGCGTGAGCGAGCGGATGCCGCCCCTCGAGGTGCGACCGATCGAGACCACCGACGAGGTGTTCGCGGCGGCCGCGCTGCTGCGCCGCGTCTGGGGCGGAGATCAGGACGCCGTGCCGACCAACCTCATGACCGCGCTCGCGCACGGCGGCAACTACGTGTTCGCCGCGCACGAGGGCGACGAGATGGTCGCGGCGTCCATCGCGTTCTTCTCGGCGCCCGCCCTCAGCGCGCTGCACTCGCACGTCACCGGCGTCGCGCCGGGCCTGCGCGGGCGCGGCCTCGGCCGCCAGCTCAAAGAGCACCAGCGCGCCTGGGCGGCAGAACGCGGCATCGCGCGCATCACCTGGACGTACGACCCTCTCGTCGCCCGCAACGCGCACTTCAACCTCACGCGCCTCGGCGCCCGCGCCACCGAGTACCTCGTCGACTTCTACGGGCCGATGAACGACGGCATCAACCGGGGCGACGCGACCGATCGGGTGTTCGTCGAGTGGGATGTCGCCGGTCCCCCCGCCCCGGCTCCCGCCGACGACGAGGTGATCGCGACGGTGCCGGTGCCCTCCGACATCGAGGCGCTGCGCGCGGCCGGCGACCCGGATGCCGCGGCCTGGCGGCTGCGGGTGCGCGATGCGCTCGTCGGGCACCTGGCGGCCGGCCACCGCATCGGCGGCTTCGCCGCCGACCGCGGCTACCTCATCATGCGCTGACGGCCGCGGGCGGGCCCGGTGCGCCCGACGCATCCGTCCCATCAGGCGTTCCGGCCTGCCGGGGGCGGGCACTCCTGCGCGGCGCGCGGGCATGGCCGAAAGCCGCGCACACCTGGCCGTCGCTGCACGCCGGGTGGGGTGCGGCATCCGTCAGGATGAGCACATGACCGCCGCATCCCGACGCATCGTCGACCTGTCGCATCCGATCCGCGCCGGACTCGTCACCTACCCGGGCCTGCCGGCCCCGACGATCACCTCGCACCTCACCCGCGAGGACTCGCGGGCGCGCTACGCGCCGGGCACCGAGTTCGCGATGGACATCATCACGATGATCGGCAACACCGGCACCTACCTCGACTCGCCCTACCACCGCTACGCCCAGGGCCCCGATCTCGCCGGTCTCGACCTCGCGACGCTCGTGGGCCTGCGGGCCGAGGTCTTCTCGCTCACCGACGCCTGGACGCCCGGGGCGCGCGGCATCGGTGTCGACGCGCTCGCCGGTCGCGACCTGCGCGGTGCGGCCGTGCTGCTGCACACCGGCTGGGACCGCCACTTCGGCACTCCCGCCTACGGCGCGGGCGCGCCGTTCTTGACCGGCGAGGCCGCCGAGTGGCTCATCGCCGAGGGCGTGACGCTCGTCGGCATCGACTCGCTCAACATCGACGACACCGAGTCGGGCGGGGAACGTCCGACGCACTCGGCGCTGCTCGCCGCGGGCGTGCACGTCGTCGAGCATCTGACGAGACTCGGGGATGTCCCGGCGTCCGGTGCGCGCTTCACCGCCGCGCCGCCGGCGGTCGAGGGGTTCGGCACCTTCCCGGTGCGCGCGTTCGCCGAGATCGACTGACGCGCTGGACACCGGGCGGCCGCCGGCGGAGCATGACGGGATGGTCCCTGCAGACAGCACTCCCTACCGCCGCGACGACGGCGAGCTGCTCGGGTGGATCCGTCCCCTCGGTGATGCCTGGGTCGCCGTCGACCTGCTGGGGCGCGCGGTATCCGGCGCACAGGACTGGCTCGACGCCGAAGACGCTCTCGAGGCCGGAGGGCTGGCGTGGCTGGCCGAGCCGTGGGTGCTCATGCGCGGCGGCGTCGATCTGCGCGTGCGCCTGGTGGAGATCACCCCTGACGCCGGCCGGGTCGTCGTGAAGACCGACGACTTCGGTGCGATCGATGCGCCGCACGAGGTCATCGTCCTGCCGTGGCCGGCGCCCGAGTCGCTGCGGCCGTGGCGGGTGGGAGACCCCGACGGTCGCGAACTGTTCGCCTGAGGGGAGCGCCGCTACGACACCGTCGGGGGCGCGTACGCGAGCTGCGCGGTGAGGTGTCCGCGCTCGCGGCTCACGATCTGTGCGCGTCCCGGGATGGATGCCGCGGGCTTCACCCGCCCGATCAGTGCGCCCTCCTCGGGGTTGCCGCTGAGCAGGATGCCTGTCGTGCCGAGGTCGGTGAACCGCTGGATGATCGGGTCGTAGGCGGCCCGACTCGCCCCGCCCGCGCGGCGCGTGAGGATGACGTGCAGACCGAGGTCGCCCGCCTGCGCGAGCAGCGGCTGCAGCACAGCGAGCGGGTTGCCCTGACTCGTGGCGACGAGGTCGTAGTCGTCGACGAGGATGAAGCCTTCGGCGCCCGTCCACCACGACCGCTGCCGCAACTGTTCGGGCGACACGTCGGGGCCCGGGATGCGGCCGGCGAAGAACGCGGCGAGCTCGCTGAGGCCGCCCGTCGCCATCTCGTGCGAGGTCAGGTAGGCGCCGAGGTAGTCAGACGGGATCTCGCCGAGAAGCGATCGGCGGTAGTCGACGACGAAGATCTTCGCCTCGCTGGCGCTGTAGTGGCGCGTGATCTCCTGCACGATGCCCCGCAGGAACGACGACTTGCCCGACCCGGCATCGCCGTAGAGGAAGAGGTGCGGCTCCACGGCGGGATCGATGCCGAACGGGGCGAGCTGTGCTTCGTCAATGCCGAGCAGGAACCGGCGCGAGGAGGGGTCGGATTCCGCGCGCACCGCGTCGAGCGTGATGCGCTCGGGCAGCAGGCGCAGCTTCGGCCCGGCGGGGCCGCGCCAGGCGGCGGCGGTCTGGGCGACGAGGTCGCTGACCCCGCCCGCGAGCCCGGCGGGGTCACCGTCGCCGTCGACGCGGGGGAGCGCCGTGAGCATGTGGAGCCGGTTCTGCGCGAGCCCGTGTCCCGGGCGTCCGGCGGTCACGTTGAGGGCCTGCTTGCGGTCGATCTCGGAGTCGGTCGGGTCGCCGAGCCTCAGCTCTATGCGGGTCTGGATGAGGTCCTTCAGGCTCGCGCGGATCTCGAGCCATCGGTTGGCGGTGACGACGACGTGCACTCCGAAGCTTAGACCGCGGGCGGCGATCGCCTGGATCCGGGGTTCGAGCGGCTCGTATTCGGTACGCAGCGTCGCCCATCCGTCGACGATGAGGAAGACGTCGCCGTATCCGTCGTCGACGAGCCCCGCACCACGGCGCTGTCGGTAGGTGTCGATGGAGTCGATCGCGTGCTGGCGGAAGAACTGCTCCCGAGCATCGATGATCTGCTCGATCTCGGCGACCGTCCGTCGCACCGCCTCCTCTTCGGTGCGGGTCGCGAGCCCCGCCACGTGCGGATGCCTCTGCAGGCCTGTGAACGTGCCGCCGCCGAAGTCGAGCACGTAGAACTGCACCTCGAGGGGCGTGCGTGTGAGGGCGACGGCGGTGAGAAGGGTGCGCGCGACGGTGGACTTTCCGCTCAGGGGGCCGCCGACGATCGCCACGTGGCCGGCGGCCCCGCCGAGAGCGACCACGAGGTTTTCGCGGCGCTGTTCGAGGGGGACGTCGACGATCCCGAGCGGCACGACGAGCGACCCGGCCGCGCGCCAGCCCGGCGAGACGAGCCCGAGCTGCGGGTCCGCGACGAGATCGGGCATGAGCTGGTCGAGCGTGGCGGGCACCTCGAGCGGGGGCAGCCACACCTGGTGCGCGGCGGGGCCGCGACCGCTCATGCGCTCGACCGCGATCTGGAAGGTCGAACGTTCTTCG
>NZ_LMPK01000003.1:56637-57561 GCF_001423825.1 Microbacterium sp. Leaf351
GGGAGCGCGATGTCTTCGGGGGCCCGGACACATAGGCCGCGCGGAACTGCACGAGGTTCTCGGTGTCGGCCTTGAGGTATCCCACTCCGGGCTCCTGAGGGAGCGTGTACGCGTCGGGAACGCCGAGCACGCTGCGGGATTCGGCGGCGGAGAAGGTGCGCAGACCGATGCGGTAGGAGAGGTAGGTGTCGAGACCGCGCAACTTGCCCTCCTCGAGTCGCTGTGACGCGAGCAGCAGATGCACCTGCAACGAGCGACCGACGCGGCCGATGTTGATGAAGCTGTCGACGAACTCGGGTTTGGCCGACAGCAGCTCACTGAACTCGTCGGCGACGATCAGCAGCGCGGGGAGCGGTTCGAGGTCGCTGCGGCCGTTCTTGCGCGCCTTCTCGTAGTCGCTGACGTTGGCGAAGTTCCCGGCGGAGCGCAGCAGTTCCTGCCGCCGCACCACCTCGCCCTGCAGGGCATCCTGGAAGCGGTCGACCAGAGCGAGCTCTTGACCGAGGTTGGTGATGATCGCCGAGACATGCGGCATCCCGGCCATGCCGGCGAAGGTCGCGCCGCCCTTGAAGTCGACGAGCACGAAGTTGAGCTGCTCGGGGGAGTGGGTGAGGGCGAGCGCGAGCACGAGGGTGCGCAGCACCTCCGACTTCCCGGAGCCGGTGGCGCCGATGAGCACACCGTGGGGTCCCATGCCCTGCTGCGCGGCTTCCTTCAGGTCGAGCACGAGGGCGGCGCCCGAGGTGTCCTGTCCGATCGGCACCCGCAGCCGGTCGCGTTCGAGACGGGGAAGCCACGTGCGATCGACGTCGATGTCACGCACGTCGGGTAGAGCGAGCAGCTCGACGAGCTCTCGCTGAGCACTGCCGGTCTCGCCGGTGGACGCCGTCGGCTGGGAGTGCAGCGGCAGCAGTCGCCGGGCGG
>NZ_LMPK01000003.1:57610-60760 GCF_001423825.1 Microbacterium sp. Leaf351
CGAGGTCGCTCCACCGTTCGGGGAGTTCGAGTACCGTGACGCCGGCCATGCCCTCGCCGCCGACGATCGGATGCCCCGCGGGCAGCCGTACCCCGTCGACGAGGATCACGATGTGCGGGCTCGTGCGGGTGTCGCGGCCGAATCGCGGACGCTCGCGCAGACCCGCCGGAAGCAGGTCCTCGAGAGTGTCGAGATCGGAGGCGATCAGGCGTGCGGGCCCGACGCGATCCTCCACCCGCACCGATTGCGCGTGCGGCAGCCACTTCGCCCATTCCCAGTGGGGCAGTTGCGAGGGCCCGGCGAGAACGGCGATCTGGAGGGTGTCGGGGTCGTGGAGGGCGGCGAGGCCGATGACCATCGATCGCGCGAGCGCCCGCACGGCGTCTTCGTCGGAGCCGATGATCTCGGTGCGGGCGTCGTCCCCGAGGTCGACGGCGAGCGGCAGCGCGGGCTGGATCTCGTGGGTGAGCATGAACCGGTGCGCCGCGCTCGCGGCGACCGGGTCGAGTTGAGCGAGCGAAGGGAGCTCGGGCGCCTCGAGTGTGATGCACAGCGGCTGATCGGACACTCCCACACGGGTGCGGAGGAAGGCGTCGTCTGTCCCGGCCCGTTCCCAGACGCGGGTGCGCTCCTCGGCGAGGAACGGGAGCGCGGCGGGGGCCGGGTGGATCCAGTTCCCGTGCCGGCGTTGCTGGCGGGCCGCGCTGCGCACGGTATCCCGCAGCTCCGAGAGGTAGGCGAGGTACTCGCGCCGGTTGGCAAGCACCTGCGCGGCTCGCTGCGAGCGCTGTCGCCACCCGTTCACGGCGACGAAGCCGAGCGACGACAGCAGGAACATGCCTCCGGTGATGAAGCCGGTCGGCCCGGCGTTGGAGATCGTCACCATCACGATCGCGCCGACCGAGCCGATCATCGGGAGCAGTGAGGTGAGGATGCCCCCGGCCCCGTCGGCGGGGACGAGCTCGGGAGGAGGTTGCACGAGGATCTTGCCGCTGGGCACGCGCGGAGGTGCGAGTCGCGGTGTTCCGCTCATCCGGGTGCTCCCTCGGTGCGTCTCGGGCCCTACCGGCCGTGTGACCGGGCGGCGGGGCTGGCTGTCAGTGGTGGCGGGGCGTCGCCCGGTCAGGCGCGTCCGCCCGCTCCGGCGCCCTCCGAGCGCGGACCCAGGTCGACGTCCTCCTCGAGCTTCGGTGCGACCGGGCCGCCGAGGCCGCGGCCGCCGCGCTTCCCGTCGCCGTTCGCCGAGCCCGGGGCGCCGCCGCCCAGCATGCCGCCCGCGGCGCCGCTTCGCGTCCCCGACGTTTCGGTGGGGGCGGCCGTGGCCGCTCCGGCAGCCGACGAGCGGGCGCCGCCGAGAAGTCCTCCGGAACCGCTGCGGGCGTCGGCGCCCAGGCCGCCCGACCCGCCGGAGGAGCCCGCCCCCCTGCCGCCGGCGAACGCTCCCGCGCCCGGGGTCGCGTCGGCCGTGGCCGCCGCGGTGAGGCCCGCACCGGCGAACCGCGCGCCGGCTCCGAGCATCGCGGCACCGGCGATTCCGGCGCCCGCCCCGAACCCGCCGGGGGTGGCCGGAGTGAGAGTCGACGCGCCTCCCTGCAGTCCCGTGCCGGCTCCGCTCCCTATGACCGTTCCCGGGGCGAAGCTCGTTCCCCCGGAGCCGAGCGGACCGTCCGGTGTCAGCACGATGTCGTTTCCCCCGGTCCAGCTGCCGTCGCCGGTCTGCACGGTGTGGTCGGTCACACCGGGCACCGTGGCCGCTGTGGGAACGGGCGGTGCGGTGACGGTGTTCGCGGTGTGCGTCGTCGATGTGCGCGCCGGCGGCGTCGCCGGCGTGTCTGTCCCATCGGGTGCCGTGTCGAGGGTGAATCGGCTGAAGCCGTCAGCGGACAGCAGTGGGAACCGGGGTTGATCGGACATCGATGCCGCGATGCCGCTCGACGCAGCGGTCACGGCCTTGTGCGCGGCGGCCTCGCGCTGGGAGCTCATCCACTGATTGATCTGGTCGACCGCGAACGGCCCGGCGATGACCGAGATCGGCCCGAGGGGGAGGGTCAGTCCCGTCGCCGCCCCACGCACGAGCGCCTCCTGGGTTCCGTCGAGAGATCCGTTCGGGAGCGCGGCGAGCGCGGAGCGGGCGGACGCCCGCTCGGCATTCGCCTGCGTGATGGCGGCCTGGAAGACGCCGATCGCCGCGGTGAGCTGGTCGATGGCCGTCGCCGATGTGCGGAGCGTCTCTGACGCGGCGAGGGCCGCCTGTCCGGTCAGTCCGTTGTCGTCCGACGCCGCCCGGAGCACCGTGGCGAGGTCGGGGAGGAGGCTCTGCAGCTGCGGCAGGTTCGCCTGCGACCAGTCGCCGACCTGAGCGAGCTGGATGAGTCGTTGTTCGTAAGGCCCGGGGTTGCTCATCCTGCATCCTTCCGTTGAGGACTTCGTGCGCGTGTTCGACGGATGACGAGCACCGTCGTCACGGCGAGGCCCGCGACCACGAGCAGGCCCGCCGCGCCGAGAGCGATCGGAACGCCCCCGCTCGACTCGGGGGAGGCGACGGTGCCCGCTCCGGAGGGCACGGGACTCGGCGTCGCGGAGGACGTGGAGGCGCCGCCGCTGCGGGCGCCTGCGAACTGCTGCGCCGTGGGGAGGCCCGACGACTTCCCCATGAGGGGATTGGTGTCGGGATAGGACGCGGGGTCGGCGCTCAGCATGCCCGCGAGGAGTGCGCCGCCGTATCCGTATCCCTGTGCGACAGCGAGGTTTCCGTTCGTCGTCCCGCTTGCGTGGTGGATGAGCGACTGGATGAGTTGATTCCCGGTCGCCGACGGATACTTCTCTTTCGCCAACGCGAGCATTCCCGCCACCAGCGGCGTCGCGAGCGATGATCCCGAGGAGGTCCCTGCGATCCAGCTGCCGTCGCTCGCGCCGGCGGGGGTCGAGATATCGACACCGGGGGCCGCCACGGTGACGTCGTCGTTGATGACGGGAGTGCCGGCGGGGTTCTCCAGAAGGCTCCCGGTCGAGGAGATCGCCGACACGGCGACGACGCCGTTCGCGTCCCACGGATAGGTCGACGCGGACCCGTTCGCGTTCGGAGTGCCCGCCACGATCACGACGCCGGCGGCGAGGGCGCGGGCGATCGCCGAGTAGTACTCGGCGGGG
>NZ_LMPK01000003.1:60765-73840 GCF_001423825.1 Microbacterium sp. Leaf351
GGTGCGCTGACCGTCCGCCGTCTGCACCCCGCACGCAGGGTCGGTCGAGTTCAGCGGCGCCACGTAGTAGTCGATGGTGGCCTTCGGAGCGATGCCCCGGATCTCCCCGGGGCCGGCGCCTGTGCCCACCAGGAGCGACGCCACGGAGGTGCCATGACCGGAGTCCTCGGTGTACGTGGTCGTGGTCGCCGCGGAGCCGTCGCACGCCGGCCCGTGGGTGACGATGTCCGCGCCCACGAGTGCGGGGAACTCGGTGTTCACCGGTCCGTCAATGACCGCGATGGTGACGCCGGAGCCGTCGATGCCCGACGAGTGGAGCTGCGCGAGGTTGTACTTGGCATACCACCAGTTGCCATCGGTCGTCGCCGCGGCCGACGCGGCGGAGGGCACGAGCGCGAGCGCGGTCGCGGCGACGAACGCCGTCGCCGCCGCGATGCGCGGTGCGGCGAACCTCACGATCCGTCGACCCAGGCGCTCGCCACGGCGGAGCTGTCGGTCTGCGCGGCTCCTGCGGGTGGCGGCGGTGCCGAGGCGGCGGACGGTGCGGCCGCGACGTCGATGGCGTGCTCGAGCATCCCCGCTGTCAGTGCAGAGAGGTCATCGGATGCCACGAGGCGCTGGGCGGCCGCCTTCAACGCGTCGGAATGCTCGGTGATGACGGTCTGGATGCCGGTCACGGAGTCGGCCAGCGTCGATGCGTTGCGTGCGAGCCAGGCGTAGAACGTCGCTTCGGCCGCTTCCGTCGAGTGCCCGTCGACGTGCGTCAGCTCTTCGGACGTCGGCAGCTGCGCCGACTGGATGAGCAGTTTCTCGGCCTGGTTCTGCACGGCCTCGAAGTTCACACCGAGCCACGACATGTCAGCGCCTCCCCCTCTTGGATCGGATCAATTCTTGTGGAGGCGCTCGTCGACGATGTGCGCACCGGGGAATCGGTGGATAAGTCGCGCGGTGGCGGCCGCGCCGCGGCATCCGCTCAGTCGGAGTCGCCGAGGAGACGACTCACCGTGAAGACGCGGTCGCCGAGTCGCACCCGGACGCCGTCCTCCACCTGCGTGCGCGCCCCCGGCAGCACGGGCGTGGCGTGCCCCTCTTCATCGAGGAGGTCCGTGCCGTTGGTCGATCCGACATCGGTGATCCAGGTGCCCGCGCGGGTGTGCTCGAGGCGGGCGTGCGTCTTCGAGACGGTGCCGTCGGGGTCGCGCACGACGACCAGCTCGTCACCTGGAGCCGTCGGCTCGGGCCGGCGCCCCAGGTTCACGGCGACCGGCACCGGAAGCTGCGCGCGCTGTCCGGTGTCGAACGCGAGCAGGAGCTCGCCCGATGACGGATCTGCCGCGGGTCCGTCGGTCTCCCACGGGACGACACCCCGCCGACGCGGACCGGGCTGTCCCGTCGATCCGCCGCTGTCGCCCCCCGTGACCTCGCCCGGCAGCGTATCGACCACCGGCGTCGGTGCGGCGGAGATCACCCCGCCCACCCGCGGAGTCGAGGTGATGAGGGCGGGCGCGGCATCCGGCCGACGGATGACCGGCGCGATCGCCGCGCTCCCGGCGATGCCCTCCCCTCGCTGCGTCCTCACCGCGGGGGCCGGCAGCACCGTGGCCCCGTTGTCGGGCGTGCCCATGACGACGTCGGCCTCGTGACGGCGAGGCACCGCGACGACGACGGTCTGCGCCGCGCGATCAGCCCAGGAGCGTCGGCGAGGCCCGCGGTCCCACGCCGCCGACGCCTCGACCAGCCACGCTCCGACGCCGAGCACCGCAGCACCCATCGCCGAGATGAGGCCGCGCACGAACGCCCGTCCCACCCCCGGCGAGAACGGAGCGTCCGCCCTCGTCACGCGCAGCCGGAGCAGCGCCTTCCCGATACTCGTCCCCGTGCGTCCCTGCACCACCCACAGGGCGACCAGCGCCTCGAGGGTCGCGACCACTGCGAGGAGGACGGATGCCGAGGCGACTCCGACGACCGTGGCGATCGCCGCTACGGCGGCCATGTCGATCGTGAACGCGGCGACCCGTGCGCCGACACCGGCCACGGCGCCCAGATGGGTCGACCGCGACGCCGCGGTGTCCCGTCCCGTGCCGACGGCCCCGCTCGGCGGCGACCCCCCGCTCATGCGCCCATCATTCCACGCAGCAGGTCGATGGCGTCGGCGGCCATCAGGCCGGCCGGGAGCGCCAGGGCGATCGCGAGCCACTCGATGACGTCTCCCGTCCGCGACCACGCCAATGACCGCGCACCCCGGGCGATGGGGATCGCCGCGAGACCCGCGAGCACGCCCGCCGCCAGCAGCACGACCGCCGAGACGGCGAGCACATCGGCGTCGAACGCGCCGATGATCCCGGCGACGGCGGTACCGATGACGACCGTCGCGGCGAGCCGCGGCATCCACATCGTCACGGGCGACAGGGCGCGGCGGGATCCGAGCAGGAGGGCGGCGGCGGCACAGATCGCGAGCGCCACGCGGCCCGCGAACACGAGTGGATCGGTGAGGGGAAAGCCGGGCAGCGCGATGGGGGCGGTGGCCGCGGCGATCAGCGAGAGCGTTGCGGTGCCCGCCACGAGCCGAGCCGAGGATCGCACGGCGACTTCGGCGGCGGTCGACGCGGAGATGGGGCCGCCGGGCTCGGGATAGGTCTGCCGCACCGACCAGCGCGTCGTCTGGAATCGCGGATAGTCGATGAACATGCCCGGAGACACGTCGAGCAGAGTCGCGACCAGCAGGCGGCGCGCCACCGGGACGAGCCCGAGCGAGACGGCGGCGGGTGCGGACACGGGAAGGTCGAGCATCATCGCCGCGCCCCAGACCAGCGCGAACGGCAGCAGCACCACGGCGGTCACGCCGAGCTCGGCGCGGAAGGTGGCGGCCGAGGCGACGAGTCCGAGCAGCCCTGCGAGCGCCGCGGCGCATCCGAGACCGGTGAACACCGCCAGCGACGCGGATGCGGCGGGCATCTCCGGGATCGCGACCGCGCCGCCGGCGAACGCGAGCGCGAGCGGGCCCCACGCGCTCCCCGCGCCCGTCGCGCGCGGGGACGCCCGCGTCGCCCAGGGCACCGAGGAGGCGATCGCCGCGGCGAGCGCGACGGCGGCGAGGACCGGCCGCGCGGACGGGACGATCGCGTCGGGCGCGCCGAGCGCGACCACGGCGACCCCCAGGCCGAGCGCGCCCAGAGTCCACCAGAGGGCGGCGCTCTCGACGGCGTCGCGCCGTCGGCGCATGCCGCTCCTCGCGGTGGGCCGGCGCTCACCCGTCTCGACGACGGTGAGGACCGCGCCGTCGTCGAGGTCGCCGATCGGCGACCCCGGGGCGATCTGTCTTCCGCCCCGGCCGAGGAGCGTCTGGCGGGCAGGGTCGAGGTCGATGCGTGCAGCGTGCAGCGCGTCGGCGACCGTGCGGTCGATCGGCACGGAGAGATCGTGACGGGACGTCGCATCGATCACGGCTATGCGCCGCCTCTCGATGACGGGGCGGGTCACTGAGCGAGGTCTCTCGACGGCGTGCCGATCTCGGGTTCGCGGGCCGCAACGCGTCGCCTCGCCGGATCGGTCATGGTCTCAGCCGTTCCGGAAGAGCTTGGCCGAGGCGCGGTCGGACTCGACGTACCCGGCCGACATCTGATCGGCCGCGCGGGCGATGCGCTCGAGCAGATCCCGCATCTCGGAGAAGGTCGCGCTCCACGAGCGCTGCGCCCGCTGGTAGGCGGATCGGGCATCGCCGTCCCAGCTCGCCTCCAGCCGACCGACCTCCTGCTCCAGGCCGGCGAGGATCGCGCCGATACGGGCGCTCTCCGTGCGCAGCTCCGCCGCGCTGACCTCCAGAGCGAGCGGGTCGACCGAGAAGTCGTGCATGTCAGCTTCCGCCCATCATGGTGCCGAGGCCCGAGATGGTCTGCTGGTGCGCGTCCTCCGTCGCGGCCTGATCGCGTTCGGTCCCGCGCAGCGCCCCGTCGAACTCGACGAGTACGGCGGTGAGGCGCTGCGCATCCCCGCTCCACGTGGACACCAGCGACTGGAACGCCGTCGCGGCGTCTCCCTGCCAGTACGCGCCCAGCTGGTCGAGTTCGCCTCGGACGCGACCGATGCTGTCGACGATGTCGGCCCGCGCGCCCGATACGGCTTCCGCACCGCGCCGCAGCGCGCCCTCGGCGGCGCTGATCGATCCGGTCATGACTCCTCCTGTGATCGATTCATCGACGGTGACGAGACGGATGCCGGTGGCCGCGGCATCCCCTCATCGGCGAGGCGGTGATCGCCGACCGGACGCCCGCCCGCGATCACCGCCCGAACGTCAGAGCGAGAATCGGCCTGCCGACGACTTGTCGGATGACACGTAGCCCTGCGAGATCTCGGTGGTCTTGGCGGAGATCTGCTCGAGCAGGGTGTTGAGCGCGGTCAGTGACTGCGTCCATTTGCGCTGTGCGGTGTCGTAGGCGGTCTGCGCCTCACCGTTCCACGAGGCGCGGAGCTTGCCGACCTCGTTCTCGAGCTGTTCCAGCCGAGCCTTGATTCCGTTGGCGCCGGTGCGGATCTGCCCGGCGAGGGCGACGACCTGCTCGGGCTTGACGGACATCGACTGCAT
Organism: Microbacterium sp. Leaf351; assembly: GCF_001423825.1. Lineage (NCBI taxonomy): Bacteria > Bacillati > Actinomycetota > Actinomycetes > Micrococcales > Microbacteriaceae > Microbacterium > Microbacterium sp. Leaf351. The sequence goes on from NZ_LMPK01000003.1 coordinate 65,348, forward strand.
GATGACTCCTCTTACTCTCTGCCGACGCGTGCGTCAGCTGCCCATGATCGACGAAAGACCGGAGATGGTCTGCTGGTGGGACTCTTCTGTCGCCGACTGGTCGCGCTCGGTGCCGGTCAGGGCCGACTCGAGCGTCACGAGCACCTCGTTCAGCTTGCGTGTCTCGTCGTCCCATCGGGTCATGAGCTGGGTGTACGCGACGGCGGCCGCGCCGGTCCAGAAGCCGCGCACCTGCTCGATCTCGCCACGGACGAACTTCACCTGCTGGTCGATGCCGGCCTTCGCGGTGTTCACTGCCTCGGCTCCGCGCTTGAGCGCGCCTTCCTCGGCGGAGATCACATCTGCCACGTCAACCCCCTTCATTCATTGACTGGATCGGAGTGGGGCTCCCGTGCGGTGGTCGTCACCGTGATCGAGCGCCTCGGGTCCGACGGTAGCCATCGGCCCCCGCGCTCGGGGCCCGATCCGGCCATTGTGGATAGTTCGTGGATGAGAGTTCTGTCATCTGGATCCGGCTCCTCGCAGTCATCCCCAGGCGCATTCGAGGGCTTCCACGCCGCGGCTACACTGGCGGCGTCGTGCGCGGGCACGGCGGATGAGGGCAACGAGGGGGAGCGCACCGGTGAGTCAGAGCGTCGTCGCCTCGCGTGCTCTCGTGCGCGTGTCGGTGCAGTGCGAGGGCCGCCGGCTCGACATCGGCATCCCCGCTCAGCTGCCGCTCATCGAGCTGATGCCGGGCTTCGCGCGCAGTCTCGGCGTGCTCGATCCGACCATGACGCACGCGGGCTATGCCCTGCAGCGCGCGGACGGCACGGTGCTCGACGTCGCGCGCGGGGCGGCGGAGCAGGGTGTCGACGACGGAGACCTGCTCACGCTCGCCCGCGGCGGTCTGCTTGCTCAGCCGCGCGTCTACGACGACATCGTCGAGGCTGTGATCGACGCGACCAGTTCACAGCACAGACCCTGGTCGCTCCAGGACAACGCACGCACGGCGCTCGCCGCGTCCCTCACGCTGCTCGGTGTGTGCGCGGCGCTGCTGCTCGCAGCCGGCCCCGGGCTGGGTCTCGGTGCGATCGTCGCCGCGGGAGGCGCGGTCGTGCTCGTCGCCGTCTCCGCCGTGGTCGGCCGCCTCGGCCAGAGCGAGGCGGGGCACGGCCTCGGCATCGCCGCGGCCCTCTTCGGTGCTCTCGCCGGATTCCTCGCGGTGCCGGGGACGGAGATCTGGACGTGGCCCCTCGCGGCCGCGGGACTCGGTGCGGTCGTCATCGGCGGCGCCTCACTCGCCTTCCAACCCGACCGCCCCGAGATCCAGCTCGCCCCCCTCGTCGCGGGCGCCGCGGTCGGCGTCACTGCGACGCTCGCCGCCGTGCTGCCGGTGGATGCGGTCGCCGTCTACGCGGTGATGGTCGCGGTCGTGGCGACGCTCGGCAACGGGCTTCCCTGGCTCGCCCTCAGCTCGACGCGCATCCGGGTCATCTCGCCCCAGAGCGACGCCGAGGTGTTCGCCGCGCCGACACCGATCGACGGTGACGACGTTGCGCGGCGCATCGCGGCGGGCCATCGCGTGCTCGTCGCGAGCCGTCTCGCGCTGGGCATCGTCGCGCTCGCCGCGACACCGCTCGTGGCGGCCGCGAACGCGGCCGGCGCCGCGCTGTGCGCACTCGCGTTCCTCGGCATGATGTTCCCGTCGCGCCAGTCCTACGCGCGCAGCGCGGTGCTCGCGATCATGGCGCTCGGCACCGTCGGCCTCGCCGTCACGGGTATCACGGTGACCGTCGGCCAGCCGGCGCTTCGCCTCGTCCTCCTCGTCGCGCTCATCATCGCCACCGCGGTCGTCGTGACGATCACGGTGCTCGCGCCGCGCGCGCGCACCCGGCTCGCACGGGTCGCCGACACGATCGAGCTGATCATCCTGGCGGTGCTGCTGCCGCTCGGGGTGATCGCCGGCGGATGGGTCTGACCGCGTGGCGACCAAGAGCGACCTGATCGAGGCGCAGAACTTCTCGCGCCGCCGCCTGCTCACGGCGTTCACGAGCGGTGCCCCCGAGGGGAAGGAGCTCGAGCCCGCCGCGCCACTGCGCGCCGTCATCGCCGCGATCGCCCTCACCGCCGCGGTCGTGCTCGCCGGAGTGTTCTACGGGCTCATCCAGCCGGGGCTCCCGAGCGGCTGGCAGAACGGCAAGCTCATCATCGCGAAGGACACCGGCGCGCGCTACGTCACCGTCGACGGCGTGCTGCACCCTGTGCTCAACACCGCCAGTGCGCGTCTGCTGATGCCGGCCGGGCAGTTCGACGTCATCAACACGAGTCAGTCGAACCTCGCCGACATCCCCCTCGGCTCGACCGTCGGCATCGTGGGCGCGCCCGATCAGGTGCCTGCGGCATCCGCTCTCATCGACACCGGCTGGACGGCCTGCCTCGCCGACGCCGCCGGCATCGCCGTACAGCTCGGCGAGGCACCGGCGGCCACCGCGACAGACCGGGCCATCGTGGTCGACGCGGCCGGCGGCCGGTACGTCGTCGCAGGCGGGACGAGTCACCTCGTGGATGCCGCGTCGGGCGACGCCGTGCTGCGCGCCGCCGGGATCGCGGCGAGCACGCCGCGCGCGGTGAGCGTCGACTGGCTCAATCTCTTCACTCCGGGGGCCCCGCTTGCTCCACTGACCGTGACGGACGCGGGCGACCAGGTGCTCGGCACGACCCTGCGCGTCGGGGACGTCATCCACTACTCGGGGAGCGCCGAGGACGATCGCTTCCTGGTGCAGTCGGATCACACTCTCGCCCCGCTCAGCCCGCTCGCGTGGCAGCTGTACCAGCTCGGCAGCGGGGCGAAGGCCACCGACGTGAAGGACGTTCCCCAGTCGGTGAGCTCGGGACTCCCGACCGCGAAGGAGCCGGCGGGTGGCGCCGACTGGCCCGCCGCGGGATTCACCCCCCTCGACGCGGCGTCGCGGCCCTGCGCGCTGCTCGCGAGCGACGGACAGGCGACGCGCACCGTGCTGGCCGCCCGCGCCGCGAGCCTGCCGGCTCCGGCGGGAGTGAGTGTCGCCGCCGGTCACGGTGCGCTCGTCAACGCCGCCGGGCGCGGCGATCAGTCGAGCGGCCTCGACACCCTCATCGACGCGACCGGCACCGCCTACGCGCTGCCGGGCGCCACCGAGCAGACCCTCCAGCGTCTCGGCTACCAGGCGACCGACGTGACGACGGTCACCAAAGCCTGGATCCCGTTCTTCCTCACCGGGCCGGCGCTGACCGAGTTCGGGGCCGGCGGGGGCACCGAGGGGCAGCAGCTCTCGCCGAGCCCGACGGCGACCGGGGCCCCGTGACGGCGGGCCGCGGCATCCGTGCGGTCGTCGGCGTCGCGCTCGGAGCGGCGCTGCTGGCCGCGGCGACGCCTGCGGCGGCGATGGGACGAACGGATGCCGCGTTGGCGCGCCCGCTCGCGACCGACACCGGGGAGTGCACCGCCTCGACGCGCATAACCGACCCGGTGAAGGCGCTCGGCGTGCTGCAGAGCGGTGATGCCTGGCAGATCACGCAGGGCGCAGGAGTCACCGTCGCCGTCGTCGACTCGGGGGTCGCGGCGAACCCGCACCTCGATGGCGCGATGGTCGGCGCGATCGACCTCGTCGGTGACGGCGCCGGTGCGAACGCGGACCTCAACGGCCACGGCACCGCGATCGCAGGTCAGATCGCCGCGCGCCCCCTCGACGGCTCCGGTGTCGAGGGCCTCGCCCCGGCGGCGCGCATCCTGTCCGTGCGGGTGTTCGCCGGCACCGAGTCCGACCAGGTGAAAGCGGGATTCGGCCCCTCGGTCGCCCGTCTCGCCGCGGGCATCCGCACCGCCGCCGACAACGGCGCGCAGATCATCAACGTCTCGATGAGCACCGCGACCGATGACGCCGGTCTGCGGGATGCGGTGGCATACGCGGCATCCCGGGGCAGCCTCGTCGTCGCGAGCTCGGGAAACCGCGACAACCAGCTCGCCATCGAGGAGAATGCCGCCGACGGTGCGCGCTACCCGGCGGGCGATCCGGGGGCCGTCGGCGTCGCGGCGACCGACCTCAGCGGTGTCGTGACGGACGCGAGCATCCACGGGCCGCACGTCGCCCTGGCTGCGCCCGGCCAGGACATCCTCACCACCTCCACCCAGGGCGGCGACTGCATCTACGTCTCCGACAAGCCCGCCACGAGCTTCGCGACCGCCTACGTGTCGGCGGCGGCGGCGCTCGTCGCTGCGGCCTACCCGCAGGAGACGCCGGCTCAGTGGGCCTATCGCCTCGAGGTGACCGCTGTGCGCGCGAATCCCGACCAGCGCACGGATGCCGCGGGATGGGGAACGATCCAGCCGTACGAGGCGCTCGTGATGGTGCCGGGTGCGGGCGTACGCGGGCCGGTGAGCCCTTTCGTGTCGGCGGAGCCGGTCGTCAGCGAGACGCCCTCCGCCGCGGTGAGCGTCACCGCTCGGCCCCCTGCGAACAGCGAGGCGGTGTTCGTCGGGGTGATCATCGCGGTCCTGGTCGCTGCCGCGCTCGCGATCGTCGGCACCCTCGCGGTGCTGCGCAGACGGCGGCGTGCCGGACCACACGAGGGGACGTCGTCGCTGCCGGCAGCACACGCGAGCCACGGGCTCTACGGAGATCCGCCGGGCGGGCGGTGATTGGCGGCATCCGCCGGATCGCGTCAGTGGCCCGGTTCGAGTCGCAGCGCCATGTCGCCGAGGCGGAACTCGCCCGTGATCTCGGCCACCGTGTGCGCGGCCAGCGATTGCACGGATCCGCGGGCGTCGACGACGCTCGTGCCGTTCGTCGACCCGATGTCGCTCAGTGACCACCGGCCCGCGATGAGGCGCAGCGCGGCGTGCTGCGTCGACACGGTGCGGGTCGCGTCCGCGATGGCGAGGTACTGCACCCCGGCCTCGTCACCGAACGGATGACGGCCGATGATGACCCGATCGGACGCCACCGCGTACCGCTCCCCGTCGGCGGTGACGATCCACCAGGCGGCCGCCGTCGTTCCGTCGCCGGGTGCCACGGAACGCCGTGAGCGTCGGCGGAGCGGCAGATCGGCGACGTCGGTGGGGAGCACCGACGGCAGGTCGTGCGAGGCGGGAACCGCGTCGACCACCTCGGCGGCAGATTCGGATGCGGGAGGTGTCTGGGCGGCGGGAGCCGCGACCGTCGGCACCCCGGCGGCGTGCGCCCGCGGGGGGCCGGCGGGGGCGAGCGGAGTGGCGCCGGGGGCAGCGAGCGGCGAGCCCCCGGGGGGAGCGGGGAGGGGAGCGGCATCGGCCGCCGGCACACGCTCGCCGATCAGGCCGACCATCACCGCGGGCGTGTCATCGTCCTCGTCGTCGGAAGGGGTGCGTACTTCGGCGGGTGGGAGCGGGGCGCGGGCGCCGACGACCATCGCCCAGACCGGTGGGAGGAGGGCGCCGATCACCGTCGTGCCGACGCCGAGTCCGAAGCGGGCACCGACGCGGTGTACCGCCCTCACGTGTACGACGTAGCCGTAGACGTTTACGACCGGGACGAATGCGAGCACCGCGAGCGCCGGCTCGAACCGGGCCAGGCGCAGCAGCTCGGCCTCGTTGCCCACCGGGATCCAGGCCCGCCAGCCGTCCGCGTCGACCGCCCGGAAGACCCGCGACAGCCCCGCCGCGTACCACGCGTGCAGGGTCGCGGCCACGACGACGAGCGTCGCGACGATCACGACCGCGACGACGAGGGAGCCCGCGGCATCCGTCATGTCTCTCCCCCCGATCAGCGTCCGGCGCGCTCGACGTTACCGGGCGCGATGCCCCCGAACGGCACTGTGCACAGGCCGAACGGCGGATGTCTCGACCCGCGACCCCGGTGCGCGCGGAGCCGGCGCGACGTAGCGTGGGGGCATGAGCCTCGAACGCCCCGTCACCCCCGACCCGTACCCGCTGCTGCCCGCCGTGCCGGCCTTCACCGTCACGAGCGCCGACATCACCGACGGCGCCCCGCTCGACGACGCGCAGGTCGCCGAGTTCGGCAACACCTCGCCGCAGCTCAGCTGGTCGGGCGCCCCCGAGGGCACCCAGTCGTACGTCGTGACGTGCTACGACCCCGACGCGCCCACCCCGTCGGGGTTCTGGCACTGGATGCTCGTCGATCTTCCTGCCTCGGTGACCTCGCTCGAGCGCGGCGCCGCGGCGGCCGCGCTGCCGGAGGGTGCCTTCCATCTGCGCAACGACGCCGGCCAGCCGGGATTCATGGGTGCCGCGCCGCCTGCCGGCGACCAGGTGCACCGCTACTTCTTCGTCGTGCACGCGGTCGGGGCGCCGACCCTCGGCATCGACGAGGATGCCTCACCCGCCGTCGCCTCGTTCCAGCTGGCGTTCCAGACCCTCGGCCGCGCGATCATCCACGGCACGTACGCGCACTGACCGGCGGCATCCGTGCCCGTCGGCGGCGCGGCACGCTGGCCGCGGTCCGGCGGCCGCCGGTCGCCGGTCGCCGCCCGAGCCGCCCGAGGTCGGTGGGACGGCACGTTGCGCGACGCGCGCGCGGCCGTGCGCCGCGCAACGTGCCGTGCGACAGCGCGTGGTGCTGCTGCGGTCCGTCGGGTGGCCGTGCGGCCGTGCGGCCGCGCGCCGTGGGCCGCGCGCGTGGGCCGTGGGCCGCGGTGGCGCCGAGCCGGTCAAGCCGGTCGAGGTCGGTGAGACGGCTCGTTGCGCGGTGCGCGCGGCGCCGTACGTCGCGGAACGTGCCGTGCGGCAGCGGGCCGCGCGGTGGGCCGCCGGGCGGCGGGCCGCCCGGCGGCGGGCGCCGCGCGCTAGGGCTGCGGCAGGCGTGACAGCCCGGTGAGCAGCGGCTCGACGCGACCGGCGTAGCAGACGCGCACCCACCCTTCGCCGGCCGCGCCGAACGCGGACCCCGGTGCCACGGCCACCCGCTCGGCGACGAGGAACCGCTCCGCCCAGCTGGACACGTCGCCGCCCGAGGCGTGGGACACATCGATCCAGAGGTAGAACGCGCCGTCGGAGCGCAGGTATGGGATGCCGCGGGCATCGAGCAGCTCGCGGGCGGCGGCGAGGTTCGCGGCATAGGTCGCGCGGGCGGCCTCGACCGCGTCCTGCGGGCCTGTCACCGCCGCGAGCGCCGCGTACTGCGCGGGCGCGTTGACGCAGCTGACGATCGCCTCGTTCGCCGGACCGAACAGGGGCGTGAGCGGCGGCGGCGTCACGAGGTAGCCGATGCGCGCGCCGGTGAGCGCGTAGGTCTTGGAGAGCGAGAACACACCGACGGTGCGCTCAGGGGCGGCCGCGAGCACGCTCGTGAACGGCAGCCCGAACGTGAGGTACTCGTAGACCTCGTCGCTGATGATCCACAGGTCATGACGGCGGGCGAACGCGACCAGTGCGTCCACCACCTCCGGCGGGTACACGACGCCGAGCGGGTTCGACGGGCTGTTGACCAGCAGCACCCGCGTGCGCTCGGTGACGAGCGAGTCGAGCCGGTCGACGTCGGGCACGAACGCGTCGGCCACCGTCAGCGTGTACGGCACCGGCACGGCGCCGACGAGCCGCGGCGCCATCGCGAACGTCGAGTAGCCGGGGTCGGGAATGAGGATCTCGTCGCCCGGCGACAGGGTCAGCGTCATCGCGAGATGCAGCGCCTGCGATCCGCCTGCCGTGACGTGCACGTGATCCGCACCGCCGGTGTAGCCGTTGAACGACGCGAGCTTCGCGGCCAGTGCCGCGCGCAGCGGCGCGATGCCCGAGTTCGCGGTGTAGTTGGTGACATCCTGCTCCCACGCATCCGCCCCCGCGGCGAGCACGTGCGGGGCGACAGCGACCTCCGGCTCCCCGACCGACAGTGCGATCACGTCGTCGAGCGTCTGGGCGAGCTCGAAAATGCGACGGATGCCGCTGGGTGGCACCGACTGCGCGAGAGGGGAGGGGCGCGGCATCCGGAGCCTAGGCGCCGCGCAGCCGCTCGGCCAGGTAGCCGTGCAGGGCCTCGAGCGGCACCCGCTCCTGGCTCATCGTGTCGCGCTCGCGCACAGTGACCGCCCTGTCCTCGAGGGAGTCGAAGTCGACGGTGACGCAGAACGGCGTGCCGATCTCGTCCTGGCGGCGGTAGCGGCGACCGATCGCGCCGGCGTCGTCGAAGTCGACGTTCCACGCACCGCGCAGATCGTCGGCGACCTCACGCGCGAGCGGCGAGAGGTTCTCATTGCGCGACAGCGGCAGCACCGCGACCTTGACGGGGGCGAGGCGCGGGTCGAGCTTGAGCACCGTGCGCACGTCGGTGCCGCCCTTCGCGTTCGGCACCTCCTCCTCGACGTAGGCGTCGACGAGGAACGCCATCATCGACCGCGTGAGGCCGAAGGAGGGCTCGATGACGTAAGGCGTGTACTTCTCGCCCGACGCCTGGTCGAAGTACGTGAGCGACTGGCCCGACGCGGTCGAGTGGTTGCCGAGGTCGAAGTCGGTGCGGTTCGCGATGCCCATGAGCTCGCCCC
>NZ_LMPK01000003.1:73958-76253 GCF_001423825.1 Microbacterium sp. Leaf351
GAAGATGAAGTTGCCGGGGGTGATCTCGTTGCGGAACGCCTTGCCGATCTGGCCGACGCCGAACGGCGGCTTCTTGCGGCTCGCGGTGAGCACGTTCGCGAAGTTGACGAAGATGCCCTGCGCGGTCTCCGGGCGCAGGAACTGCAGGCCCGACTCGTCGTCGACGACGCCGACGTAGGTCTTCATCAGACCCGAGAACGCACGCGGCTCGGTGTACTGACCCTTGGTGCCGCAGTTCGGGCACGGCACATCGGCGAGGCCGTTCTCGGCCGGGCGGCCCTTGCGGGCCTCGAAGTCCTCGAGCAGATTGTCGGCTCGGAAGCGCTTATGGCAGCTCAGGCACTCCACCAGCGGGTCGGTGAACGTCGCGACGTGACCCGACGCCTCCCACACCTGCTTGGGCAGCACGATCGACGAGTCGAGGCCGACCATGTCGGCGCGACCGCGCACGAACGTCTGCCACCACTGCCGACGGATGTTCTCCTTCAGCTCGGTGCCGAGGGGTCCGTAGTCCCATGCGGACCGGGATCCGCCGTAGATCTCGCCCGCTTGGAACACGAACCCGCGGTGGCGGGCGAGGGCGATCACTTTGTCGAGGCGGGACTGCACGGCCACGGTGGCTCCAATGGTCGGAGGGGGAGAGTGCGAGAAATCGCGGATGCCGCGGGCCGGCGGCATCCCCCGAGTCTAATCGTCAGCGGGCGCCGCACTGGGCGGCGTAGGCGGAGTCGAGGACGCCGTTCGGGTCGTCGAGCGGCGTGTAGGCGACGCCGACGGCCGCCCCGAGGGCGAATCCGACCGACACGGTGGCGCTGGCGGCGCTGGTCGCCGCGGGCGTGGCGCGCGGGGAGGCGTCCGTCAGGGCCTCGGCGGCCGCCGTGGCAGCGCTGCCCGTCTCGTCGCAGATCATCTCCGGAAGCTGCACGGCGATGCGCGCCTCCTCACCGGCGGCGACCGAGCTGGAGACGGCGCCTACGCGGTAGCCGAGGCCGAGGAAGCGGGGGTCGTCGATGCGCACCCGGTTGATGACGATCGGCTGGGTGGTGTCGTTGCGCACCACGAGGTAGGCCTCTTGGCCGCTTGTCGAGGTGACGATGCTCGGCGCCGTCTCGGGCGACGTCGCGAGCCACGCGGTGATGCCCGTCGGCAGCGCGGTCGCCGACGGCGCCGGGTGCGCGACGGCGCGGCCGGCGCAGCCGGAGAGGAGGCCGATCGCGGCGACGGCGACGAGGGCCGTGGCGGCGAGGCGCGGCATCCGGATCATCGGCGCACCTCCTCGCGCAGGACGGTGAACTCGTCGAGGGCGACCGGATCGATCTCGATGCCGAGGCCGGGGCCGGTGGGAACGTCGACGTGCCCGTCGACGAGGGTGATGGGGTCGCGCACGATGTCCTGCGTGTAGAAGCGGTTCGAGGCCGACACGTCGCCGGGCAGGGTGAAGCCGGGGAGCGCGGCGAGGGCGGCGTTCGCGGCGCGGCCGATGCCCGTCTCGAGCATGCCGCCGCACCACACCGGCACGTCGGCGTTGCGGCACAGGTCGTGGATGCGCACCGCCTCGAGGTAGCCGCCCACGCGTCCGGCCTTGATGTTGATGACGGATGCCGCGCCCAGCGCGAGCGCGTCGCCGGCGGCCTTGAACGAGGTGATCGACTCGTCGAGGCAGACGGGCGTCGACAGGCGCTCGGCGAGGGTGGCGTGGTCGACCAGGTCGTCCTCCCGCAAGGGCTGCTCGATGAGCAGCAGGTCGAAGCGGTCGAGCTCGACGAGCGTGTCGATGTCGGCGAGCGTGTAGGCGGAGTTCGCGTCGACCTGCAGGGGGATGTCGCCGAACGCGTCGCGTACCGCTGCGGTGTCGGCGACGTCGCGGCCCGGCTTGATCTTGATCTTGATGCGGCGGTAACCCTCGGCGAGGTAGCCGGCGACGGTGTCGACGAGCGTCGACGCGTCGCGCTGGATGCCCACCGAGACGCCCGAGGGGATCCGCGGCACGACGGCGCCCAGGCGCTCACCGAGTGAGCGGCCCTCGCTGCGCAGCGACGCGTCGAGAACGGCGAGCTCGAGGCCGGCCTTGGCCATGCGGTGGCCGACGATGGGGGCGAGCGTGCCGGCGACCTCCTCGGGGGCGAGGCGGTGACGGTCGAGCAGCGCCGGGATCAGGAAGCGGCGCGCCACGTCCCACGCGCCCTGCGTGTACTCGCTCGAGTAGAGCGGCGCCTCCTGCGTGACGATCTCGCCCCAGCCTTCGCCGTCGGAGGTGAGCGCCCGCACGACGATGACCTCGCGCACCGACTCGGT
>NZ_LMPK01000003.1:76272-77046 GCF_001423825.1 Microbacterium sp. Leaf351
AGCGCGACGGATCGGCAGGATTGTGGGGAAGGCACGCCTTTCAGGGTACCGAGGGGCATGCTGTGCCCCCGCTGAAGAACGCCCGCCGTCACCGGATCGTGATCGGGTGCGGAGCCGGGTCTCAGACGAGGGGGCGGATGCCGACGGGGAGCCCGTCGTCCGCGACCTCGTCGACGAGCCGGTCGAGCGCCGTGAGGGCGGCACGCTGCGGCCACGGACCGAACGAGACGCGGGCGACGCCGAGCGCGGCGAGCACGGGGAGCGGGAGCGACCCCGGAGCGGCGAGAACGCTGAGCCTTCCGGGCCCGAACGCGGCGACGAGCTCGCGCACCTCGGGCTCGTCCAGCACGCCGGGCACGAACACGCAGGTGGCGCCCTCCGCGAGGTAGGCGCGCCCACGGGTGATCGCGTCGGCCAGCGACTCCGCACGGCCACGGCCCTCGGCGCGCAGGAACGCATCCGTTCTGGCGTTGAGGGAGAACGGCACGCCCGCGGCATCCGCCGCCTCGACAGCCGCCGCGACCGCCGCGCTCGCCGCCGCGAGCGGTCGCAGTTCGTCCTCGAGGTTCGCGCCCACCACGCCCACGTCGATCGCGCGGCGCACGGTTGCCGCGGGGTCGCCGTAGCCGGCCTCGAGGTCGGCGGTCACCGGCAGCGTGGTCGACGCGACGATGCGCTCGACGGTGGCGAGGTGCAGCTCGAGCGGGATCCGCTCCCCGTCGTCGTAGCCGAAAGCTGCCGCGATCGCGTGACTGGCCGTCGCGATCGCGCGGG
>NZ_LMPK01000003.1:77064-78378 GCF_001423825.1 Microbacterium sp. Leaf351
CGGTGTGCAGCGCGCGCAGCGCGGCGCCCTTCTCGACGATCGACATGGCACGAGTCAACACCGGTGACGCCGGTACGCCCGGATGCCACGGGGTGTGCGGTCTACTGTGGTCAGCATGACCGACGCCGCATCCTCCGGAGCGTCCCCCGTCAACACCGGATCGTTCGAGATCCGCCGTGCGCGCACCGCCGATGTGCGCGCCATCCATCGCCTGCTCGAGCCGTACGTGCAGCGTCGCATCCTGCTCGGCAAAGACCTCGTCGTGCTCTACGAGGCCACGCAGCAGTTCGTCGTCGCCGTCGACGCCGAGGGCGAGGTCATCGCGTGCGGTGCTCTGCACGTCATGTGGGAGGACCTCGGCGAGGTGCGCACTCTCATCGTGGCCGACCCGTGGCTGCACACCGGCGTCGGCCGTGCGGTCGTCGAGACCCTGGAGGAGCACGCCCGCCGGCTCGGCCTCACGCGCCTGTTCTGCCTCACCTTCGAGGTCGACTTCTTCACCCGTCGCGGCTTCGCGCCCATCGGCGAGCACGTCGTCGACAACGACGTCTACTCGCAGCTCGTGCGCAGTCCCGACGAGGGTGTGGCCGAGTTCCTCGACCTCGCGCACGTGAAGCCGAACACCCTCGGCAACACGCGCATGCTCAAGAACCTCTGACCCGTCCCGGTCGCGACGCACGGATGCCGCGGCCCCCGGCGCGGGCGTCGCGTCGCCGTCGACCCGCCGCCTAGCCTGGAACGGTGACCATCCCGCCGCTCCGCCGTCGTCGGCACTCGCGCGCCGTCTATCGGCGCCGGCGCCTGGCCGTGCTGTTCGTGCTGGTGGTCGTCATCGCCGCGGTCGTCTTCGTCGTCATCGCCCAGCCGTGGCGCGGGGCGCCGCAGTCGTCCTCGTCTCTCTCCCCTGTCGATTCGCCCGCTGCGACCGGCGCGGCCAGCCCGTCTGCGCCTCCCGGTGCGGCGACACCGGGGGCCGCGGCATCCACTCCGACTCCCGGCGGGACGCCGGGCGCCTGCACGGCGAACGAGGTGACTGTCGACCCGGTCGTCGACCAGACCTCGTACGCGTCGGGGCAGAACCCGAAGCTGTCGATCAAGCTGACCAACACATCAGGCGTCGACTGCACCATCAACGTCGGCTCCGCGCAGCAGGTGTTCACGATCACGAGCGGTTCCGACACCTGGTGGCGCTCCACCGACTGCCAGACCGACCCGAGCGATCAGGTCGTGACCCTCACCGCCGGGCAGAGTGTGCAGAGTGCGAGCCCGCTCACCTGGGACCGCACCCGATCGTCCGTCGACACGTGCAACAGC
>NZ_LMPK01000003.1:78415-78579 GCF_001423825.1 Microbacterium sp. Leaf351
TCGTTCCAGCTGAACTGACCGGTCCCGCCGCCGCGCGGCGACGGGTCGCAGGGGTGCCAGGATTCTCGGTATGACCGCCGCACCCGCAGGCCGCCCGCCCGTCATCGGGCTCACGACCTACCTCGAGCGCATCCAGCAGGACATCTGGGACCTTCGCGCGCCCT
>NZ_LMPK01000003.1:78638-79103 GCF_001423825.1 Microbacterium sp. Leaf351
CGCTCGACGGCATCGACGCGCTCGTGATCACCGGGGGCCTCGACGTCGACCCGGCGCGATACGGACAGGCACCGCATCCGACCACCGATCGGCCGCGCGAAGACCGGGACGCGTGGGAGCTGGCTCTGCTCGCGGGGGCGCGACGCCGCGGCATCCCGGTGTTCGGCATCTGCCGCGGACTGCAGCTGATCAACGTCGCCTTCGGCGGCACCCTGCATCAGCACCTGCCCGACGTGCTCGGCGATTCGCGGTACCAGATCGGCGGCGGAGTGTTCGCCCGCGGCGAGGCGACAGTCGAGCCCGGGACGCGGCTCGCCGATGCGCTCGGCGCCGGTGGCACGAGCATTCTCAGCTACCACCACCAGGGCATCGACCGGGTCGGTGACGGTCTCGTCGTCTCGGCTCGCAGCGCCGACGGTCTCGTGCAGGGCATCGAGACGGCGGGGGAGGACTACCTCGTCGCGG
>NZ_LMPK01000003.1:79126-80000 GCF_001423825.1 Microbacterium sp. Leaf351
GGATGCCGGGCAAGAAGAAGGCGTCGAGCGCGCAGGCCGAGTTCCGCAACACGCAGCTGAGCGACGCGTTGCAGACGCAGGATGTCGCGGCCGTCGCGTTCGCGCTGCGTCATGGCCCGACAGTGGTGCCGCTCATGCGACCCGGTGCGCGGGACAACCCCCTCGACGTCGGCGAGGTGTGGACCTACCGCGACCCGGCGAACGGCAATGTCGCGCTGCTGCTGTTCAGCGACGCGGCGCACAAGCCGGCCACGCTGCCGAAGGAGGTGGCGCTGCAGTCACCGGCCGCCCTGCTCCTCTTCCTCCGGGCGCACCGTGACGAGCTGACGACGGTGTTCTTCGACATCGCCGGGCCGCATCCCATGCAGGCGACACCCGACGATCTGATCGCGGCGCTCGAGGCCTGAGCGCGGCGCGACCGCGAGCCGCGATCGCTGCGAGAGCGCGGTACCGCCGCGCCCGAGCGCCCGCCCGCCGCGGCGCCGCTCAGAACCCTGGTTCGCCCTCGTCGCGCGTGCGGGCGGCGATGAGCGACGGATGCCGCAGGGCCTTCGCGATCGTGCCGACCGACGCGTCGAGCACGGTGCGGTAGCCGAGGCGCTCGGCCTCGCTGCGGCGTTGCGGCGCCTGGGTGACGTGACGGATCTCGCCTGCGAGGCTCAGCTCGCCGATCGCGGCGACCTGTCGGGGCACGGCGCTCTCGCGGACGGCCCCCGCGACGGCGATCGCGATCGCGAGGTCGGCCGCCGGCTCGGTGAGGCGCACCCCGCCGACCGTCGAGACGTAGACGTCGCAGTCCGAGAGCTTGACGCCCGCGCGCCGTTCGAGCACCGCGAGCACCATCGCCACGCGAGACGCATCGACCCCGCTGACC
>NZ_LMPK01000003.1:80047-80291 GCF_001423825.1 Microbacterium sp. Leaf351
GGGGGCGCCGGTGCCGAGGAACAGGGCGCTGGGGTCGGCGACCTCGACGATGCCCGATCCGGTCATGTCGAAGCATCCGACCTCGTCGGTGGGGCCGAAGCGGTTCTTGAGCGCGCGCACGAACCGCAGCGAGGTCTGCCGGTCGCCCTCGAAGTGGCAGACGACGTCGACGAGGTGCTCGAGGATGCGCGGCCCGGCCACCTGGCCGTCTTTCGTGACATGGCCGACGATGATGATCGGCAGG
>NZ_LMPK01000003.1:80327-81917 GCF_001423825.1 Microbacterium sp. Leaf351
CGATGACGAGGTCGGGTCGGGTCTCGTCGATGTGGCCGAGGATCGTGGCGAGGTCGGTCTCGCTGGCGAGGTAGAGCTCGTCGTGCAGCGCGCCGGTGCGCTCGGCCCGCAGTCGCACCTGAGCGGTCGACTCCTCGCCGCTCGCGTAGAGCACGCGTCGGCCTGCGCGGGCGCTCTGCGCGGCGACCTCGAGCAGCAGCGTCGACTTGCCGACGCCGGGCTCGCCGGAGAGGAGGATCGCCGCCCCGGGCACGAGTCCGCCGCCGAGCACACGGTCGAATTCGGCCACCCCGCTCGTGCGTCGCGGGGCGTCGCGGGTGTCGATCGTCGTGATCGGTCGCGCCGAGCGCGTCGGCGCGGTCGCGCTGACCTGCCGCACGATGCCCGTCTCGGTGGCGGCCTCGACGACCGTGCCCCACTGCTGGCATTCGGCGCAGCGGCCGGCCCATTTCGCCGTCGTCCACCCGCACTCGGTGCAGCGGTAGGCGGGCGGAGCGGCCTTGCGGGTCGGCATGCGTCCAGGTTAGGTCGCGGGTGCGACATCGGCGCCCCGCGCGGTGACCGGCGCGGCGACTATCGCAGCGAGGCGGCGACGGCGCCGAGCGCGTCGGCCGAGCGGCGCAGCAGGCCCAGCTCGCTGGGCGAGAACGCGCTCTCGCGCACCGGCACCGCCCCACGGGAACTCACGATCGACGGCACCGAGAGCGCGACCCGATCGACGCCGTGGAAGTCGCTCAGCACGGTCGAGACGGGCATCACGGCGTGCTCGTCGCGCAGGATCGCCTCGATGATGCGGGCGCTCGACAGGCCGATCGCGTAGTTGGTCGCGCCCTTGCCCTGGATCACCTTGTAGGCCGCGTCGCGCACCTCCACGGCGATCTGGTCGAGCTCGTCGACGGTCATCGGCGGGTGGCCCGCGCTCTGCCAGTCGAGGATCGGCACGGTGCCGATCGTGGCCGACGACCACAGCGGGAACTCGGTGTCGCCGTGCTCGCCGACGATGTAGGCGTGCACGCTCGACGGCGACACCCCGGCGCGCTGCGCGAGCCGCACCCGCAGCCGGGACGTGTCGAGCACGGTGCCGGAGGCGAAGATCCGCTCGGGCGGCAGGGCGGTGGCCTCCTGCGCGAGCACTGTCAGCACGTCGCACGGGTTCGTGACGATGACGTAGATGGCGTCGGGGGCGACCTCGAGCAGCTGCGGCATCATCGTGCGCAGGATGCCGGCGTTCACGCCGGCCAGTTCGATGCGCGTCTGCCCCGGCTTCTGCTTCGCGCCGGCCGTGATCACCACGACGTGCGAGCCTTCGGCGACGCTCACGTCACTGCCGCCGATGATGTCGCTCGACCCGGTGAACTGGGTGCCGTGCTGTAGGTCGAGCACTTCGGCCTCGACCTTCTCGGTCGCGACGTCGTACAGGGCGACGTGCCGCGCCGACCCGCGGATGAGGGCGGCGTAGGCGGCGCTCGACCCGACCGCTCCCGCGCCGACGATGGTGACCTTCGAGTTCTCGATCGCGCTCACGGGGTCAGTCTGGCAGTGACGGATGCCCCGTGCCCCCGGTTCGCACCGTGTTAATCGACCAGACGG
>NZ_LMPK01000003.1:81944-82953 GCF_001423825.1 Microbacterium sp. Leaf351
AAGACCGGACCCGCCCAGCTCGGCCCTGCGCTCGCGGCGCACGTGCGCAATGCGGAGGCCGCCGGCATCCAGCGACTGACCGTCATGGACCACTTCTGGCAACTGCACGGTATCGGCCCGGAGGATCACGAGATGCTCGAGGCGTACGCGACGCTCGGCTTCATCGCGGCCCACACGGAGAAGGTGCTGCTCCACACTCTCGTCACGGGCGTGATCTACCGGCATCCGTCGCTGCTGGCGAAGCAGATCTCCACGCTCAACGTGCTCTCAGGCGGTCGCGTCGGGCTCGGCATCGGTGCCGCCTGGAACGAGCAGGAGTGCGTCGGGCTCGGGTTCCCGTTCCCGCCGGTCGCGCAGCGCTTCCGCGAGCTCGAGGAGACCCTGCAGATCTGCGCGCAGATGTGGTCGGACGACGACGGGCCGTTCGAGGGCAGGATCTGGCAGCTCGAGCGCACCATCAACTCGCCGCAGAACATCACCAAGCCCTACCTCATGATCGGCGGCGGCGGGGAGAAGAAGACGCTGCGCCTCGTCGCCGAGCATGCCGACGCCTGCAACCTGTCGGCGATGGCAGACCTCGAGGTGCCCGCGCACAAGCTCGACGTGCTGCGCGGCCACTGCGACGCCGTCGGCCGCGACTACGACACGATCGAGAAGACCGCCATGATCGCGGTCTCCCCGGCCTCGACCGTCGACGACGTCGCCGAGCGGGTGGAGGCGCTCGCCGGCCTCGGCTTCACAGCGACCTACGTGTTCTCCGTCGGCATCGACGAGCCCGCGCGGGTGGTCGACATCGTCTCGGATGTCGCAGCCCGCGTCGCCTGAGACGGCAGCGTCAGACGGGCGCCGATTGGCGGCATCCGTCGCCCTCACGTACACTCGTCGGCGGTGACGTGTCCGAGCGGCCGAAGGTGCAACTCTCGAAAAGTTGTGTAGGGTAACCCCCTACCGTGGGTTCAAATCCCACCGTCACCGCCATTTTTATCCCAGATCAGCGCCCTCTTTTAGG
>NZ_LMPK01000003.1:82964-87831 GCF_001423825.1 Microbacterium sp. Leaf351
CTGGGGTTTGGTGCTGCTGTGACTCGCGCCGGGTGCGGGAGCACGGAAGTCCCACCGTTAGTCGTGGTCAGAGCGGCTCGCCCGTGTGACCACTCGGAGACTCGCGCCCTCGGAGGCGCCGCGTTCGCGGGACGGGATCGTGCGGTGCCTGTGGCCGCGGTTGCTCCCGGTCCGATGCGCCGTCAGGATCGCATCGTGACGCACTTCTGGCGGACCGACGCGGGCGAGTACCTGCGACTGCATCGGCGAAGGATGGCGTCGCTTCGTGTGACGATTCCGACGGAAGCGCCAACCAAGAAGACGCGACGGGCCTCGCGCGAGAAAGCGCGGCAGATGCTTCGAAACTACTTCGAAACGGACGCGCTCGCGCGGTATGCGCGGGGTCGGACAAACTGGCCAAAGCCACGAGCGGACATCGCCCTCGACATCTTCGTTAGTAGCGCCTCGCGCAACGGGCCCAGGATCGACAACGCGTGTAAGTGGCTCCTCGACGAACTCACCGAGCTGGTCTACAAGGATGACCGGCAGGTCAAGCTGCTCTTCGCTCGGGTTGGTCGTCCACACCTTGATGTGGAGACTCTCGCCGCTTTCTGGGGAGACGATGCCCCTCCATGGATCGCTCAGCGAGAACGTCGAGGCGCGGAGATCTGGATTACCGCGCAACCGAAGGCGAGTGTGCTCGATGATCTCCGCGTCGCGCAGACGCTTGAGGAGAGGTGGGATCCGTTCAAGGCGGTCTACGGAACGCAAGACGTATCTATGTTCGACGCTGGCTTCGAGCGCGATGAGTTGGTGGACTACCAGCGTACGTTCGACCCCGCGGTAAAGACGCAGCAAGCTCGGTTCCGGCAGATTGCCAGTCAGATCGACTACCTCGATCAGGCTCAACAACAGCACCACGTGGACCTTGTCTTCTCGTCGCTATTCACGGAATTCCCCGTCGATCGATTCGGCGTATGGAAGCACGCAAGTGCACGCCTGTCTCACTGCCCATACATCTTCAACTTGGGCACGCTGCCCGAGCGCGGCGAAACAGTCGAGTTCGAGCGACGGCTTCGCGAGATTCTCGAACACCGACGAGATCAGTTCCCGCGCTTGCTGCCGCTTCGCGCACGGAGTGGCATCTCGATGATCCTGTTCGAGAAGAAGGGCCACTCGAAGGATCTCGACAATCTCGTGCAGCAGACGCTCCCGGCGATTATGGACGTTCTACGGCCGCCCCGACGTGATCATCATGGGTGGTTGGCCGATGAGCCCGACCTTCGCGACAGTGCCCTCGACATACCGTTCATCGAGATCGCCGCGATCCCGGCAGATCAATCGGACATGCCGGCGGGGTCGCTCGTCATGGGCCTCTCGAGCGGCGATCGATACTCAAGCTGGTGGTCGCTCGTTGGGGACTACGTCGAGCGAAGGCTCGAGAACGCGTACCCCTAAGCCGTCGTCACGTTGCTATAGGTGAGTTCGTGACGCCCCGATTGGCTTAGCGGCAACGCGCCCTGTCTGTCCGACAGTTGGTCGGCGGCGAGTGGGGGCGAACGCGTGGATGCGGGCTCGGGGTTCGGCGTACTCCGCTTCGAGTTCATTGGCGCCGCGGCCGGGCGCGCTCGACGGAGTGTGGGTCGCGCGTGTTTAGGCGACCACTTCTCATCGTTACTCGAAAGCTACTGTAAAGGCCCGCAATGCTCGCGATCCGCGTGATTCCGCCAATCTCAACCTCAATGTCGCGGTGCTCCAAAGTTACTCTGAAGGGGTGAGCTCGAAGGATGTCGACCGTGCACTGGCCGCGCCGATCGGCGAGGTTGGCCCCAAGCTGCTTTCGCTGCCCGAAGGGCAGTGGTTTGACCGAAAGTCTGTGAGGTCCGATGTCAAGAGTCTCGCACCGGTACTCGTCGCTCTCGCCAATGCCGACGGGGGTGTAGTTGTCATCGGGCTTCACGACGGCATCGTGGAAGGAATCAAGAGCAATCCCGGGCGGATCAATGACTACCGGCAGGCGGCTATCGACCACACCGTGCCACCGGTGCGCTGCACCGTCGATCAAGTGGGCTGTGTCAACTCGCGCGGTGAGACCGACTCCCTAATCGTGCTTCGGGTGGACCCGGGCGAGGTAGTGCACGAGACGAAGTCCGGAGATTGCTATCTCCGGATTGGCGACGAATCGCGCAAGCTGGATCACAGCCTGCGTCAGGAGCTGGCCTTCGACCGCGGACAGGGTCATTACGACGGACAGCCGGCGGATGGCGTTCGAGTTGGTGATCTGGACGAACTACTCCTCCGTC
This sequence comes from Microbacterium sp. Leaf351, assembly GCF_001423825.1. Classification (NCBI taxonomy): domain Bacteria; kingdom Bacillati; phylum Actinomycetota; class Actinomycetes; order Micrococcales; family Microbacteriaceae; genus Microbacterium; species Microbacterium sp. Leaf351. The sequence continues at coordinate 85,247 of NZ_LMPK01000003.1, forward strand.
AGTTCAGAGACGCAACCGGCGCGAAAGGGAGTTTTACACGACTACTGCAAGCGAGAAGTCTCCTAACTAGACAGGGGGACGTCACCAATGCCGGGTACCTTCTGTTTGCGCCCGACCCAGGGAACCTCTTCCCCCAGGCGCACATCAGAGTGATCCGATATCTTTCCTCGCAACGAGGCAGTGGGTCACGACTGATGGTCGACGCCGAGCACGATGTTCGAGTAGAAGGACCGATCCCTCGCCAGATCGAGGAGGCCGCCAGGGTCATCGAACGCCTGATACCTAAGCGCCGAGCCCTGAAAGCGTCGGGGTTATTCGAGGACGAGCAGATCGTTCCGCGCGATGCGTGGCTAGAGGGAGTGGTCAATGCTGTCATTCATCGCTCGTACAGTCTGGGGGGAGACCACATCCGAGTCGAGATCTTCCCGGACCGTGTCGAGGTTGAGAGCCCCGGAAGATTCCCCGGGCTCGCCGACCTGCGAAAGCCACTAGAGATCGGTCGCTTCGCCAGAAATCCGCGCGTAGCGCGTGTCTGCGCTGACCTCCGTATCGGCCAAGAACTCGGCGAAGGTATCCGCCGTATCTTCGACGAGATGCGCCGAGTCGGACTAACTGATCCTGTTTATCGCCAAACGCAGTCGTCTGTAAGGCTCACGCTCGCCGCGGTCGCGAGGCTTGATCCGTCGGTCGCGTCTCGTTTGCCGTCACGAAGCCAAGATGTGTTGGATCTGCTTCGCGCGACCGCAGCCGAGCTGGGGACGGGAGAGATCGGGGAGGCGCTAGGAATGAGCCGGCCCACTGTGATGAAGAGATTGAAGGCCCTGCAGGAAGAGGGGCTCGTGCTCTGGGTCGGAAAATCCGCGCGGGATCCGCGAGCAGTCTGGAAGCTTGAGTAGCCGATGCTCGGGATCGACCGCCAACGGATCAATGCCCTCACAGAAAGGACCGTGTCTAATGCGAGTAGATAGGGCCACGTTGCAATCTGATCCGATCACGATTAGCAGCGTGCTCGGCGCGGGCGATGACACTCACACTCCGTGATTCGTCGGGGGGATTGACCTTCGAGAGCGACTAATCGACGCGAGACTCATCGCCCGGACGTCCGAGTGCGGTCTACTTCTCGAGCTGCGGAGGCGCGACGACATGCGAGAACATCTCTCGGGTAGTCCTCGCTGCGACCCTCACTGGAAACCATCGCGCCGAAAGGCGTTTCAGAATTCGAGCGCCGCCGACAGGTGGCGTGAGCGCCGCGGAAGGAGCGGTCGGATTCGCGCCGTGCGGGTCGCGCATCGCACAATGGGCGGAACGCACAGCGGATGTGCGCGGCTCCGACCGGGGGGAACAGTGGCCAAGACGATACGGGCCGATCATGCGGATGCGGGCTACCGCACCGGCGGACGAGGCGGTGCGTCATGACGATCGAGCGATTCATACTGGCGTTGCCGGTGCCCAAGCGGGATCTCGCTGAGTGGCACGAGCGCCTGTTGCGTCTCGGAAGCGCGGACGACGTGGCCGAGCTCGAGATCGTCGGTTCCGCGAGCACGAAGAATCCGCTCCACGACGGGCGGGCGATCCAGTTCGTGCTGACCTGGGGAGCGGTTCCGGCGGCGTCGAAACTCGTCCTGTCGGAAGGCGCGCCCGACGGCTGGGCGGCCTATCTCGAGGCCTCCCAGCTCGTGACGATCGCTGCCGTGCTCGCCGACGTGATCGTCGACGCGGGCGGCGCAGACCTTACGGCCGAGATCACTGAGCACGCATACGAGCTGCTCGAGCGGTACAACCGGCTGGGCGACGTCGACTTCGCCGAAGGCGCGGCATCGGCGTACATCCTGCTGCCGAGCCATGTTCCCTCGCTGAGTCACAGCCCCGACCTGCACGCCTTCGAGAACGGCGAGTGGCGCGTCGACGAGGAAGCACGCACCCTCTATCACGCGCTCTGGCCCGAGCCCGACAAACCGTCGAGCGTCCGCGACGCGTTGTTCCACCTCGGCGAGAGGCGGATTCTCACCGAGAAGGGGAGCTCGTTCGTGCGCCGCTTCGCCGGAGAGGGCCAACCGGAGTTCCGGACGCTGGCAGAGCGCACGGTTCGTCCTCGCGGCCGCGCGCGGGTGGCGGCGATGGATTACCGCGTGCGGGAGAAGACACCCGAAGACGAGCTGGGCGAGGTGCTGTTCGAACTCGTGCAGAACACGCAGTGGCACGGCAGGGATGCCACCTCTCGTAGCGGCCGTTCGCTGCGCGTGCTGCGGTTCGCGGTTGAGCGCTATACCGCGGAGGATCTTCCCGCCGTCCGCGCGGAGGACGCCGCACTGGCAGACTACCTCGCCTCGGCGCTCCAACTGGCCGACGCGGACAGGTCGGGCTCGTCGCCCGTGCTCGTGCTCGGAGTCGTGAGCATCATCGACGACGGACTCGGACTCGCCCGATCCGTGGCCGGTAACCTTGGCAAGCTCGACGAGCTGGACGAACAGACCGAGGTCGTTCTGCTTAAGACGGCGCTTAACAAGACGGTGCGCACGAGCTTCCGGGGAACGGGCAACTTGGGCTTGCCGCGCGTGCAGCTGCTCATGACCAACCTGCGCGGG
>NZ_LMPK01000003.1:87846-89367 GCF_001423825.1 Microbacterium sp. Leaf351
CGCGGCCCGAGTCGCCGCTGTTCACCGAGTGGGTACCCGAGGACTACGACGACTTCTATGCGGGGCCTCGCGTGGGCACGGACGTCACTCTGATGCTGCCGATCGATTACACGTTGGGGGACGTGAACCATGAGACGAACGCACGTCGATAACGACGCCTTCATCTTCGCGACCGACGTGACCATCGACGGCGGGTACCGCACGACGGTAGCCGTGCAGTGGTCGGCGTTCCCGTTCCCGGCGGCACCCGCCCACCTCACCGCGATCGACCGCTTCCTCACGCCGCGCCCTGAAGTCGCCGAGGCGTGGTTCGTCTTCCCGACCGACGCGCGAAAGAGCTTCGACGATCTGAGCCAGCTCGACGAGTTCAAGAACCGCGCGCTTCACCTCGGCCTCGTGCACTATCGACTGTTCGAAGTGAGCGAAGGCGGATCCTGGACGGAGGTGCCCATCGGTGCTCTGCCGCCGGGCTACGAGCCGCTAGTGCTCGATCCGGTGATAGTGCAGCACGTGCAGAGCGATGGGATGCGGCAGATCTTCCGCGATACCGAATCCCTGTCGCCAGCGAGCGCCGGCTATCACTACGAGCGGCCCGGCCGAGGGCACTCGGAGGTTTTCATGCGGACCTCGCAGTCGGTGGCGCGCGCCCAGCACGCATACTTCATCGCCATGTGCATGCTGTCGCTGCTCACGCCCACCCCGGGCGCCCGCCTGTTCGCCGACACCGGCGGCATCATCCCGCTCCTGCACGCAGTGAAAGACCTGTGGGCGCGGATGGATTCGAGGGTGAGCGGCGTCTCCGTCGACACGTTCGGCGGCTACGAGGGCTATGAGGACAATCTCAAGCTGGTCCCGAACCGGGATTGGGTGGTGATCTCGAGTTCGAGCTCGGGCTCGCTCGCGCACGAGCTCGTCTCGCGCGGCTACGCGCCCGCCAACCGCATCGTCACGGCGTTCTACCTGTCGCGGACGCCGCCGCTCGCGGAGAACGGCGCGGTACTGTGCGACCTATCGAACCTCGACGAGCCGTACGTCGAGTCGGTGCGCGATCCGCGCCTGCGGCCCCACGACTCGTACCGCGTGTCGGAGGACCAGCACTGCGAGTTCTGCGAGCAGGGAAGCCATCCGATCGAGCTGATCGGCGACAGCTTCTTTCCCGCTCCGACGAACCTGAAGCTGAGGATGCCGTCGATTCTGGACCGCCCCCTGAACGGAGAGCGCAAGCGCCCGAAGGCGGTGATGAGGAACTTCGATCATGAGGAGTACTTTCGGGACTTCTACGGCCTCGGCGCGATCGTCGGGCCGGGAACCGTTTCGCCGAGCGCCGGCTCGTCGGACACGGCCCTGCAGTACGGCGTGTCCACGCGCCTGTCGCACCTGCTGGCCAGCGACGAGGCGCGCTCGGCGGGTGTGAGAGAGCGCATCCTCGTGGCGCTCGGGCTGATCGTGGACGATGCGGCGACGTGGGCTGACCCCGTTTCGTAGGTCCAGTCGTTATGAGAGTCGTCCTGTTGTCCGCGG
>NZ_LMPK01000004.1:0-331 GCF_001423825.1 Microbacterium sp. Leaf351
CCCCGCGGGAAGTGACACCACGCTAAGAGACTCACCCGGTTGCGGGCGCGGTGCGTCGATGCCGGCGCGCAACGCGGTGGAATCTGGAGCCGGCGGCGGACAGGGGCTCGGAGTCAGCGCGGTGCGGTGCCGAAGCGGACACAGACGGCACGCCAGTCCGCGCGCGGGTACACGCGCGCGACGCGGACCCCTCGCCGCGGAAGGTGCCGCGCACGCTCGCCGATGCGGTGGCGACGCGTCGTGGGATCACGGCTCGGGCGTCGAACACGAGAACGCCGCGCGGCATCGGTGCGCACCGTCGAACCTCGCGACGGGTCGTCGCTCGGCGGGG
>NZ_LMPK01000004.1:394-513 GCF_001423825.1 Microbacterium sp. Leaf351
CGTCCATCCCGCCGCGCGCCAGGCCGCGGCATCCAGGCAGTTGCGGCCGTCGATGATGATGCGGCCCTCGGTGAGAGTCGACACGAGCTCGGGGGCCATCTGCCGGCGGTACTCATCCC
>NZ_LMPK01000004.1:562-3134 GCF_001423825.1 Microbacterium sp. Leaf351
CAGCTGCGGATGGATGCGGCGCGCGTTCGCGATCGCCTCAGGATCGGTGACCCGCACCGAGGCCCCCAGCCCGTGCAGGCGTACCGCCACGTCGAGGGCCGGCGAATCGCGGATGTCGTCGGAGTGCGGCTTGAACGCGGCCCCCAGCACGGCGATCTTGCGTTCGAAGGTCTCTCCCCCGAGCGCATCGACGGCCAGTTGCACGGCCCGATCGCGACGACGAAGGTTGATCGCGTCGATCTCACGCAGGAAGGCGACAGACTCACCCTTGCCGAGCTCTTCGGCGCGCGCCGAGAAGGCACGGATGTCCTTGGGCAGGCATCCCCCGCCGAACCCGATGCCGGCTCCCAAGAAGCGGCGCCCGATGCGAGCGTCGTGTCCGATCGCATCTGCGAGCTGAGTGACGTCGGCGCCCGTGACCTCGGCGATCTCGGCCATGGCGTTGATGAAGCTGATCTTGGTTGCGAGGAAGGCGTTCGCCGCGACCTTCACCAGCTCCGCTGTCGCGTAGTCGGTGACGATGAAAGGCGTGCCCTTCGCGACCGAGGGGTGATAGACCTCACGAAGAATGGATGCCGCGCGCTCCCCCTCTGCGCCAGCGGGGNCCCAGCCCTCACGAAGGAATTCCGGGTTCCAGACGAGGGTCGCGCCGGTCGCTTCGACGCGAGGCGCGAGCCCCGCGGCCGTGCCGACGGGCACCGTCGACTTGCCCGCCACGATGTCGCCTTCGGAGAGGTAGGGCAGCAGCCCATCGAACGCGGCATTGACGTAGGTCAGGTCAGCGGCGTATCCGTCCTTCTGCTGGGGCGTGTTGACGCCGACGAAATGCACCGTCGCGCCCGCGACGTCGGCCATCCTGTTCGAGAATCGAAGGCGCCCCGAGCTCACCCCATCGCGGACGAGATCTTCCAGATTCGGCTCGAAGAAGGGCGCCGTCCCTGCACTCAACGCGGCAACCCGATGCTCGTCGACGTCAACTCCGACGACTTCGTGACCGATTGATGCCATCGCGGCGGCGTGCACCGCTCCGAGATAGCCGCATCCGATGACCGATAGGCGCACGAACCCTCCCTTGATCGACGTCAATTCGATCTGCCGAGTGTGTCCGAGCGGTTGAGGCCAGTTGACGTGCAGATGAATCACTGACCTGCAACGACGGCAGGAAGGCGCCACGCACCGCACTGGGTGCCGGACGCGCGTCTACGGCGCCTGAAACCCCGAGAGGCGGTCGTGCCGGGAGGATTCACCCCACAACTCTCCCAAGGTCCCGGGAGTGTGAGAACAGAGTCGCGACGGGGGCCGATCGCCCCACCCTCGCTGCGCCCGGACAAGCCCCGAGGTGCCGCGCACCGCCGGCAAATCGGAGTCGTCGGCCCGCGTAGCCAACTCCTCATCGACGTAGGGAGGCATTCCATGGGCTGTCGACGCTGAGATTAGCCTCGCTGGACCGCCCGAACTCGGCCTTGCAACCCCCGGGCGCTGCCTTCAGGCGGGGCCATTCGCGCGACGACGAGGAAACGTATGGCAGCCCAGACCGCAAGCATGAATACGACCGACGTGACGTTGTGGTACGCATCGCCGCGAATGACGGGGAAGAAATAGGAAGCCATCAGCGCGTAGACCACGATCCCGTCGATGCTGACGATGGTCGTGCGAAGCCGTGAGTAGAGGCGTGTCAGGACGATCCCGAGGATGAAGAATACGACGAGCACACCGATCCAACCGAAGTTGGCGAACGACTCCCCGATCGCCGAAATGCTCGTTTCGACTTGATTGGGCCCATAGAAGCGCGGGACGAATTCCGATGTGAACCACGCGTTTCCGCCGCCGGCGGGCTTGTCCGGCCACACCGCACGGGGAATCAGCCATGTGAAGATCGGCTCATATGTTTGCCCGAGTTGAAGGGGTGTTGATCCCGAAGAGATCTCGCGGTACGTCACGAGGAGCGTGTCAAGAGGAACTGCCTCGACTCCGCCCAGCGTGCTGGCCGTAACGTCGTTGAACCGTGCGACGACGAAACTCCACGCATCGGCTCCAGGTGCTGCGAACGTACGGTCTCTCAGGAGCGCGCCAAGCGTCAGCAGCAGTGCGAATCCGGCCGCGCCCGCCGCCAGAACGCCCCCGAGCCCGAATGGCCTCCGCAGGTAGTGGATGAGGAGCATCAACGGCAACAGCGTTCCTGTGATGATCGCTGCCCTGCCCCCGCTCAACGTTGCCGTGGTCAAAGCGATGACGATCGCGATGATCGTCAACACACGCATGGACGTGGGCGTGTGCTGTCCGCTGAGCCAGTGCGCGACCCCATAGAACGTCAAGACGAGCAGCGGGACCCCAGACAGGGTGACGAATGAGACTCCCTCGAGAGAGGAGCTTCGGAGCGCAAGACCGTCGATGTACGCGATGATGCCGCCGGCGCGCACGATCAACCACCCATAGCCTCCGAGCGCCAGTCCCATGGAGAGAACCGTCCACCATGCCCAACGAGTGGAATTGACGCTCGCGGACCGAGTCAGGTTGAGCGGCAAGCGATTCGCGACAGGACGCGCGAACAACCAGAAGCCCATCACCAGAC
>NZ_LMPK01000004.1:3182-8927 GCF_001423825.1 Microbacterium sp. Leaf351
TGGTGAACCCCGTGTCGAGGATGTAGTTGGCCTTCGCCACGTAGAGGAAGGCAAAAATGGCGGAAAGAAGGTTGAGTGGAGAAAGGATGTCCCTCGCCCGCCGAGTCTCCACAACGCACACGAACGCGATAGTGGCGAGCAGGGTATACGCGCGAGGCCGTGTCGACCAGGTCGCAATATGCGGAACGAGAATTGCCACGAGCACCATCAGGCCCGACCCGAGCAGCCACAGCCGCTGGCGGGCCATCGCCGATACGTCAGCTAATGCGGGCACAGGCATCCTCCAACAGCTCCTGCTGCCTCAGGATGTAATCGGTACGAGCCGATCGCGGGTCGAAGCCGGAATCGATATGCGCAATACCGGAATCAGCGACGAACGTTCTCACCTTCTTGTTCTCCCCAATCGCGACCGACGGAACCCCCGCTCGAGACGCCATGATCAACGCGTGAAGCCTCGAGGCCACGACGAGCTCAGCATCGGCGATTGTGGTGTAAACGTCGCGCCAATCGCGAACCAGAGGCGTGAGTTCAACCGAGACATGCTGGGCCGTGAGCCGTTCAGCAAGTGTACGGCTCACGAGTTCGTCGTCACCCTCCTGGTCCATCCGCACAATTGCCACGTTGCGTCGACCGGAACGCAACACTTGATCGATGACCTGTTCGATCTGCGGGGCGGTCGTGCGTCCGCTCAGCGCGACGACCGTTTGGTTGCCCGGACGGGAACCGCGCTCGGGCACCCAGCCATAGAAGGCATCCCCCGAGAGGGTGGGACTGACGCCGGTCTTCTCATGGACGAGCGCTGCGGAGTCGGCGTCTCGCACGGCAACCATGTGGGCACGGTTCACCGTGCGCTTCAGGAGGGTGGCGCCGCGCGCCGGCCACTTCTCCGCACCGACTCCCACGAATGAGTACGGGATTCGCATGGTCGCGGCCACGCCGGAGACCGCGAGCACGTATCGGATAAGGCCTCGAGGGATGAGCCCGTACTGCGGCGCTTCGTTCTCTGCCAACAGCGTGCCTCCGCCGATCACCACGTGATCCGCTCCGGCAAACGCCGCGCGTAGCTCGCCGACTCCGCGAAGCGGCACACGCTCGATGCCCGAATCAGTGGTCGGCGTGTCCGACCACTCACCACCGAGCGATGCGACGACATCGTTCCCTGCGCGCTGCAGAACCCCTGCTAGAGCATCCGTAAGGGCCTCATCGCCGATGTTCCGCGGCATCCCTTGACCGGATGCGCAGGCTGCTGATGCGATGACAACTCTCACTTGACTGCCTTTCGTGCGATGAAGAGAAGGACGAACAGTACCGATTCCGAACACGCCATCGACAGCGCGACGAAATCGGGGCCGTGGGGAAGGGCGATGGCCACCGCCACCAGCGCGATCGCGCCAGTCGACAACGACACGATCAGCCGGACGAGTGGTTTCCCGAGCCCCGTGAGCACCGCCGCTTGGCCGTAGTTTGCGAACTTCAGCGGCAAGGCGCAAGAGAGGATGACGAGCGCAGTCACGGTCGCCGCGTGCTGCTCGGCGTGGGACAACAGGACAGCTCCCAGCGTTCCGGTGGCGATCGCCGCGGGAACTCCGAGCGCCGCGAGGCCCCAGACCAGCTTCCCACCGGAACGACGTCGCGCGATCTGCGGGAGATACATCTGAGAGATGCTTCCCGGAACGATCTCGACGGGTTGCACCAATCGCGTCGCGGTCGCGAGGACTGCCGCGTCGCTGATCGGAGCAAACGCAGCCATGAGGACGACCGGAATCTGAGAGTATGCACCGGCAGCCATCGTCGGAAGTCCGAACTGCACTGCCGACATCCATTCCCGGCCCACCGTCGGCAGGCGTGGATTTCTCTGATAGTCACCGCGGAGTGAGACGACGACGATCCCCGTCGCTGCGATGACAGCAATCGCCGTGCCGGCCACAATCGACCCGACCCCGACGCGCGCGATCAACGCGAGCGCGATGCCGCCCTTGATGACGGCAAGCCCGAGGTCGACAGCGCGATACTTGCTGAGTTGATGATGACGCAACCAACGTACGCGGGTCACTCTGGCGAAGTTCTCCGCGACCGGCAGAAGTCCGACTGCGCCGATCGCCCAACTCGAGCTCGTCAGGTCGCCTCGGAGCGCGACGGCCCCCACGATGATGAACACGGTGATGGAGATCATCCCCGCAACCGCCTGTAGGCCATACATTCGCCGCACCGAGGTCTCATACTCATCCTCAGAGGGGATGACCGACAGATAGGCCACGGCGCCGGGATCGAGGAGCACCTGGGTCGCGGCAGACAGCCCCATCGCGACCGCGAGCCAGGCGTAGTCGGTATGCGGCAGGGCGGCGGTTCCCGCGAGCAGGATCGCCAGGTTCCCCAGTCGCGACAGCACCGCGAAGAGTGCGGTGAGGCCGGAGGTCAGCATGACCACCTCTGAAGCTGACCGTCAATTGCTCCAGCGACCGCCGGATCCGTATAGCGCACCGGCAGGTCCGGGCCGGACGCGGAGCGCCCGTCCCGCACAATGCGCTCAATTGCGGCCGCAAGCTCTTGAGCATCACCTGGTGTCGTTCGCATGCCGCGCTTCGTCGCGAGCACAATCTCTGCTGCGCCACCGGCGTCCGCCACGATCGTATGGGCGCCGGACGCGAGGCCTTGAATGATCACCTGACCGAACGGCTCGGGCGTGGTGGACGTGTGGACCAAGATGTCGGTGTCTGCGAGCAGGTCGTCGACATTGTCGACGTGACCCACGAACGCCACAGGGAACCGCATGTTCCGCGCGCGCTCCTTCAACGATGCCTCGTACTCCTCTTCGCCGAAGTGCGCAGCCCCTGCGATCGTGATCTCGAGGCCCATATCCGCCGGCAATCGCTCACTGAGAATCGCCAAGGCGTCGAGGAGGACGTGGATCCCCTTCCACGGCGTGAGTCGGCTCAACGAGAGCACCTTGACGGGACGGTTGAGTGCATCGTTGCGAACTCGAATGTCGGGAGTAAGGATCCCCGACGGTGTGCCCACGACGACAGCGCGACGACGAAGCGACCGCGGAAGGGATCCGACTGTGAACTCACTGTTGGCGAGAAGCACAGCCGCCGATCGGAGGATGACCAACTCGATGAGGAGTCGTTTCGGTAGAGAGAAGTAGCCCCCACGAACCGCGTCCTGCACGTAGATCACGTGTCTGCGACGCGGCACACGTGCAATCGCGACGACCAACGCCGCACGCAGTGTATTGCTCATGACGACGAGGCTCGAGTCTTCCCGAAGGAGGCGACGGAGCCGGCGCCCCGGGGACTTGTCGACCAGCACGGGCGTTCCGCGCTCGCTCAAGATCCGGGTCAGCCATCCGTCGGCGAAGGAGATCACGCGATCTACCCGACGTGAGTGCTCTGCATATCTGACCAGTCCGAGTTCCGCTCCGCCGGGCGCAGCGGAGTGGGTCACGACGATCCAGCGTGGGTTACGCGACATGTTCACGAGATGTCCGAATCGGAGAGCCACGCATGAATCGACCGATCGAAGTTGGAAACGTCGAACTCGAGGGAACGGCGTCGACACTCATCCGGACTGGAGCCGATCGCCTTCTGAATCGCCTCGACCGCGTCCGACGCCGACGCGACATCGAACGTCGAGCCCACACGCGAAGACCCCAGGATCTCGGCCGCACCCCCGATCGCGTTGACGACGATGGGCGTACCGGAAGCCAGCGCTTCGACCGGCATGATCCCGAAGTCCTCCACTGCGGGGAACACGAAAGCTGCGGCACGCGAGTAAAGCGAGTGCAGCAAGTCGTCGCTGACGCGCCCCGCGAAGTACACCGGGACGGCTGAGTCAGCGGCGATCGCCTCCAAACGGGGTCTGTCGGGACCGGAACCGGCGACGACGAGCGGCAGCCCTGCGGCGCTAGCCGCGGCGATCGCGGCGTCGATACGCTTGTAGGTCACGAGTCGTGAAGCGGCAAGGAGAAACGGCTCGCTGGTCCAGCGGGGCACACCCCAAGCGACCGGGTCCTCGACCTGCATCACCCGTCGGGATATCTCGGCCGCCGCCACCGGGGGATAGATGACTCTCGAGTCTCGCTCCCACGCGCGCATGATGCGTTGGCGGACAAACTCGCTGTTCGCGGCGATACTGTCGAGCTCACCCGCTCTCTGACGATCGATCGGTCGCAGGAGCGGAGAAGCGATGCGGGCCGCCACGTTCGCACCGCGGGGATCCACCTCAGGCGCCCAAATATAGCGAGCGGGAGTATGGACGTACGCGAGCTTCTTCAGGTCGCGGTTTGCGCGCTCCGAGTAGTGATGGGCGAAGAGGTGGGTGCTGATAATCGCCCAGCGGTGGTGTGCACCGACGTTTCGCCATGCGATGGGCATCATCGGAAGCGCGAGCGCCTTCCTGCGTCGCAGGGGGGTCCGCGCGAGCCAGGACTCCCTCACCGACGTTGGGTCAATGCGCTCTCCGTCGACCCACAGACAGTGAAGCTCAGCACCCGGGAGCAGTCCACGAAGGCGATCAACCACCGCCTCTGCGCCGCCGTGGCTCTCGTACCATTCATGGACGATGACGCCGTCGGTCGTGACGTCGTCAGGGCCGATCTCGCTCACGAGAAGTCTCCAGGTGTTGAGGCGAACGAGGCAGACGAAGCAGCCCGCATGCGAGCTGAGAATGATGAGATCAGTGCGCGGTCTCCCCCGGGGAGAGAACGGCGCGAAGCGTCTTGAACAGGATTGCGATATCGCCCACGAGTGACCAGTTCTCGACGTAGTACAGGTCGAGGCGGACGGCGTCTTCCCAGTCCAAGCTGCTTCGACCGCTCACTTGCCAGAGACCGGTGAGGCCGGGACGGGCGAGAAGCCGCCGGCGCGCCGCATCGGAGTAGAGCGCTACCTCTGCAGCAATCTGCGGGCGAGGACCGATGAGACTCATCGTGCCCCCAAGGACGTTGAACAACTGCGGCAACTCGTCCAGCGAGTATTTCCGGATGAATCGGCCGACGGGCGTGATGCGCGGGTCGTTCTTGATCTTGAAGAGCGGCTTCTCGCTCGTCCCCTGCTCCTCGAGCAACGCCTTGAGCTCGCGATCCGCACCGACTCTCATGGAACGAAATTTGCGCATGTAGAAGGGATTCCCACGCAGTCCGATCCTCTCCTGCTTGTACAGGACCGGGCCGATGCTGGTTGCCGACACGGCCACCGTCACCGCCAGAAGCACCGGGGAGAGCAGCGCGACCAATATCGACGCTCCAACCAGGTCGAACGTCCTCTTCACGAACCGCTGTCCCATCGAGAATCGCGGCGTCTCCACGTGGATGAGCGGCAGACCCGCAACCGGTCGAGTGTGGAGACGGGGACCAGCGATGTCCACGATGCTGGGCGCGAGAACGAGGTGCTGTCGGCCCGCCTCGAGGCTCCACGAGATCTGCTTGACCTTGTCGGGGGGAAGGTCGTCCGTGCTCGTTACCGCGACCGTGTCTGCAAGAGTCGCATCGACCGCGCGCTCCACCGCATCGACACTCCCCATGATGGGAATGTCCGTTCCCGGGATATGGTCAGCGATCTTCCCGTGAGGAACGCACGCACCGACGACGAGGTATCCAGCCGATGCTGATCGTTCGAGTTCCCGTGCAATCTGCGCGACCGAGTCGACGGACCCGACGAGAAGCACGCGAGCCGACCACCGACCGTGCTCCCGTTGAGCAATGAGCCACTGGCGCCACAGCCACCGTTCGAACATCAACACCACGAC
>NZ_LMPK01000004.1:8998-11482 GCF_001423825.1 Microbacterium sp. Leaf351
TACGCGAGTCAGACCATGCGAGTGCACCCATCCACAGGAGGATCAGAGCGATCGAGAACGCCCAGTAGGAGACGGGGTCGAGCTGAGTCTGCTCGCCGAGGGCAAGCTGGACGTCGCCGAAACCGAACCACGCGATCTGCGTTCCGAAGACCACCCAGACCAACACCAGAAGGTCAGATATCGCGAGCCTGCGCTGATAAGCCGTCCGCCACGATGGGGTCAGCCGCGTCGGATTCGATCGCTCACGGTTCGGGCCAGCTGCGCTCCGCGCGGCCGACGCGTCGTCATTTGCATTCTGAGCGGTCAGCTCTGCCTCCACGCTGGATGTCACGTCAACCTCCCCGTCGGCTGAGTTGAGGTGGCGAACCTCGGAATCCGCCGGTGAGCACCTTACCGTCGGCTTGTGTCGCACATGTGTCGGGTACGGGGCCACGCACGCGCGGTCGCGCAACACATCGTCCTCGCGCCTCGATCATCAACATCCATGTGAGCCGGCGGACCGCTCTGCGGGAGCCGGACGACCTCTCAGTCACCCTCACGCGGAGCGGTCGGCACGGCTCGACGCCCCTGCTTTCGTCGCGCGCGCTTCGCTGAGGCGGACGTCGATCCATATCCGCCATATCCATAGCTGTAGCCGTAGCCATAGCCATAGCCATATGCGTCCGGCCCACGCACCGGAACCATGGACAGGACGATACCGCCCACCTTTGCGCCGACGGTCTCAAGAGCGTCGAGCGCTGCACCGAGCTGACCCTTCGTCGTTCGACCCGCGGACACCACCACAATCGCCGCGGACGCGACCTTCGAGAGAACCGCAGCGTCCGTCACGGGAAGGAGCGGCGGAGCATCGAGGATGACGATGTCGAACTCACGTGAAAGAACGTCGAGCAACTGCGACATCTGCGCTGACCCCAGCAGTTCGCTCGGGTTCGGCGGGACCTTTCCGGCCGGCAGTACGTAAAGCGAACGCTGACCCCACGGAAGCATGACATCGGTCAATCGCGCCCGCCCGATGAGAACATCCGTCAGTCCAGCGCCACCCTCAACACCGAGATACTCCGCAACCTTCGGCTTGCGAAGGTCCGTGTCGATAAGCGCGACGCGTTTGCCTGCGTCAGCGAGCGCGATCGCCAAGTTCACCGACGTCGTCGACTTGCCTTCGGACGGAAGGCTCGATGTGATGACGAAGACATGGCCGCCGTCCATCTCCAGGAACTGGAGATTCGTCCGCAGTGCGCGGAAGGATTCGGATCGCGCGTTGTGCGGATCCGCTTGCAAGATGATCGGTCGCTCCGCTGCTTTGGAGTCGAAGGGAATCGCGCCGATGATCGGGCGATCACTGACACTCTCGATATCGCGGATCGATCGGATCTTGTTGTCGAGCACCTGCCGCAGGACCGCGAAAATGATGCCGAGCGCAAGTCCGATGATCCCGCCGAGGACAAGGTTGAGGGGGACGTTCGGGCTGACGGGCGCGGTCGGCGGGGTCGCGGTCGTGGTCGTGGTCAGCTTCACCGGGCTCTCGCCCGACGTGCTGGACGGCTCGATCTCGGGAACGGTCTCCGTGAGGCTAGCGCTCACGGCGTTCGCGATCGCTGCGGCCTGCGCGGGATCCGGATCGGTTGCTGAGATCTGAATGAGCGTCGTATTGAGCGCGTTCGACGCGCTCACTTGCTTGCTCAACTCGTCGGGAGTCACGGAGAGCCGAAGCTTGTCGATGGTCTTCTGCAGGACCGTCTGCTGGGTGACGAGCTTCGTGTACGTCGTCACCCGCGCCTGCGTGAAGCTCGATCCCTGCTGGAGCTCCTGCACCGTGTTGCCCTGCTGAGTCGACACGAACACCGTCGCCTCGGCCTGGTACATGGGTGTCCGCGTGAGTGAGTAGCCCGCGGCCGCCCCCAGCCCAATGAGGGTGATGGCGACGATGACGAGCCAGTTCTTTCGCAGAACTCTGATGTAGTCGCTGAGCTCCATGGCGCCTTTCCCCGGTGATACGGGCTTCATCCTGCCACAACGCATGTTTCTGACTGGTGACCGCGACGCAACGAACGTGCGCCGGTACTCTGGCCGCGTGACCGACCCGCTCACCGACGAACCCTCCCCCGTGAGCACACGTCGCGCGACCCGACACCAATGGGGCTTGCGCGTGCTCGGCGTCTCGCTGTCGGCGCTGGCACTCGCGATCCTCATCTCGGCCACCGCGCTCAGCGCCACTGACCTTGCGACCGGCACCCTCATCGCCGACGTCGCGGTGCTCGCCGCGATGGCGACGGGAGTGGTCGTCGGCTTCGTCTACGGGGCGCCCCGGGGCATCCTTCGATTCCGTTCGCGAGACCTGCTCTACGGCGTCGTCATCGGACTCGCCCTGCGCCTCGTGCAAGGCCTCGTCGCCCAGGCGGCACGAGGAGGAGCGGCCGCCTGGCCCACCGCCACCCTCGATCTGCAGTGGGTCGTGTTCGGCGCCCTCGTTCCGGTCGTCGTCTC
>NZ_LMPK01000004.1:11487-12845 GCF_001423825.1 Microbacterium sp. Leaf351
CGCCTCACGGGCAGCCGCGTGCTTGCGGGCATCGCGGCGACCCTCGTGAGCAGTGCACTGTTCGTCCTCGCCCACGGTCTGACGTCGACGCTCGACGTCAGCGCCATCGTCTCGCTGGGCGCCGTGGCGCTCGTCACCGGCACGATCGTTCTCGTGCAGCGACGACTGTGGACCGCCATCGTCGTTCACGCAGTGTTCAACGTCACATTCGTCATCTTGCAGCTCGCAGGGTCCCTCGGCACCGCGGGGGCACCGTCGCTGTCGTGACAGCGGATGCCTCCCGCTTAGGGTGATCGCATGACCGCCGCCCGTGCACGCCGCCGCTCTCGCCACGCGCGCCGCTGGGCGATCTACGCCTGCTGGGGCGTGCTCGCCGTCGCCGTCGCCGTCGGAACATGGGTCGGCGTGCGTGGAGCCCTGGCCGCACAGCATCTACTCGAGGCGAAGTCACTCGCGAGCACCGTGCAGTCGAGCATCTCGAAAGACCCTGCCGGAGCACGTGCAGCTCTGTCGCAGCTCGAGGCCGACGCCAGCGAGGCCCGCACCCTCACCAGCGACCCGATCTGGTCGGCGGCGTCCCACCTGCCCTGGATCGGCCCCCAATTGCACGCCGTCTCCACGCTCGCGACCGCACTGCTTGCGACGTCGACCGACGTGATCGAGCCGCTCGTGTCGGCGACCGACAATCTCAACCTCTCGCTGTTCACCCCGAAGGACGGCGCCATCGACCTGACGCCCGTCGCGGCGCTCGCGCAGCCGTCTGCAGGCGCGGCGACCGCCGCGGCCCAGGCGAGCGCCGAGGTCAACAGCCTCGATCGTTCGGCACTCCTGCCCGCTCTGCGCGCACCCGTGACCGAGGCATCCGATCTGCTCAGCACTGTCGCCGAGGGCACCGACGCCCTGCGACGCACGACCGCGCTGTTGCCGGCGATGCTCGGAGCGGACGGCCCGCGCAACTATCTGCTGATGTTCCAGAATCCGGCCGAGCTGCGCACGCTCGGCGGCATCGCGGGCGCACTCGCCCTGGTGCACACCGATCACGGCAAGATCACCTTCACCGTCGAGGACATCCAGAAGGTGCTGCCGAACACCGGTGAGCCCGTGACGACACTCGATGCCGCCACGCTGGCGCTCTTCAGCGAGAAGCCGGCGACCTACTACCAGAACGTCACCTCGGTGCCCGACTTCGCGACGGCCGCGCAGCTGCTGCAGGACTTCTGGAAGCGCACCCAGAGCACACCGATCGACGGAGTGATCAGCGCAGACCCGGTGGCACTCAGCTACCTGCTGAGCGCGACCGGTCCGCTTTCGCTGCGCACCGGGGACACCCTGAGTGCCGACAACGCCGTGCAGTTGCT
>NZ_LMPK01000004.1:12851-17580 GCF_001423825.1 Microbacterium sp. Leaf351
GCGTTCTTCGCGGTCGCGGCCACCGCCGTGTTCAACGCCCTCTCGTCGGGAAAGGGCGACCCCGCGAAGCTGATCGACGCGCTCGGACGGGCGGGCTCGGAGCGACGCCTGCTGATCGCGAGCAACCATCCGACTGAACAGGCCGTGCTCGACGGCACCCTGCTGCAGGGCACGCTGCCCGAGGCGTCCGTCGACCAGACACCGGTCGCGATGTATCTCATGGACACGGTCGGATCGAAAATCGACTACTACCTGAAGGTCGGTGCGGATGTCTCGTGGTGCGGCGCACCTGCGGTGAACACCCCTGGGACGGCGTCACTCAACGTCACACTCACGAGCACCGTGCCCGCCGACGGGGCGACCGCTCTCCCCTGGTACATCACCGGCGGCGGGGCCTTCGGAACAGCCCCCGGCATCGTCGGTGTCGCGGTGACGGTCTATCTACCATCCGGCATGCAACTCGCGCAATCTGCATCGACAAGCACCGGGGCACCGATCACAGTGTTCAGCGACCGGGGCCGAACGGTGCTGAGGTGGAACGAAAACCTTGCGCCGCAAGGGAAGTCGGCGGTCTCGATCCGGCTCGCCACCGACCACGCGAGCGCTCCGCTTTCGCTGGTGACGACTCCGACTATTTACCCAATCGAAACATCTGGGCTGGGAAATTCCTGCGGCTAGCCGCCATACTGGCTGTGCGGTGTCGATGGGGTTCCGCTAGCGGGGGTATCCGTGGGGGCATCAATCCATCGGGCAGTTCGGCTGGCGCTGCATCGCCGTGAGCTTCACATCCCCCGTCGCTCCCGATATCCACATTCAGACAGCCACCGAACAGGAACACCACATGACGCACAAGATCAAGCGGGCCCTCGCCATCACGGCGATGGCGCTGATGCTCGCGGTGGGTGGCGCTTTCGTCGCACAGCCCGCCTTCGCTGCGGGTTACTCGGGCACCCCGAGCGACCCGACTCCTACTCCCGAGAGCTTCCCTGCGGGAACGGTCATCCTCCCCGCCGGCACGGCGCCGACCCTGCCCGGCCCGGGCAGCTCGGCCACCTTCGTGCTCGGCGGCTACTCCGCCTACGAGGTCGTCACCTTCACCCTCACGGGTGAAGGCATCACGGCGGGTTCGCTCGCCACGATCGTCAAGTCGGTCGTCGGCACCGCCTCGGTCACCAAGAAGGCGAACTCGTCGGGCCAGATCCAGCTCACCGTCAGCATCCCCGTCGGCGCCAGCGGCTTCTCGCTCGGCGGCGGCAACCTGCCTGCCGTCACCGGCGGCGGAAGCAGCGGCACGACCACCAACCCCGGCAGCTCGCTCCCGCGCACGGGTGCGGACTCGACCATGCTGCTCACCCTCTGGGTGGCCGGCGTCGCTCTCGCCCTCGCGGGCGCGTCGATCGTGGTCGGCACGGCGGTTCGCCGCCAGCGCGCAACGGTCGCCAAGTAACTCCCCAATAGCGAAGGGGCCCCGGACACTGTCCGGGGCCCCTTCGTCGTTCTCGGCTTTCGAGGACCCCCATCCTCGGCGCCGACCCGGGCCGACTCAGACTGCGTGAATCGCGTACGCAGCCAGAGCGATGACCCCCAGTGCGAGAAGCACCATGAGCACATACGCGCTCCAGTGCACCCCCTGCCGCACCGGCGGGCGGCGAGAACGTGACCGCGATCGCTTTGATGTGGGCACGCTCGAAAGCTAGCGGCCCCCAGTTACCAGCCGGTTACGCGGAGGGCACAGGGCACTATGGCGTCGCCCGAGCCGGGGTTGCGACCTGCCTGCAGCGGGTCGGCGGGACGAGGCATCCGTCTACTGGCCGAGAACCTGCCACGGCGACCGCTCGTGATCGGTCTGCGACAGCGACGGGTCATCGCCCTGCGTCCACCACTTCGCGACGTACGGAGTCGAACCCACCTGCACCTTGTCACCGGCGTGATAGGCGACCGACGCCGACCAGGCCGCGTAGGTTCCGGGGGCGACGCTCGGCAACGCGTACGGGGTGTCGGTCGCCAGCACCGGGCCGACGAGCGTCCAGGCGCTCTCGGTCGCCGCGAGAGTCGGGTCATCCGGTTGGGGATTGCCCTGCGTCCAGTACTTCGCCACGTAGACGTTGCCGTGCCAGACGACCTTCACACCCACCGAGTAGGACTGGTCGGGCGACCAGATCGGGTACGGCGCCGTCGACGGGTCGTCGGAGGTCACCGGCGTCGGCACGCTCGACGCCGCCGGCGATGCGCTCGGCCGCTGCGTGAGCCCCGCCGACAGCACGGTCGCAAACGACTGCCCGCCCTGGTCGACACCGCTGCAGTCGGTCGAGACCACCTTCGGGTCGGGATAGTTCGGCCCGCAGGTGCGGTCGCGATTCAACGACCACATCGACATGCGGCCGATCGCCTTCGACACCGCGAACTCACTCAGCTTCTGCGCGTCGGCGATGGTGAAGACCTCGGATGTCACATCGTTCTGCCCGATCATCGGCGTGGACCCGATCAGGGCCCATGCACCGCCCTCGGGAAGGGTGATCTTGGCCGCGCTCCACAGCGCTTCGACCTGGTCATGCGTCGCGCTCAACGCGTCGATCGCGACCTGCCCCATCGTCGCACCGCCGAGGTCGACGTTGTAGTCCATCGTCATCGCGTTCACACCCGAGAGCGTCACGCCCGCAGCCAGCAGCGTGCGCACCGCCGCCTGACCATCGGAGGTGAGCCCCTGACGGCCCACCGGCAGCGTCACCCACACCTCGAGCGGCTGCCCCTTCGCCGCACGCTCCTTCTGCAGCGCGGCAACCGCCTGCGCCCGCCGTGTGGCGGCGGCCGTATCGGTGAGGGCGGCGCCCTCGATGTCGAGATCGATCGAGCCCACCTCGTAGCGGTCGATCACCGCCGCGTACGCCTTCTGCAGCGACGCCTCATCGGCGCACGCCGACGCGAGCTCGGTGTTCTTCTGACCGCCGAACGACACCATCGCGTCGCCCCCCTGGGAGCGCAGCTTCGCAAGACGGCGATCGAGGTCGAGAGCGGATGCCGCGGCATCCAATGTGTACGCGGCACCCCACGTGGGCACGCACTGATCCTTCGCCTGCGCGACGACGAACGCGAGCACGACCTCGCTCTCGGGGGCTCCCGTCTCGGTGACGAAGTCCTGCTGCCGGGTGGTGGTCACATCGACATACGGGGCGAACCATCCGGTCAACGCGGCGGGCGTCACCTGCGCCTGACGCAGCAGATACGGCACACCGAACGCACCGCCCGTGATGACCGCGGTGACGACGGCAAGCGCGAGCAGCACCCGCCACACGGACAACCGCTTGCCCTCGTGGCGGCTGGGACGGCGGGGGGCGCGCGCGGGAGCGGTGGTGGTGCCGGAACCGCTCGCGTCACCCGTGGGCTCGACGCTCACTCCGAACCCGGCCACAGGTCACGCTGGCGGGCGCGCTTCGCGCGCGGAACCTGCTGATCGGCGGCGTACTGCTGCGCGCGCTCGCGCGGCGGCACCGGAGCCCGACGGTCACCGTGGTAGCCGCGGTACTCGGGCTCGTCGGGCCACAGCGGGGTGCCCGTGGCCCGTTCGCGGGCGCGCGGCAGGATGCGATCCTGTCCCGGGTTCCAGTCGGCGGGCATCGACTGTCCGGGCTCGGGCACCGATGGCCACAGCGGGGCGTTCTGCCACGCCGCGTTCTCGAGGTCGCGCATCTGCGGGCGCGTGTAACCCTGCGGCCCGTTGGCACCCGGGGCGACCTCACGGCGGCGCGGCGGGTAGTTCTGCGCCGGCGGGGCGGCCGGGTAGCCCGCCGCCGGGTAGGCGGGCGGGTAGGGCGCAGCGCCGGGCGCGGCGGGGTAGCCGGGCTGCGCGGGGTAGCCCGACTGTGCGGGGTAACCCGACTGAGCCGGGTGGCCGTTCTGGGGGTAACCGGCGGGCGGGTTGCCGCTCGCCGGGGGCTGAGCGGGCTGGCCCGACTGCGCGGCATACCCCTGCGTGGGGTAGCCGCCCTGGGCGGGGCCGGCCTGCGCCGGGTAGCCGGGCTGCGCGGGGTAGCCCGGCTGCTGCGTGGGGAAGGCGTTCGCGCCGGGCTGGCCCGCACCCGCCGGCGGCATGCCGGGGTAGGCGGGAGCGGGCGGGTAGGCGCCAGGCACCGAGGACGCGGCCGGAGCGGTGAACTGCTGCGCCGGCGGGTAGGGCTGCCCCTGAGGCGAGCCGGTGGCCGGGTAGGCGTCGCCCCGGGGGTCGAATGCCCCATGGGGCTGGCCCGACGGCGCACCGTACTGCGGAGCGAACGACGGCATCGGCGCCCCGGGGGGCACTGGCACCGCCTGCGCCCGGATCGGCGCCGCCTGCGGGTGCGACTGAGGGGCATAGACGGGCTGCGCGGGCGGCTGCGGCTGGGCGTAAGCGGGCTGGGTGTAGGACGGCTGAGCGGGTGCGGCCGGCTGCGCGTAGTTCGGCGGAGTCGGCGCCGCGTACGTCGGCTGCGTGGAGCCGGGCTGCGTGGGCTGCGCAAAGCCGGGCGCCGCGAACGGCTGTGCCCCGGCGCCGCTCGGCGGCGGCACAGGACGCGGCGGTGCGACGGGCATCTGCGGAGCGGACGCCTGCGGCGCCCCGGCACCCGCCGACGCCGCCGGCCGCTGCACCCACGGCTGCGGCTCCGGTCGCTCGTGCTGCGCGAAGAACGCCCGCTGGTGCTCCGTCACCTCGTGCAGTGCCTGCGCCTCGCCTTCGGCGTGCGCCGCGGCGGGG
>NZ_LMPK01000004.1:17605-23498 GCF_001423825.1 Microbacterium sp. Leaf351
AGGCGACGGATGCCGCGGCATCCACAATCTCGACCGGCGGCGGCATCGGGTTCTCCCGCTCCGCCGCGGCGCGCGCGGCGTTGGAGCGCTCGCGCTGAGCCGCACGCCACGCGGCCGCGCGCTCGGCGGGGCTCTCCGAGTGCGACCCGATCGGTGCGACAGGGATCTGCGTCTCGTCGCGCTCGTAATCGTCGGATGCCGCGGCGTGACGCGGCGACACGGGAGGAGTGATCCCGGCAGCGAACACGGGCACGGCAGGGGCCTCGGCGTCGACGAGCGCCGGGCGGGGCGCGGCATCCGATCGGTCGTCCTGCGCGACCGCCTGCAGCAGTTCCTCGACAGCCTCGACCCCGGCGAACTCGGCCGGCACCGTGACCGCACCGGTCGCATCGGCGGCGAACGCCGGCGCGGGCGCGGCATCCGGCTCGAGGACCGGGGGACGGTCGGAGACCATGCGGCCCTCTGCATCGACCACCGCGAGCTCCGCGTCGATCTCGACCACGGCGAACGGCGTTCCGGATGTCGGCGCGACCACCGGCGGTTCGGCGGCGGGCGCCGCGACCGGCGCCGCGGGGCGCGCCACGCGCGGCTCGGCGTCGATCACCGGCAGCTCGATCGTCTGCGTCGGCACGTGCTTCTTCTTCACGGGAGGAGTCGCCGCCGCGGACGCCACCGGCACGGCGACAGGCGTGCGCCGGCGACGGCGCACGCGACCCTTGCGCCCCTCGGCGCCCGGCGGGGCAGGGCCGACCTCGAGCGCCTCGCGCCAGTCGAACTCCTCGACCGCCGCGGCCTGGCGCACACGCTTCGGCTTCTTCTCGACCCACATCCAGTCGGTCAAGCCGATCCACAGGTCGATGATCGAGTTGCGGATGCCGATGTACGCGAGGATCGCCCACGACGCGCACACCGCATTCACGACCGCGAAGGCGAAGTTGCCCCAGTTGTGGTTGACGAACGCGAGCCAGCCGACGTAGATCGAGAAGAACACGATCGCGTACGGCGCGACGATGTAGAGCAGCGGCGCACCGGTGCGGTCGGCGACCTTCGGGGTGCGGGCGAACGGGATCTTGCGCCCGGTCACCGCCTGCTCGATCGACTTGATGACGCCCGCGAGGTTCACCGGCAGCAGGATCAGGTTGAAGCCGTAGATGCGCACGACATCCATCGCCTTGTACCCGGTGTAGCGCAGGTCGAAGGCCATCGCGATGAAGTACGGGAGCGCGCCCGCCAGCACGAGCGGGCTCACCAGACGGTTGTCGTACGGGTAGGCCAGCAGGAAGACGAGGCCGAAGCTCGCCCACGCGATCGAGGCCATGTAGTTCACCCGGATCGCGAGCTCCATGGCCTTCATCGGATCGCCGGCCTTGCGGCGCTCCTTCGCGGTGCGCCAGAGCTTCGGCATGATCAGCAGGCCGCCGTTCGCCCACCGACGGCGCTGCACGATGAGCGAACCCCAGTCCGGCGGCGTCGCCGAATAGCTCAGCCGCTCGGGGTAGTTCACGAGCGACCAGCCGTGCTCCCCCAGATCGACGCTCGACTCGGTGTCCTCGATGACGGTGCGGTCCTGCACGTAACGGCGCACCTCGAAGCCGTTCTCGACATCGATCTGCATGATGTCGTCGAGAGCGTCCATACGGATGACGGCGTTCGCCCCCACCCAGAAGGTCGCGTTGTGGGCGGTCATGCCCTGGTGCAGGATGTGCTGCAGATCGGTGGTCGCGCCCGCCAGCCGCTCGATGCGCGTCGGCGCACCGCGGAACGACGAGTACGGCGTCTGCGTCACCGCGACCCGCTCGTTACCCGGCTGCTCGAGGAAGTAGACGAGGCGCAGGCAGTACTCGCGCAGCAGCAGCGAGTCGGCATCGAGAGTGAGCACGAAGTCGCAGTACGGGATGCTGACGGCGTTCGCCGCGCCCGCCGGAGCCGGCATGAGCAGCAGACCCTCGTCGGACTCCACCTCGAGGTAGCGGCCGCCGATGAGCCCGATGTACGAGTTCAGGTTCATCGCCTTGTTGGCCTCGGCCGACAGGTTCGCGTAGCGCTTGCGCTCGAACGCGCCGATCTCGACCGTGAAGATCCACGCCAGACGACGGTGCAGCTGCATCAGGCGCGCGAGCGGGATCTCCTCGCCACCCGCGAGCGCGGCGCGCAGGTTGAGCTCGGTCGCCTCGAGGTCGCCCGCGAGCCCCAGCAGGATCTCGTCGATGTAGAACGCGTCTACGTGGTCGTCGCGGTGCTCCTGCGCGGCCTGGTCGCGCAGCCAGGCGGCACCGAACCCGTACTCGATCGCGAGGCGCTCGATCGCGCCCTCGGGAAGCTCGCGCTCGTCACCCGCCACGAGCAGCTCGTGCTCGAGCGTCAGCAGCGCCTCGCCGAACCTCTCCCGCGGAACCCGGAGGCGCTCCATGATCTCTTCGGGGATGCCGCGGGTCTCCGTCAGACGCGCCAGCACATCCGGCTTCGTCGGATTCGGGCTGTCATCGATGAGAAGCACGATGCGCTGCGACGGGTACTCCTGCAGCGCCGCCGACCAGATCGTCTTGCGGATGACATCCGGCTCCTCGGCGTACGAGGGGATGAGCACCGTGAGAGGGCGGTCGTGGTGGAAGAAGTGACGGTCGAGCTCCGCACGCGTCACACGCACATGCTCGACGAACCGGTTGAAGGCGCCCTGCCGCTGGATCAGGTACATGAGCGCAGAGAAGGTCAGCGCCGTGACCACCACGACGTACGAGAGCGCTTCGACCACGCGCCAGCCGTTGCCGAATCCGTCGGTGAAGAACTGGTTCACCACGACGCTCAGCACATAGATCGCCCAGATGACGATCGTGAGCTGGATCGCCAGACGACCGAGAGCGAGCTTCGCGGCGGACGGGCGTCCGTGCACGGCGGAGAGAGGAGCGGGGTCGCGCTCCGTACCCCACTGCCGGCGTCGCGCCATGGGCTCTTCTTTGCTGTATTCGGGATGGGCGGCGCAGGGTCTGCGGATGACCCCGGGGCATCCTGCACTGGACACTCCGGGGCCATCGATGACCCTCGTTGCGTGGCCGGGTGAGCCGGGGGTCTACGCGTTCGGGTTCGCGCCTCCATCGACGCTAGGGGAATCGGCCGAGCGGAGGCGCCCACTTCGCGAAGCCTTGACATTCGGATTGCGGTCTTGCGGAAATCTTGCGGAAATCTTGAGGTTTCTGGGTCCGGTACGACGCCCGGAAACGACGATGGCCCGCACCCTCAGCGGGTGCGGGCCATCGAACAGCGGATGCTGCGGCTTACTTGGCGTCCTCGTCGGCCGCGGTCTCCTCGGCGGGAGCCTCGGTCTCGGCGACGTCAGCCTCGGGAGCCTCCTCGACCGGAGCCTCGACGACCTCCTCGGCGGGGGTCTCCTCGGCAGGGGCCTCGGCCGGAGCCTCGGCAGGGGCGGCCTTCGGAGCAGCAGCCTTCTTGGCAGCCGGCTTCTTCTTCGCGACCGGCTCGAGCACGAGCTCGATCACGGCGAGGGGCGCGTTGTCACCCTTGCGGTTGCCGACCTTGGTGATGCGGGTGTAGCCGCCCTCACGCTCGGCGACCAGCGGCGCGATCTCGGTGAAGAGGACGTGCACGACCTCTTTGTCACCGATCACGCTCAGCACGCGACGACGCGCGTGCAGGTCGCCGCGCTTCGCGAACGTGATGAGACGCTCGGCCAGCGGACGCAGGCGCTTGGCCTTGGTCTCGGTGGTCGTGATCGACTTGTGGGTGAACAGCGCCGCGGCGAGGTTCGCAAGCAGCAGGCGCTCGTGGGCGGGGCCGCCTCCGAGGCGGGGACCCTTCGTGGGCTTAGGCATGTCTCAATCGCTCCAGTGTGTGGTCGAAGTCTTCGGTGTCTGCGGGTGTCAGACGGTCTCGTCGTCGTAGCCGCCGTAGAACTGGGCGCCGTCGAAACCGGGCACCGAGTCCTTCAGCGACAGACCGAGCGAGACGAGCTTGTCGCGCACCTCGTCGACCGACTTCTGACCGAAGTTGCGGATGTTCATGAGCTGCGTCTCCGAGAGGGCGACGAGCTCGGCGACGGTGTTGATGCCCTCGCGCTTGAGGCAGTTGTACGAACGCACCGACAGATCGAGGTCCTCGATCGGCATCGACAGCTCGTTCGAGAGCACCGTCTCGACCGGCGCGGGGCCGATCTCGATGCCCTCGGCCTCAACGTTCAGCTCGCGGGCGAGACCGAACAGCTCGGTGAGCGTGCGACCGGCCGAGGCCACCGCGTCGCGCGGGGCGATCGCAGCCTTGGTCTCGACGTCGAGCACGAGCTTGTCGAAGTCGGTGCGCTCACCGGCACGCGTCGCGTCGACGCGGTAGCTGACCTTGAGCACCGGCGAGTAGATCGAGTCGATCGGGATCTGCCCGGCCTCGGCGTACTCGTTGCGGTTCTGGGTCGCCGACACGTAGCCGCGGCCGCGCTCGATGGTGAGCTCGAGCTCGAAGCGAGCGGTGTCGTTGAGCGTCGCGATGACCAGCTCGGGGTTGTGCACCTCGACACCGGCCGGAGCCGAGATGTCGGCGGCCGTGACCTCGCCGGCGCCCGTCTTGCGCAGGTACGCGGTGATGGGCTCGTCGCGCTCGCTGGAGACGACCAGCTGCTTGATGTTGAGGATGATCTCGGTCACATCCTCCTTCACACCGGGGATGGTGCTGAACTCGTGGAGGACTCCGTCGATGCGGATGCTCGTGACGGCCGCGCCGGGGATCGACGAGAGGAGGCTGCGACGCAGCGCGTTTCCGATGGTGTAACCGAAGCCGGGCTCGAGCGGCTCGATGACGAAACGGCTACGGAACTCCTCGATCTTCTCCTCGGTCAGAGTGGGACGCTGTGCGATGAGCACGATGTGTTCCTTTCGGCTAAGTGCCCGCTATATGACACTTTGCTGGTGTTGAGGTGTTGAGTTGTGATCAGCGGATGCCACGCGCGCGCCGCGCGATCGCTCGACGCGCGGGCCGCGGCATCCTGTCAAACAGCGGATGCCGAGACCGCTCACCCGACACGCGGGAGGAGCGGCCCCGGCTCCGGACGATCAGACGCGGCGGCGCTTCGGCGGACGGCAGCCGTTGTGGGCCTGCGGCGTCACGTCCTGGATCGAGCCCACCTCGAGGCCGGCGGCCTGCAGCGAGCGGATCGCGGTCTCGCGGCCCGAACCCGGGCCCTTCACGAAGACGTCGACCTTCTTGACACCGTGCTCGGCGGCCTGACGGGCGGCCGACTCGGCGGCCATGCCGGCCGCGTACGGGGTCGACTTGCGCGAGCCCTTGAAGCCCACGCCACCGGACGAGGCCCAGCTGATCACAGCGCCCGACGGGTCGGTGATCGAGACGATCGTGTTGTTGAACGTCGACTTGATGTGGGCCTGGCCCAGCGCGATGTTCTTCTTCTCCTTGCGGCGCGGCTTGCGCGCAGCGGTCTTGGGTGCAGCCATGCGAATTCTCTCCTAAACCTTCTGGCGCGCTTTACTTCTTGCCGGCCTTTTTCTTGCCCGCGACCGTGCGCTTGGGACCCTTGCGGGTACGCGCGTTGGTCTTGGTGCGCTGACCGCGCACGGGCAAGCCACGACGGTGGCGGAGGCCCTCGTAGGAACCGATCTCGACCTTGCGGCGGATGTCGGCGGCCACCTCACGGCGGAGGTCACCCTCGACCTTGTAGGTGCCCTCGATGTAGTCGCGGAGGGCGACGAGCTGGTCGTCGGTGAGGTCCTTCACGCGGATGTCCTCGCTGATCTCGGTCGCCTTGAGGATGTCGATCGAGCGGGTACGGCCGATGCCGTAGATGTAGGTCAGGGCGATGACCACGCGCTTGTCGCGCGGGATGTCGACGCCGGCGAGACGTGCCATGCGGCTCTCCTAGGAGTGTCGTCGGAGG
>NZ_LMPK01000004.1:23527-24297 GCF_001423825.1 Microbacterium sp. Leaf351
GGTTCGGGATGCCGCGGCCCGCGGCATCCCGACGAAGCTTCTGTCTGCTCAGCCCTGGCGCTGCTTGTGGCGCGGGTTCGACTTGCAGATGACCATCACGTTGCCGTGGCGGCGGATGACCTTGCAGTGGTCGCAGATCGGCTTGACCGAGGGGTTGACCTTCATGATGCGTTTCCTGTTCGCTGTCTTCGTTCCCCCGCCGGAGCCGGGGACGTTACTTCTCGACCGGAGTGCTGCCGTCAGCGGTAGCGGTAGACGATGCGGCCGCGGGTCAGGTCGTAGGGGCTGAGCTCCACGACCACGCGGTCTTCGGGGATGATGCGGATGTAGTTCTGCCGCATCTTTCCGGAGATCGTTGCCAGCACCTTGTGACCGTTGGTGAGCTCGACGCGGAACATCGCGTTGGGGAGCGCCTCGGACACCGTGCCTTCGATCTCGATGACACCGTCTTTCTTTGCCATAGCCTCGCTGACGACGGGCAGACCGGTCGGTCTGCGGTGGATGGGGTTCGGTGCAACGACACGCCAATAAAGGCGCAAAGCACCAAAGATCAATCGTACGTGATATCGGATGCCGCGGCAACCCGGGCGTGTCGGTGGGGGTGGCGGCGCGTGGTCGCGCGGCGCGGCGTGCGGTCGCGTGGTGTGGCGTGGCCTGGTGTTGTCGCGACGTGTGGCGTGGTCGGGGTGGTGTGGTGTGGTGTGGCGTGACGGTCAAGTCCCGTGGTGTGGTGTCACTTCGGTTGTTTCCGGTGGTGGATGGGGTTAGGC
>NZ_LMPK01000005.1:0-828 GCF_001423825.1 Microbacterium sp. Leaf351
GGGGGGGGAGTCAGCGACCTCGCTCGAGCGCCTTCAACAGGTAGGTGCCGTACCCGCTCTTGACGAGCGGCTCCGCGCGCTCGCGCAGCTCCTCGTCGCTGAGGAAGCCGAGCCGCCACGCCACCTCTTCGGGGCATCCGATCGACAGTCCCTGACGCTTCTCGACAGTGCGGATGAACTCGGTCGCCTCGCTCAGCGAGTCGAACGTGCCGGTGTCGAGCCACGCCGTGCCGCGGGGGAGCACCTCGACGTGCAGGGTTCCGCGGCGCAGGTACTCGAGGTTCACGTCCGTGATCTCGAGTTCCCCGCGAGGTGACGGCGCGAGGTTCCGCGCGATCTCGACCACGTCGTTGTCGTAGAAGTAGAGACCCGGTACCGCATAGTTGCTCTTCGGGATCGTCGGCTTCTCTTCCAGCGACACCACGTGTCCGTCAGGGTCGAACTCGACGACGCCATAGGCGGTGGGATCGTCGACCCAGTAGCCGAACACCACGCCGCCGGTGAGTTCCGTGTAGTTGCGGAACCTCGTGCCCATACCCTGGCCGTAGAAGATGTTGTCCCCGAGAACGAGTGCGACCGAGTCGGATCCGATGTGGTCGGCACCGAGCACGAACGCCTGCGCGAGACCATCGGGAGATGGCTGCTGCGCGTAGGTGATCGACACGCCGAAACGCGAGCCGTCGCCCAGCAGTCGCTCGAACTGGTCGGCGTCGTGGGGAGTGGTGATGATCAGGATGTCGCGGATGCCGGCGAGGATCAGCGTCGACAGCGGGTAGTAGATCATCGGCTTGTCGTAGACCGGAACGAGCTGCTTCGACACGCCGAGAG
>NZ_LMPK01000005.1:837-7258 GCF_001423825.1 Microbacterium sp. Leaf351
GCGTAGGTCGCCGCCGCACACCAATCACGCAGACCTGCTGGACTACTGTGGATGCCTATGAGCAGACTCCTCGTCACCGGCGGAGCCGGCTTCATCGGGTCGAATTTCGTTCGCTATGCCGTCGAGAACACCGACCACCACATCACCGTGCTGGACAAGCTCACCTACGCGGGGAATCGGGCCTCTCTCGACGGGCTTCCCGACGAACGTGTGACGTTCGTGCACGGCGACATCGCGGAAGCATCCACTGTGGATCCTCTCGTGCGCGACGCGGATGCCGTCGTGCACTACGCCGCGGAGTCCCACAACGACAATTCGCTCGCCAATCCGAGGCCCTTCCTCGACACGAACATCATCGGCACTTACGTGCTGCTGGAGGCGTCACGACGCTACGACACCCGCTTTCACCACATCTCCACGGATGAGGTCTACGGGGATCTCGAGCTCGACGATCCGGCGCGGTTCACCGAGTCGACCCCGTACAACCCGTCCTCGCCTTACTCCTCGACCAAGGCCGGAAGCGACCTGCTGGTGCGCGCGTGGGTGCGATCGTTCGGGGTCCGTGCGACCATCTCGAACTGCTCGAACAACTACGGCCCGTACCAGCACATCGAGAAGTTCATCCCGCGGCAGATCACGAACGTGCTGCGCGGCATCCGGCCCAAGCTCTATGGCGCGGGCGAGAATGTCCGGGACTGGATCCACGCCGACGACCATTCGTCGGCCGTTCTCGCCATTCTCGAGCAGGGGCGGCTCGGCGAAACCTATCTGATCGGCGCCGACGGCGAGAAGAACAACCGCGAGGTCGTCGAGCTCATCCTCGAGATCATGGGCCAGCCTCGCGATGCCTACGATCACGTGACGGACCGCGCCGGGCACGATCTGCGTTACGCGATCGATTCCACGAAACTGCGCACCGAGCTCGGCTGGCTCCCGACGTACGGGTCGTTCGATCACGGGATCGCGAAGACCATCGACTGGTACCGGGCGAACGAGTCGTGGTGGGCGCCGGCGAAAGAATCGACCGAGGCCTTCTACGCCGCACAGGGCCAGTAGTCGCACCCTACCCGCGCCAGGGTTCAGAGCTCGCGGCCGGAGGGGTCACACTCCTGAGGAGAAGTCGGCGTCGACGTCGATCCGCACGAAGCCGATGGCCCGCGGGTCGGGAACGACGTTGAAGGACGTCGCCTGCATCACGTTGTGGAGACTTTGGCCCGACTCGTCCAACAGTGTGGCGTTGACGAAGTACTTTCCGCCCCCGAGAGCCGGGCGCCTCAGGAGCAACGTGAGATCGCATGCCCCGGCGAATGCCGGCGGAGTGATTCCGAGCCAGTCGGTGCCCGTGACGAAGACCTTCTGCCCCATCGCATCGTCGATCTGGATGCGGCATGTCCACGAGGACAGAGCCTCCGCTGCAACGCGCACGGTGATGGAGAGGTCCTGGCCGGGTTCGAGGGAGTCGCCGACCGAGGATCCCGCAGGCACCGCGGTGACATCTTCGATCGCTCCCTGCGGGCGCGCGCGGGTGCCCTTGGCTGCGTCGCGTTCGGCGATGCGGCGCTCCTCCAGCAGGTCGCGGAACTTCGCCACCGCGAGCGACGGCTTGCCGTCGAAGACGACGTGACCCTTGTCGAGCAGAACGCACCGGCTGCACAGCTCGGAGACCTGGTCGAGCGAGTGGCTCACGAGGATGATGGTCCGACCCTGGCGCTGGAACTCGCGGATGCGATCCATGCACTTGCGCTGGAATGCCTCGTCACCGACCGCCAGTACTTCGTCGACGAGAAGCACATCGGGATCGGTGTGCACCGCGACCGCGAACGCGAGCCGGACGTACATGCCGGAGGAGTAGAACTTCACCTGGGTGTCGATGAAGTCGCCGATCGCTGCAAAGGCGACGATGTCGTCGAACTGCTCCTCGGTCTGCTCGCGGCTGAGCCCGAGCACGGCGGCGTTGAGGAAGATGTTCTCGCGCCCGGTCAGGTCGGGGTGGAAACCCGCACCGAGCTCCAGCAGCGCCGCGAGCCGACCGCGCTCCTCGACGGTACCCGTCGTCGGCTCGATGATCCCGCCGATCACCTTCAGAAGCGTGCTCTTGCCAGATCCGTTGTGCCCGATGAGACCGATCGTCT
Organism: Microbacterium sp. Leaf351; assembly: GCF_001423825.1. NCBI lineage: Bacteria > Bacillati > Actinomycetota > Actinomycetes > Micrococcales > Microbacteriaceae > Microbacterium > Microbacterium sp. Leaf351. Next base: position 2,970 of record NZ_LMPK01000005.1, read on the forward strand.
CGCCGGCGAAGATGTCGAGGGACACGTCGTTCAAGGCCCAGAAGTCCTGGCGGTGGCGGCGGCCGGCGCGACCGAAGGTGACGATGCGCTCCTTGATGGAGGAGTCCTTGCGGATCGTGAAGCGCTTCGAGACGTGCGCGATCTTGGCGACTTCGACCGAAGGCAGGTCGTCGGAGGGTGTCGCGATCGCGGGTGGGGGAGTCATCGGGCTCAGAGCTCCTGGGCGAAGTTGCCCTGCAGGCGCACGAACACGCGGTGGCAGAGGATGAGAAGCACGAGGCCGACCACGACCGAGATCCCGAGACGGAGGGCCAGCCCGCCCGGCGACTCGATATCGCCGCCGGCGACCCAGAAGGCTCGATGGAAGCCGAGCACGGCGAGAGTGAGCGGGTTGTTCGTGTAGGCCTCGAGAAGGATCGGGGACGCGATCAGGGTCTTCACCATCGCCCACGAATACACGATGGGACTCGCCCAGAAGAGGAGCATGGTAATCACCTCGACCAGGTACTGGGTGTCCCGCAGGTACACGTTCACCGCCGAGAACAGCAGTGCGAATGCGGTGCCGTAGATCACGATCACCAGCACCGACGGGACTGCGTAGACGAGCTCCCAGTGCAGAGGGGGCTTCCCGACCATGAGTGTCGCGAGGAGGAGCACGATCAGCTGGATGCTGAAGTTGAACAGCGCAGAGCCCACGCTCGACAACGGGAACACCTCGCGGGGGAGGTAGACCTTCTTCACGAGGCCTGCGTTGGAGAGGACCGAACTGGTGCCGCCGACGACGATCTCCGTGAAGAGGCCGACCGCGGACAGACCGGCGAAGATGTAGACCGCGAAGTCGGGGATGTTCTTGGCGGCGCCGAGGAACTGGCCCATCACGATGAAGTAGATGAGCAGCTGGATGAGCGGTCGGATGAGAGACCAGAGGAAACCCAGAGCGGAGTCCTTGTAGCGCGCTTTCAGATCGCGGCGGACGAGGAGTCCGAGCATCTCGCGGTGCGACAGGATGCTGCGCACCGCCGCCCACGAGGCGCCCCGCCCGGTCACGGCTCCGACCGGGCGAAGCGGGATGGCCTCCAGCCGGCGGGCGCGCGAAGCGGCCTCTCCATCTGAGGTCAACATTCCACCGATCCTATAGCGAAAGCATGGCGTTTTCCGTGGTTCTCGCGCAGCCCGAGAGCGCGGTGGGCGATCTCATCAGGGGCCGGTTGGAGTGCGCGCGGTGCCGCATGCGAAGTCACGGAGCATCCTGTCATACGTGCGCTGAATTCCCGCCGGAAGTGTGGTGGTCGCGAGCGCGTCGAGATCCGTCCAGATCGTGGAGCGAACCCTCAGATCGGGGGCCTGTCCTCCCTGCCCCCCGCCGGCGAGCACGATCGGAGCGCGGGTTCGACGCAGCCGGGCGATCTCACCCAGTACCGCCCCCACGGACACTGCGGTCCCGTACCCGAGGATCTTCAGTGTCGCGCAGCCGGCCTCGCCCGCCTCGGCGCGCCGCGTGGCGGCCACGGCGATCGCCGCACCGTCGTCGACGAACAGGTAATCGCGGAGGGTGTCCAGCGACACGAAGATCGTGGCGGGGGCGCCCGTGAGATAGCTCCGCAGGGCCACGGAGATCAGGCCCTGGGCCTTCGAGACATCCTGACCCGGACCGTAGAGGTTCGTGATGCGTCCGATGACCGCCCGCCCGCCGGTCGACTCCGTCCACGCCGACAGCGAGCGTTCCATATCGAGTTTCGCCTCGCCATAGGCGGAGGCGGCCCGCGCGGACGTTCGTTCCGTGAACGGGGGCGCGGTCGCTGCCGCGTAGGCGCCGCCGACCGAAGAAGCCAGGAACACCGTCGTGCGGGCGGCATCCTGGCCGCGGAGCGCATCGAGGAAAGCGTGGAATGTGGTGATCTCCCGCGCGAGTTCGGCCGCGGGCGTCGCCGTCACGCCCTTCCCTGCGCACCAGTAGATACGCAACGGTCCCGGCTGGGCGACGAACGTGTCGACCGCGTGTCGGAGATCTGCCTCCGCCGTGTCCGCGTCATCCCACCGGACGCGAGTCGCCCACGTGTGGGTGACCGCGCGCCGGATCGCGGAACCGAGCAGTCCGCCGCCGCCGATCACCCAGTCGGGATTCATCGCTGGTCGTCTGACCTCGGTGCACCGAGAGGCCCCGTCGCCGGGTCGCGGACGATCAGATACGACGGCCGTCCGAGAGCCATGTTCACGGCGACGCCCAGGTACTCGGCGATGATCCCGAGCGCGACGAGTACCGCGCCGGTGCCGATCGCGGTCAGCACCATCTGAGAGGTCCACCCATCCGGAACGTTGCCCCAGACGAAACGGGCGACGGTCAGATAGATCGCGAACAGCACGCCGCCTGCCGCGAAGATCACTCCCAGCCACGTGACCAGACGCAGGCCGCGAGTACCCGACGTGAGGATCATTCGCCAGAAGTGCGCGAGCAGCCGCCTGTAGGAGTACCCGGAGGAGCGGTCGCCCTCCTCGCGCAGGCGGACCGGCGCGGTCACGGTACGACGGGAGACCCACGACAGGGCAACATCGAGGTAGACCCCGGTGCCTGAGTACGCCGCGACGCTGCGTGCGATCTCGCCGAGTATCAGGCGGAAGCTGCTGTAATCGCTCGCGCCCGAGCCTCCGAACACCGACTCGAGGATGCGCTTTGCCGCCTTCGAGGCGGCATTGCGCACGGCGCCGTGGGGCGCCGGGTTGTCGCCGACCCCGTACACGACCGTCGCCCGTTCGCTCAGTGCAGCGTCGAGCAGCACGCTGATCTGGGCCGGGTCGTGCTGGCCGTCTTCATCGAGGGTGACGACCCACTCACCGCCCGAGGAGGCGATGCCGGCCAGCGTCGCAGCGTGCTGACCGAAATTGCGGCTCAACCAGACCGCTTTCGCGAACGGATACTCGGTGATGAGCTCGCGGATGACGTCGTCGGAACGATCCGGTCCGTTGTCCCATGCCAACACGACTTCCTCGACGCGCGCCGTCGCCCCGGCGGGTGTCGTGAAGTCTTCGGTGAGCGGGAGGATCTCGGCGAACAGGTCGCGCAGTGTGCGTTCCCCCTGGTAGACGGGAACGACGATGGAGACCCGGTGCACGTAGCGCGACGTCACGCCATCCTCCGTTTGAGAACCTCGAAGGTCACCCGTCGTAGCCGCGAGTTCATCCCGGCCCGGAAGTCACCGACCCGAACGTCGCCTGCGCTGATGACCTGAGGGTGCTCCGTGCGCATCCAGGCGTGGAAGCGACGAGCCTGCTCGGCCTGCGACGCCGACTGGGCCACGGAGCCCTGATCGGCGTTGAGGCGGAACGTCGCGCCCGTCACGAGATCCGGAACGAAATCGCCCTCCAGGAGCACTCGGGTATAGGTTGCCATGTCGATCAGGTAGGGGGAGAGATCTCCGAACCAGCCGCCGGCGCGTTCGAACGCGTCCCGGCGCATCGTCACGCAGCCCGGTTCGCCCAGGATGTTCCTCCCGGCGCGCACGAGTGCGCGTGCGGTGTCCGTGCCGGCCATTTTCGACTTGACGCCCTGCAGCCCCATCGAGCGGATGAGGACGTTACCCGAGGCATCGGTCACGTCGCGCGGGCACGCCGTGAGGACGGCACCCGGATTGGCCTCGAGCAGTGCGACCTGGCGGGCGAGGATGCCCGGGTAGACGACGTCGTCGGCGCAGACGAGCTTCACGTAGGTTCCGCGAGCCTCGGCCGATACGGCGTTCCAGGCCCGCTGCACGTAGCCCCCGGCAGGGATCTGCACGACCCGCACCCGCGGATCCGCCGCGTATCGTGCGATGACGTCGGCCGTGCGGTCGCTCGACGAATGATCGCCGACGATCACTTCCATGTCGGTGTCGGTATCGACCAGCACGGAGTCGAGAGCCTCGGCGATGTACTTCTCGCCGTTGTAGACGGGGAGGACGACCGAGAGGGTGGGGGAGGTCATGACGAGGTTTCCTTCCTCCGGAAGCTGAAGTAGCGGTGTCCGAAGTAGCTCAGGGTGACCGTGACGACCACGATGATCGCCTGGCTGACGATGGGAGTGAGCCCGACGGCCTCGACCAGAAGCGGCAGGGCGACGAGGTTGATGCCGAAGGCGACGAGCTGCACGACCTCGAAGCGGGCGAGGTCCCGCCATACGTGACCCCGCACTCGGAAGACGAACCGGCGGTGCATCCAGAACGCGCACAGGACACTCGCGATGTGTGAGAACACGAGGGTCGCCATGTAGCCCCACAGGCGTCCCACCGTCAGCTCGAACACCACGAACCAGAGGA
>NZ_LMPK01000005.1:7298-9586 GCF_001423825.1 Microbacterium sp. Leaf351
GATCCCCCCGCGTCGTCGACCTTCGTGATGTCTGCCACCGGATTCGCTTCCTCCGACGCCGGGTCGGTTCGGTGGTCGAGTCTAATGGAGCGATTCCGCGTGCTCCCGTGGTGCTCGTGCACTACGACGGCGCGCGATGAAGACGCGCGAGATCGGCCACCAGATGCCGAGCACGACGGCGATCGCGAGCGAGGTGAGCTCGAGCGTCCACCCCGGCGGGCGGAAGCTGATGGTGACGATCTGCCCGACCGAGGCGTGCGACAGATCCACCGTCAGAAGGTAGCCGCGCACCGGCGCTGCCAGGGCTGCACCGCTGACGGAGTAGCCGGGATAGGCGAGCCGGCTCAGCGTGGCGCTCGGATCGGAGCCGAGCGCGTCGATGCGCAGCGTGACGTCTGTGTCCGACTCGCTCGTCACCGTGACCTGCGTGCCCGCGCTCGTCGCCACCACCCCGCCCGCCGTCGGGCCAGGAGTATCGCGTTCGTACACCCACACCGTCGAACCGCTGCGCATCAGATGCCACCCCGGTGCCGCGGGAGGTGCCGTGGGGTATGTCGCGCGCGTCGCGATGATCGTGTTCACGCCGAGCAGATCGGCGACGACTCTGCCGGTCGTCGGGTCAGTCGACAGGAGAGTGGCGTAGGCGGTCTCGCACGTCGAGCCGCGCAGGTCGATGCACAGATCGTTGGTGAAGGCCGTGTAGGGCAGCACCGTGTAGACGTTGCTCACCTCGGTCGGCGAAAAATACCAGAGGTTCCCGACGAGGAGCTCGTCGAAGGACGCGGGATCCCCAACACCCGAATAGACGTCACCGACGACGAACCCGTCGTTGACACCGTCGGTGAGCACCTTCTCCATGGGGTCTGCCGTTGTCGGCGTGGCGAAGGTCGGCAGCGGCGTAGTCCGGTACTCGTAAAGCTGCGGCACGGTGACCGAGATCGTTCCGGCCACCACGACGATCGCTGCGATCGCAGATCTGGTCCCGGGAGGCCAGTTCCATCGCCGTTGAGTGCCGATCAGATAGATCGCGACCAAGGCGATCGTCGTCGCGAGGAAGGTGCCGGCGAGGACCTTCGCGGTCGGGGTCTGCGTCCACGCGAGGTATCCCAGCGCGAGCGTCACGATCAGCATCGCCGTGAGTCCGCGGCGGCCGAGCTTCTGAGGGAATCCGCGCGTGAGCATGACAGCCCAGACGATGACGATCGCGACTGTCAGGTAGGGCAGGAAACGCACCGGCCAGCGAATGGGCCCGATCTGGTCGGGGCCGATGATGATCGCGACCGCGACCGCGGCGAGGACGAGGGGCACGACGAGGTCGCGCCAGCCCCGGCGGAGTACACCCCAGAAGGCGATGGCGAGAGGGAGGGCCCACGAGATCGACATCATCGGCGCGTGCGTCGCGGGGCCCCACCATGCGCCGATGGACATGGTGGCCGTTGGTGAGGCTATCCCGCCGAAATCGGACAGGTCGGCGTTGAGGAACCAGGTCTGGAGGATGCGCGTCGTGCCGCGCGCGGTCACGCCGGCCGTGAGCACACCGGGCAGGAAGACCGCGACGGACACCAGCGCGCCGAATACGGAGGCGTACGCCAGTCTGCGCACCGCCCGCCATTCGCGTCGGACGGCTGCGTCGGCGATGCTGATGACGAGCAGCAGCACCAGCATGATGACACCGAAGACGTAGCCGAACGTGATCAGGAGATAGGCGCTGATCAGATAAGGAAGCGGTCCACCGCCGACCCGGATGCGGCGCACCCCCCACCAGGTGAACGCGAACGCTGCCGCGTTGAACAGACCGGACACCCAGCTTGGCGCGTCCATGTAGACGGTGAAACCCGCGGTCGGGATGATGACGGCGGCAGCGGCCGACCACCAGGCGGATGCCCCGTACGACCGGGCGACCAGGAACGATCCTGCGGAAAAGCAGCCCAATGCCGCGATCTTCACGACGGTCACATACCCGAGGATGTTCGTCGTCGCGACGCTCCCGATGCCGATGACCCAGGCGAGCGGGTTGAACAGCCCCCACTGCCCCTCGGCGAAGTAGTTGCCACCCTGCCAGGCATGCGGATTGAGGATCGGGAACGTTCCCGACTGCGCCAAGACCCCGAGCTCGTGCCAGATGCCGACTGAACCGAGCTGAGTGTCGTCCGCGAAGTAGAACGACGGGGACACGAGGAGTCGTGCGGTCGCGATCGCGATCGTCACGATCACCGCTGCCGCAGCGAGGCCGACCTCGGCCAGCCGGGGGTGTGCGAGCCCGCGCCGGTGGGCTGGGCGTGTCGGGG
>NZ_LMPK01000005.1:9642-9822 GCF_001423825.1 Microbacterium sp. Leaf351
GTGGATCTGCTCGTCGTCGGTTCCGGATTCTTCGGACTAACGATCGCCGAACGGGCCGCCGCGTCCGGTCGCAAGGTGACCGTGATCGACCGGCGGCATCACATCGGAGGGAACGCCTTCAGCGAGGACGAGGCGAGCACCGGCATCGAGGTCCATCGCTACGGCGCTCATCTCTTCCAT
>NZ_LMPK01000005.1:9902-11381 GCF_001423825.1 Microbacterium sp. Leaf351
GTTCTCGCCGGACGAGGCCCGCCGCAAGGTGACGGAGCTCGCGGGCGAATTCGACGCCGCCTCCGCCGGCAATCTGGAGGAGCGTGCCATCGGCCTCATCGGGCGCCCGCTGTACGAGGCGTTCATTCGCGATTACACGGCGAAGCAGTGGCAGACCGATCCGAAGGACCTCCCCGCCGAGATCATCAGCCGTCTCCCCGTTCGCTACACATACGACAATCGCTACTTCAACGACACGTGGGAGGGGCTCCCCACCGACGGGTACACCGCCTGGCTCGAGCGCATGGCAGATCACCGCAACATCGAGGTGAAGCTCCACACCGACTTCTTCGACGAATCGCAAGGGCTGAACAAGGCGGCGACCGTGGGGCAGGTCCCGATCGTCTACACCGGTCCGGTCGACCGGTACTTCGACTTCAGCGAGGGGGAACTCTCCTGGCGCACGCTCGACTTCGATGAGGAGGTGCTGGAGGTCGGCGACTTCCAGGGAACCCCCGTGATGAACTACGCGGACGCTGACGTCCCCTACACGCGCATCCACGAGTTCAAGCATTTCCACCCCGAGCGTGCCGACCGCTACCCGCGCGAGCGCACCGTGATCATGCGGGAGTTCTCCCGCTTCGCGACGCGCGACGACGAGCCGTACTACCCCGTCAACACCCCGACCGACCGAGCGGGTCTGCTCGCGTATCGCGAGCTCGCGAAGGGCGAGGTCGACGTGCACTTCGGCGGCCGACTGGGCACGTATCAGTACCTCGACATGCACATGGCCATCGGCGCGGCACTCTCGATGTGGAACAACACACTGGCGTGAGCGTCCGCGCTGCCCGCTAGTCGGACTCGCTCGGCCGAAGACCCAGGTGCACGCGCCACGCGGTCGGACTCGTGAGATCGGGGAGGGCGGCCCGATATGCCGCCGCGAGGGGCGCCCATTCCGCCTCGAGTCGACGATGCAGCGTCATGCTCTCGCGCAGGAGCGTTCGGAATGCACGGCGGTCGTGACGGTAGACGTTCGTCGCCGCGCCGTCGGCGGTGCCGACCCTCGCATGGGGGATTCCGGGCAGACGCCACCAGGTGGCATCCGATTTCGCGAAATCCGTCGCGGGGGCGTCGGCAGGCGCGCTGGGTTCGAACCAGCGCCGCAGCACCCCCGCCGCGGTCGCGCCGACGCGGGCCAGACCGGAGGGGCCGGAGCGCTCGACGCCGATCTCATCGACGGGGAGGTGAAGCTGTCGTGCCGGCCGGCTCACCGCCGGCGACGAGGAGAGGTGGCGCTCGGTCTCGGGGAACGACGTCGCCGCGGCACGTGCCTCGGGCATCGCCTCCGAGAGCGTTCGCCACATGTGGTCCGGCCCGGTGAGGATGTCCCGGATCGCCTGGTGGCGCAGCGTGACCGGGTAGTACTGCATCATCATCAGGTGCTTGAGGTCTGCCCGACGGCTGTGACGCGTGAGCCGGCCGCCCCGAGGGTGCGGCGAG
>NZ_LMPK01000005.1:11404-11578 GCF_001423825.1 Microbacterium sp. Leaf351
TCGAGTCGTCCTTGCCGACCCAGGACACGTGCCACAAGGCTGCACCGGGGAGCGATACCGTCCGGATGCCGGCGGTCGCCGCGCGCAGGCAGAACTCCGCGTCATCCCACTTGATGAATGCGGGCAGCGCTGCGCCGACCTCTCGGATGGCTTCCACGGGAAGCAGGCACATCC
>NZ_LMPK01000005.1:11593-12285 GCF_001423825.1 Microbacterium sp. Leaf351
ACTGAAGTCGTGCGGGAACTGTTCCTGATACAGATTGCGCCACATGAACGGGGCTGACTCGACGACCTCGGCCCAGGCGTGAAGGACGGGGCGGTTCAGAAGGTCGAACATGTGCCCGCCGACGATCGTCGGTCGTGAGGCGAACCGCGCGAACATGATCGATCGGCGCACGGACTCCGGCTCGATGAGGACGTCGTCGTCGAGCAGCTGGACGAAAGCGGTTTCCGGGCGCGACAGCGACTCGATCATCGTGCGGGCAAAGCCGCCAGACCCACCGAGATTGGGCTGCGTGATGACCACCAGCTGATCAGACAGCGCGGTGGCCACCTCGTCGAACCCGGTGGCATCAGTCACCGCGTCGGTGCCCTGGTCGACGAGGAAGATTCTGTCGACCAGGTCACGCAGATCCGGCGCATCGGCGATCTGGCGCAGGGTCTTCACACAGTAGGCCGGCTTGTTGTACGTGGTCACGCCGATCGATGCGCGTCCGTCGCGCGGCGGCTCGATGTCGCTCGTCCATTCAGCGCCGTCGATCTCCATCTCGGACTGGGCGATGACGTCGAACCAGATCCAGCCGCCGTCGCGGTAGGCGTCGAGGGGGATGTCGAAGGAGGTCTCGGTCGTGTCGGCCACCCCCGCGGAGTCGACCTCGCGCCGCACTCCGACGTCGGTCGACCGATAGACGACCAGGG
>NZ_LMPK01000005.1:12308-13972 GCF_001423825.1 Microbacterium sp. Leaf351
GCGACGTGCGCTGACGCGCCGGTATCCGCAGCCGCGTGCGGGAGAGCACGTCGGCGACGTGTGTGTGCTCCTTGAGCTTGCGCACCTGGCCGTCCGTCCGGGCCCATTCGTCCGCGTCGACGTACAGCGGGAGCACGTCAGGGTCGTGGTCGGTCGGCAGGACAAACTTCTGCAGAACGTGCCTCATTGGCGGGATGGTCCCTCGTGTCGATCTGTTCGGGTGCCCGGGCGTAGCCCGTCGCGGGCGCGGTAACGGCGGATCGCTTCCCGGGAGTCGGCCCGGCGCCGGCGCGGTGGTACGCGAGCGCGCCGCCCCGTCGAGCCACGAGTCTATGCGACCCCCCGCTTCAGGAGATGTGAGGAGCCCGCGGTGGTCGGCCGCTCCGGGACGGGTGTCGAGCGTCAGAACTTCGGCAAGGATGGTCGGGTGTTCATCGCGTGGCTCCCGGTCGTGCCCGTCGTCGTCGGCGCGCTCGCCGTCGTGCTGATCCCGGGGATCGCGGCCACCCTGCCGGTGCGCATGGGGCTGCTCTCGCGCGTCGCGCTCGCCGGGCCTATCGGGGTGACGGCGATCGGCGTCGCGGGCATCGTGTCGCAGCCGCTGCACCTGCCGTTCAGCGCCGTGTCGCCGATCATCGTCGCGCTCGTCGTCGCCATCGTGCTGTTCGTGACGACCCGCCTCCTTCCAGGGATCCGGGTGCGCCCCGACGGTGTGCGGGTCGTGTGGCTGCTCCCCGTCTGGATCGTCACGGCGCTCGCCGTCGCGGTGATCGCGTTCTGGCAGGTTCCGTCGCCCGATCTGTTCAGTCAGACCTACGACAACAACTTCCACCTGGCCGCGATCGCGCACATCCTCTCCACGGGCGACGCCTCCTCGCTGACGCTGCGCTCGATCATCGAGACCGGCAAGACGTTCGCGTTCTACCCGTCGGGGTGGCACTCGATCGTCGCCGCGACCGTGCAGGTCACCGGAGCGACCGTGCCCGTCGCGGTGAACGCGGCGTGGATCGCCGTCGTCGCCGGCATCTGGCTGCCCGGGGCGGCCTGGCTCGCGCAGGCGCTCGTGCCGCGGCATCCGCGCGGTATCGTCGCGCTCGTCGCGTTTCCCCTCGGCGCCGCCTTCGGCGCGATGCCTTACGCCCTGCTGAGCTGGGGCACGCTCTACCCGACCTTCCTCGGCACGGCGCTACTGCCCGCGGGCGTCGCGGTCGTGGTGCTCGCGGTGCGAGCGGTCGTCGCGGAGCGCGGCCCTCGCCGTGTCGCCGCGCTGCTCTGGGGCGGGGGGATGTCGCTGACCGCCGCCGCCGCGATCGGCTTCGGCCAGCCACGGGTGCTGGTGAGCTGGGCGGTGCTGCTGCTGCCGTTCGTGCTCGCGACCGCGGGTTCGCTCGTGCGCGCCGGATGGCGTCGCGGCGGGCGCTCCCGTCGCGCGGTGACGTGGAGCCTCATCGGAGTGGTGATCGCCCTCGTCGTGGTCGCGGCGGTCGGCTTCTGGTACCTCGTCGCGCGCCTCGGCCTGTTCACCCGCCCCCTCGACGACCGTCTCGGCGGTCCGCAGGCGAAGGCCACTCAGAGCGTGCTGGACGGCCTCGGGCAGGTTCTGCTGCAAGCGTGGCCGACGGGCTCCACCGTCACCTTCCCGGCGGTGCTGCTCGCCGCGGCGG
>NZ_LMPK01000005.1:14010-18236 GCF_001423825.1 Microbacterium sp. Leaf351
CTGCTGTTCGCGGCCGCCGCCGGCTCCGACGACGTCGTCACGAAGCTCGCGACCGCGCTCTGGTACAAGGACCGCTACCGCATCGACTCGGTGCTGCCCGTCATCGGTGTGACCCTCGCGACCCTCGGCGTGCTCGCCGCGACCGCGTGGCTGCGCCGCGCCGGTGCGCGCAGCGGCGGCGCGCTCGCCCTCGCCGGGGTCGTCACCGCGACCTCCGCCGTGTCCCTGGTCGCCGGCGGCGCGTCCGCCTCGATCGGGCGCGTGTTCGCGATGCCGGCCTCGCACGCCACCGAGGCGATCGTCTCCGCCGCGCAGATCGAGTTCATGAGCTCGCGTCTGCCGATGATCGTTCCCGTCGGCCAGCGCGTCATCGGCGACCCGTGGGACGGGTCGGGGCTGTCGCTGCTGTTCGGCGACCGCGAGCCGGGCTTCCCTCACGTCAACGGACAGTGGGATCCGCAGCGGCTGCTGCTCGCCTTCCACCTGCAGGACATCCGCACCGACCCGGCCGTGTGCCAGGCCCTCGACGACCTGCGCGTGCGGTACGTGCTCTACAACCCCCACGCCTTCGGCGGCGGCGACCCCTCGGGGAACCACTTCTCCGGCGTGCACGCCGCCGTCGAGGCGGGCCTGTTCACCCCGGTCGCGACCGACGGCGACACGTCACTGCTCGAGATCACGCAGTGCGGGCCTCTGCCCGCCGGGTAGGGCTCAGTCCCCGAGCGGCGGCATGACCGCCCACGAGCGGTCGCGGGCGATGCGCAGGCCGTCGCGCATGCCGCGGAACAGATTGCTGGTGCCGCGCACCTTCCGCTCGACGATGAGCAGTCGGATGATCTCCTTGACGAACGTGAGCGCCGTGCCGAGCGCGAAACGCACCGGACGGTAGGCGCCGTGCTCGGCGAAGTAGTGCCGCATGATCCCGCGGTTGCGCATGATGTAGTAGCGGTACGCGTCGCTCGACGCGTTCAGGTGCCGGATGCCCATGTCCCACTGGCGGATCTCGCGCGTGCGGGTGAGGACGAACTCGTTGACGATGACCGCGGTCGTGCGCAGCGAGGCGAGCCAGCCGTAGACCGAGTCATCCCAGTAGATGAAGAAGCGCGGGTCGGGAAGGCCGATCTCGGCCACGATCGAGCGGTGGATGAACATGCCCTCGAAGCACCCCGAGTTCATCTCCCGGTAGCCGGCGCCATCGAACCCCGCGGGCGCGAACGGGATCGGGATGCCGAGGGGGATCGACAGGCGGTACTGCCAGTAGAACTCGCTGCCGTCGTAGTCGTAGCGGCGCCCCTGGATGCTCTTGAACCGCGGTGCCCACGCGCCCATGCGCGCGAGTCCGTCGGAGATGACCTCCACGTCGTCGTCCATGAGCCAGATCCACTCGCTGCCCAGCTCGTACGCCACCTGCATGCCGGCGCTGAATCCGCCGGATCCGCCGGTGTTCTCCTCGAGGCGCCGGTAGACGAGATCGGTGCCGAGTCTCGAGCGGTAGCCCTCGACGACCTCGGTGGTGTCGTCGCCCGACGCGTTGTCGACGATCACGACGTGGCCCGGTTTCGGATCCATCGCGATGATGCTGTCGAGGAGCTTCGACAGCAGCGCCGACCGGTTGTAGGTGACGATCGCGATCGTCGCCGACGCGGGGTCGAACGAGGTGGTGGCGGGCACGTCGAAGGCAGGGGATGCGGCGGCCATAGCCCTCACATCCTACCGAGCCTTCCTCGCCACTCCCACAGCGACTGGTGCTCGTAGGCGCGCGTCGCGCAGACGACGAGCAGCAGCCATCCGAATCCCGAGAGGGCGAAGCTCTCGAAGCAGGAGTAGACGATGAGGGCGACGAGCACGAGCGGCGTCCACGCGTAGACGACCGAGCGCCGGTTGGATGCGTCGAGCCATGAACGCACGAAGGCCGTCGCGCAGAGCGCGAAGAAGAGGACGAACCCGATCCAGCCGAGTTGCAGCAGCGCGTCGAAGAAGGCGTTCAGCGCCGACAGGTTGGTCGTGCCCAGGCTGGCGTTGATGGCCGAGAACGGCATGTCGCCGGGGATCCACGGTCCGAACCAGCCCCATCCTCGGAAGGGGTGGCTGCGCACGAATCGCAGCACCGTGAGCCACAGGTCGTAGCGTGCGTTGATGTCGTTGTCGGCGCCGATCAGGGTGATGAGGCGCTGGCGCAGCAGGTAGGCCAGCACGATGCTGGCGAGCACGGCGGCGCCGAGGGTCCACTGCACGGCGGACCGATACGGCGCCCGTGTGTGCCGAACCATCAGCAGAACGGATGTCGCCACCGCGCCGGCGATCGCGACGACCAGCACGATCGGCGATCCCGTGAGGAGGGCGAGCGCTCCGGCGAGCAGCACGGAGCCGAGCGAGAGCCACGGGGAGACCGTGTTCGCTCGCCACTCGATCACGAAGGTCACGATCGCCATCACCGCCGTGAACCCGAGGGCGTTGCGGGTGCCGAAGATGCCCTGGATGGGTCCGAGCGAGGCGATGTTGCCCTGGATGCCGAGGACGTCGATGGGATGGTCGAGGAAGACACCCGCGAGCAGTTCGAGGGCGAGCGAGAGCACGAGCACGATGCGCGCGACGTTGGCGAGCGCGTGCACGACCTCGAGCGTGTCGCGGGTGTTCGCGATCGCGACCCCGACGAGCGCGATCGCGACGATCGAGACCGCTGAGACGAGGCCGGCCTGAGGGTCGGTGTTCCACAGCAGGCTGAGGGCGGCCCACCCGACGAATCCGACGGCGAGCGGCGTGGTCAGCCGGGGGAGGGAGATGACGCGTCGGTGGGCGAGGAGGACGGCCACCGCGAGCACCGACAGCACCGCCACCATGGTGACGTAGGTCGCGATGCCCGCTGTCCGTTCGATGACCGTGCGGCAGCAGACCACCAGGAAAGCGGTCATCGTGAAGGCGTGCGCGAATCTGTCGGAGCCGAGGAGCGTGGTCAGGGGGTGTTCGGGCGGGCGGGCGGAGGCGGCATCCGTCATCGAGACCGCCATTGCTCAGAGACGGCGCCGCGCGCGGGCGCATCGCCGGTCACGCGCGGCGCGCGCTTGATCGCGAACGTCACGGCGACGACGAGTGCCCACGCCGAGGGCGGCAGCCCGGCCGGCGAGGTCGCCGAGTGGATGAGGGTCACCGTCAGAGCGAGGGTCGGCACGAGTGTGAGCGCCGAGTAGGGACGGTCGTCGCGGATGTCCCATCTCGGTCGGTCCACGCCGAAGAACCACGATCGCCACACGGCGCCGGCCAGTGCCGCGGCGCCGAGCACCGTCGCGACGGGGCCGGCGGTGAGCCAGAGGCCGCTCCACGCCGGAGCGATGGTCACCTCCCGCGGCCACAGCACGACCACGATGAGCGAGAGCACCACGGCGGCGGCCGTGTACGCGGCGTACAGCGGCGTGCGTCCGCCGAAACGCCGCACGGTCCGCATGAGGAGCTGGGTGGTGAGCACGAGCCCGACCGCGAGTGCGGCCGCCGCGCCCGCGGGCGACCAGGCGTGCACGAACATCACAAGCTGCAGCGCCAGGACGATCCCGCGCACCCCGCTCCGTGATGCCCGAGCACGCAGCAGGGCGCCGGTCGCGATGAGGCCGGTGAGGGCCGTCGCCGCGAGGACGTCGGGGGATCCGAGGCCACCGGTGATCGAGCCGAGACGCCAGAGCGATCCGTCGCTCACGAGGAGCCCGGTCGCGCCCTCGAGAGGTCCGCGCAGCACGGTCGCCGCCCACGCCTCCAGCGCGAGTCCGGCCCCGAGCACCCATGACGCCGCCGACGAAAGCGCGATCACGAGCTCGACCCACGTCAGCACACTCGCCAGGAAGAGGCCGTGCACCGCGGCGGACGCGAGAGCGAGTGCCGCGGGCCAGAGCGTCGCCCGATCGGGGGAGAGGGCGATGGTCGTCGCCGCGACGACGACGAACGCGAGCGCCGCCCACGGCAGCCGGCGCCAGGCGAGGCGCCCGCGGCCGAAGAGCCAGATCGCGAGCGTGGCCACGAGCGAGGCGGCGAGCAGCAGCTCGGCGACGTCGGGGCCGAGCAGCGATGCCCAGAGAGGGAGACCCACCAGGATGACGAGCGCGACGAGGCACCACGCGCGCAGCAGCAGGTGCGGGGTCGTCTCGCGGAGCGGGGCGGCGGGCGGCGCGGCGATCGGGTGTCTCGAGTGCACGGCCATCGTGATCTCAGCGTAGTCGCGCCCGCCTAGGCTGACAGGG
>NZ_LMPK01000005.1:18262-22949 GCF_001423825.1 Microbacterium sp. Leaf351
CCTCGAGGGCCGTGCGCCGTCGGGCCGGCCCGAGGCCGAGACCTGGTTCGGCGACCATCCGGCGTCTCCGGCGCTCGTCGGCGCACCGGGGTCCCCGACGCTCGACGCGTGGCTGACGGCGCGCGGCGAACGCCCCCTCCCGTATCTGCTGAAGCTCCTCGCCGCCGCGGCGCCCCTCTCGATCCAGGTGCACCCGTCGAAGGCCGAGGCCGAGGCCGGGTTCGCCGCGGAGGAGGCGTCGGGGCTCGCGCGCGATGACGCGGCGCGCAACTACCGCGACGACAATCACAAGCCCGAGATCCTGGTGGCGCTGAGCGCCCGATTCGACGCGCTGGCAGGGCTGCGGCCGGTCGCGGCATCCCGGGCTCTCGTCGAGGCGCTCGGTGTCTCCGCTCTCGCCGACCGGCTCGCCGGGAAGGACGATGCCGACGTGCTCGCCGCCGTGCTCGCGTGGGTGCTGGGCGAGGGTGACGAGGTCGCCGCCGCGGTCGGTGCGGCGCTGCAGTCCCCGGATGCCGCGGCCCGCGCGGCGTTCGCCGCCGAGCCCACCGCGAGCCTCGAGGCCCTCACCCGCGTCGCGGCGATGAATCCGGGCGACCCCGGCGTCGTGGTCGCGCTGCTCATGAACCACGTGTCTCTCGGCACCGGCGAGGCCGTCTACCTGCCGGCCGGCATCCTGCACGCCTACCTGTCGGGCCTCGGGGTGGAACTGATGGCCGCGAGCGACAATGTGCTGCGGGGCGGGTTGACGCCGAAGCACATCGACGTCGCCGAACTGCTGCGCATCGTCGACACCCGTCCGTCGGCGCCACCGTTGCTGGCGCCTGTCGTGTCCGGCGCGGTGCGACGCTACGCGCCGGCGATCCCCGACTTCGCGCTCACCCGGGTGAGCCTCGAGGGCGGTGCGGTCGAGGTGCCGATCTCGGGGCCGGCGATCGTGCTGGCGACGGCCGGGACCCCGTCGGTCGCGGGCGGTGAGGCCGCGACCTCCATCGCTCTCGTCCCCGGGGGCGCGGTGTTCCTGACAGCCGATGAGTCCGTCGTCCGGCTGTCGGGCGTGGGTGAGGCGTTTGTGGCTGAGCCGGGTGGGAACGCGGGCTGAAACCTCTGCCAGACCGGCGCGTCGCAAACCTTCGACTCATGGTTGAGTGTTTATGATCCGCGACTTGACCAATCCGAATGACACCGCTGTAATTTACATACGCGCTTCGGGTGGACGCGGAGGGGAGAACGAGATGTCGGCATCGCAGTACCGATCGAGTGTTCCCGGCAACTGGTTCGTCGATCCGGTGTTCCTGGGCGTCCCGGGCGTACGCCGCCCCGAGGTCGACGACGACAATCCGCTCTCGTGGCAGACGGACGCTCTCTGCTCGCAGACGGACCCCGAGGCGTTCTTCCCCGAGAAGGGCGGATCGACCCGCGACGCCAAGCGCATCTGCTCCACCTGCGACGTCCGCGGCGAATGCCTCGACTACGCGCTCGAGAACGACGAACGCTTCGGCATCTGGGGCGGGCTGAGCGAGCGGGAGCGCCGCAAGCTCAAGCGTCGCGCCTGACCTCCACCCAATGCGGCGCCGCTCGGCGCGGCGCGGGGGAGTGCGTCGACGCTCACCTAGGCTGACCACGTCATGCCCGACCGTGTCCACGCTCTCCTCGTCGTCCGCCCCGACGGGCGCGTCCCGGCCGCGGCGCATCTTCGCGCCACGCTCGACGCGCTCTCCCGGCAGACCCGTCAGATCGACGCGCTGACCATCGTCGTGTGCGGTGGAACCGGCGAAGTGCTCGACATCGCCGGGACCTCCGGTGCCGAAGGCGTCATCACGGCGGGGTCGGCCGTCTCGTTCGCGGAGGCCCTGCGGCTCGCGACTGCGCGCCTCTCGGGCGACGCGGTGTGGCTTCTCGCGCAGGACACCGCCCCCGCCCCCGATGCTCTCGCGCGCCTGGTCGGCGCGTTGGAGATCTCCCAGACGGTCGCGGCCGTCGCCCCGAAGGTCGTGAGCGCCGACGACACCGCGCTCATCGTCTCGCTCGGAGAGACCCTCACCCACGGTGGGCGCCGTATCGGCCTGGCGGACGACGAACTCGACCAGGGCCAGCATGACCACGTGGAAGACGTGCTCGGCGCCGACGTGCGCGGCATCCTCGTGCGCACCTCGGTGTGGCGGGCGCTCGACGGTCTCGACGACGCGCTCGCCGGTGCCGACGAGGGGCTGGACCTCGGCATCCGGGCCCGACTCGCCGGGCATCGCGTGACCGTGCAGCCCCGCGCCGTGGTCGCGGTGGCGGGTGATGGTGTCGCCGGTCTGCCGAGCCCCGACACCCGTCGTCGCCGTCGGCTTCGGGCGTTCGCGACCCGCACGGCCCAACTGCATCGGCGCCTCGCGTACGCCCCCGCGGGGGCCGTCCCGCTCCACTGGCTGACCCTGCTCCCGATCACTCTGTGGCGCACGGTGATGCACCTGGTGGCCAAGAGCCCGGCGCTCGTGCTCCCCGAATGGGGTGCGGGTCTCGTCGCCGCCTGGCGGCCCGCCGCGCTCGCCCGGTCGCGTTCACGCATCCGCCGCGCGCGGGTGGCTGCGTGGTCGTCTCTGTCGTTGCTGCGCATCTCCCGCTCGGACCTGCGAACGCGGGTCGAGGCCGACGGTGATCCGGATGCCGCGGCCCGCCCGACGCGCGAGGAGCTGCGCTTCTTCGCGGGTGGCGGAGCCTGGGTCGTGCTGGCCGCGCTCGTGGTCTCCATCGCGGCATTCCCGGCTCTGCTGGCCTGGCCCACGCTCGGCGGAGGAGCACTGGCTCCGCTGTCATCGACGCTCTCGCAGCTCTGGGCGAACGCGTTGTACGGCGCCCATTCGGTCGGATTGGACGCCGCGATCCCCTCCGATCCGTTCTCCGCCCTGCTCGCGCTGATCGGAACCCTCTCTCCCGGGGCACCGTCGCGCGCGCTGGTCGTGCTCTGGATCGCCGCGCTGCCGCTCGCTGCTCTCGGCGGCTGGTTCGCCGCCACCCGGATCACCTCCCGCGACTCGCTGCGCATCCTCGGTGCGGTGCTGTGGGCGCTCGCACCCACCTTCCTGGTGGCGCTCGTCGATGGTCGGCCGGCGGCATTGATCGCGCACCTCGCCCTCCCGTGGCTGCTCTACGCCGGCGCGGTGGCGCATCGGTCGTGGGCCTCCGCCGGCACGGCCTCCCTCGTGATGGTGGTGGTCTGGGCGGCGTCGCCGTCCCTCGCTCCTGCGCTCGTGGCGCTGTGGGTGCTGGCCGTCATCTCCACAGTGGTCGCGCGCGGGGGGCGGGGTGTCGCGCAGGTCGTGTGGACGATCATCCCGGCCGTCGTCGTCTTCCTGCCCCTCGCCTGGGCACAGATCAACGCCGGCACTCCGTGGGGCCTCCTGGCCGACCCGGGCATCACCGTCTCCGGTGGGGCGAGCGCGGATGCCGCGGGTCGCCTGGCGCTCGTGGCCGGATTCCCCGTGGATGGACTCGGGGGGTGGGAGCAGCTCGTCTCCGCTCACCTGCCCGGGCTCCCCACGTGGGCGCCGGCGCTGCTCCTGGCCCCGCTCGCGATCGTGGCGCTGGCCTCGCTGCTCACGCCGCGCTGGTTCGTGGGGGCCGCGGCCCTCATCCTCGTGGTCCTCGGTCTCGGCACGGCGTTCCTCGCCGTCGGGGTGAGCGTCGCGTTCGCCGCCGACGGCACGCCCGTCGCGCTGTGGCCGGGCGCGGCTCTCAGTCTGGCGTGGGCGGGGGTCGTCGGCGCTGCGCTCGTCACGCTCGATGCCGGGCTGCCGGTCCGGGCCGCGGCGGCACGCGGCGTCACGATCGCCGTCCTGGTCGTGCTCGGCGCGGCAGCCGTCCTGCCGCTGCTCGCGTCCGAGCGGCGTGGCGCGCTCGAGATCACCAACGGCCCCGACTCGACGGTGCCCGCCTTCGTCGACGCGCAGACCCGTACCACGCCGAACGTCGCGACCGCCGTCGTCACTCCGCTCTCCTCGGGAGCGATCTCTCTCGACGTCGTCTGGAACGGCGGCGCCACCCTCGACGGCCAGTCGACCCTGCTCGCCACGCGTACGTCGGCGTCCGGGGCGTCCGTCCAGTTCGCCGGTCTGGTCGTCGACACACTCTCCTCCGGCGCCGACGCTCCGCTCGCGGCGCTCGCCTCCGCCGGTGTGGGATACATCCTCATCCCGACGCTGCCGGGCTCTGAGACCGACGCGGCTCGCGCGACCCGTCTCGCCGCAGCCGCCGCCCTGAACCAGAACGCGCAGCTCGCGGATGTCGGCCTCACTCCCAAGGGGGAGCTCTGGGCCGTGCGCGCCGGGGTCGTGCCCCGAGCGGATGCCGCGGCATCCGTCACCGCCACTGCCACGCTGGTCGGGGTGGGGCAGCTCGCCATCGTCGTCATCGCGCTGCTGCTCTCGCTGCCGACCGCCGCGTCTCGGCGACTCGCCCGCCAGACCCCGCGTGTCGTGGGTCCGCGCGCTCGGGAGGACGACCGATGACCCGCGAACGCGTCGTGTTCTGGGCGGCCACGTCCACGCGTCTGATCGTGGGCGCCGCCGTCGCCGTGGCGCTCGTCCTCGCCGTGGGTGTCGCCGCGGCTGCGCCCTGGCCGATCGTCGCCGCGGACAAGTCGGCCGTCACGGCGGCCCCGGCCGCATCCTCGACGACGCTCGCGTGCACCGGCCCGCTC
>NZ_LMPK01000005.1:22983-29415 GCF_001423825.1 Microbacterium sp. Leaf351
CGACGGCGTCGGCCTCGGGCGGCGACCCGGTCCTCGGACGGGTCTCCAGTCCGGCGGTGCCCGGCTCCGCGCCGGCCACGATCACTCAGGCGCCGGCCAACGGCGCTCGCGTCGGCGTGGCCGCCGCACAGTCCGGCTCGGTGAGCGCCGACGATCTGCGCGGATTCGCCGCCAGCGCCTGCACCTCGTCTCGCTCCCAGCAGTGGCTCGTGGGCGGTGCCGCGACGACCGGATACGCCGATGTCGTGGTGCTCACCAACCCCGAGGACGTACCGGCCACGGTCGACATCACGGCCTACGGCTCGCAGGGCGCGCTGAGCCCGACCGGCGGTCAGAACCTCGTCGTCCCGGCGCGATCCCAGCGCGTGCTGCCGCTTGCCGGCCTCGTGCCCGGCGAAGAGGCTCCGGTGCTGCGCGTGAGCGCCACGGGCGCCGCCATCGTCGCCGCCCTGCAGTCGAGTCTCACCCGCACCCTGCTCCCTGGTGGGATCGACCAGATCACCGCGACAGCGGAGGCAGCGACACGGGTCGTGATCCCCGGAGTGACGATGCCGTCATCGGCCGTCGGCGCCCAGGGCTCGTCGCCGGTGACGGTGCTGCGCGCCCTCTCAGCCGACGTCGCGACGACGGCGACCGTGACGGTCGCGGCGGTCGGCGGCGGCCAGCTCTCGACACGGCAGATCCCGCTCGCGGCCGGGATCCCCACCGAGCTGGAGCTTCCGGGCCTCGCGGCCGGAAGCGTCACTGTGACCGTCACCGCGTCCGCCCCGGTCGTCGCCGCCGTGTGGCAGGCCACCGGACTCGGTGAGGGTTCGGATTTCGCGTGGTACTCCGCGGCGCCGAGCCTCACCGACGATGCGATCGTCGCCGTCGCGGCAGGCCCGTCACCGGTGCTCACCATCGCAGCGGGCGAGGCCGCGGCATCCGTCACGCTCACTCCGACATCGGGCGGCTCGGCGACCACCGTGTCCGTTCCCGCGTCCGGGTCCGTCGCCGTCCCGGTGGTCAGCGGCGCCGGTTACGTGCTGTCGGCGAGCGCGCCCGTGAGCGCGAGCGTAGGCTACAGCGCCACCGGGCAGCTGGCGTCCTACCCGGTGGCGGCGTCGGCCAGCCAGACCGCGCAGGTCACGGTCATCGTCGATCGCTGAGACAGCTCAGAGGAAACGGAACCGCTCGGGCCCGAGATCCCACGGATCGCGATCGAGGTACTCTGCGGCCGCACGGAACACGCAGCTCTCGACGATCATGCGCCGGTGGTGCTCGTCGTTTCGATGGAGCCTGCTCATCCGCTCGATGGGAAGCCGATAGAGCACGATGCGCTTCTGCGTCGCATCGACGCTCCACCGCGGCACTCCGGTCGGCGTCTCGGCGGACGGCAGGTCCGCGATCTCGAACCGCACCTCCCGCAGCTCCTCCCATGCGCCGCGCAGGAATTCCGCGGTGCTCCCGACAGCGAGGTCGAAGCGGTCGACACGCGTCTCGAGCGGGGGAAGCGGCGGGCGGACGACGGCGCTGCGGCCCTCGCGGCCGTGTCGTCCGTGCCGGCTGGGCAGCGCACGGGCACTGCGGCGGGAACGTCGACGCATCATTCGGCTAGCCTAACGAGCCGTCGGCCGCACCGATTTGTCCCCCGATCTACCTACAGACAGGTCACAGGGTCGCCCGTAACCTACGGTCGGGGCGTACTTTGACCATGCTCGGGGATAAGGGGTGGCGTGGGCTCGCTCAGGCAACGAGTCGTTGCCGCCGTCCTCGCGGTGTCGGTGATCGGAATGGGACTGGTGGCGCTGATAAGCGCGCCCGCCACCGCCTCCTCACGCGCCGCAACGACGGTTTCCGCGAAGTGTGACGCCGACGTCGTCTTCATCGGCGTGCGCGGCACGGGAGCGCCGGCCGGCACCGATTCGGGCGACGGTGGGCGCACGTGGAACGACGGCGGATTCGGCCAGGTCGCGGGGCTCGCGGCGCGGTTCACGATGGATGCCTCGGCCTCCGGGACGACCGCCTGGGTCGAGAGCCTCGACTACCCGGCGTCGCTGGACGGCTTCTACCTCGGCAGCATGAACGAAGGCGCGCGGGCGCTGAAGGCCGAGCTGGACGAACTCGCCGGCTGCGCCACTCCGCCCAAGGTCGTGCTCGCCGGTCACTCCCAGGGTGCGCACGTCATCCTGCAGACCCTTGCGCCGCAGAACGAGTTCGGCGCGGCCAGCGGATTCAGTCTCACCGCGCAGGAGCGCGCGATGATCACGGGTGTCGTGCTGTTCGGCGATCCGAGCTACGTGCCCGGCGAGCCGTGGAATGCTCCCGGTTCCGGCACCGGATGGGGTATCTTCCCTCGCAGGGCCGAAAGCCTCGCGATGCTCGCTCAATACACCTGGGAAGACACCCCTGCGGGAGCGAGCCAGCCGCAGACGACCTCCAAGATCCGCTCGTACTGCGTCGCGGGAGATGCATTCTGCCAGAGCGGTCTTGCCCCCAACGCGATCGAGCTCCACAACGAGTACATGGTGGATTTCACGAATGACGCTTATGCCTTCCTCCAACGCACGCTCCGCGCGCACTGACGGCTCGGTACCGTCCCTCGCGACGCACCTGCGTGTGGCGCGGGCCACCGGCATCCTTCTCGTCGTGCAGCTGCTGGTCGCCGCGGCGGGCTCGTTCTTCGCCTGGTCGACCTGGTGGCTGTCGCCGTCGTGCGCCCCGGGCTGCAGCACGGCGCCGGTCTACTGGAACACCGTGGTCTACACGATCGTCGCGGTCGTGCTGTGGCTCGTCGCCGCGGCGGGAGCGGTGGCGTTCAAGGCGCACGGTGCGCGCACCGTGTGGTTTCCGATCGCAGGCTCTGCGATCACGGCGGTGCTCGCGCTCGCCGTGTATCTCTGGAACGTCGCGGCCTTCGGCGGCTGAGCCCGGCGCGGCAGCGTCGGGCGATGCGCGACCGCGCGTAGGGTCGAGCCGTGCGAGGGCGACTGTGTTCGAAGATCGGGTGCGCCCGGGAAGCCGTCGCGACGCTGACCTACGACTACGGCGACCGGATGGCCGCTCTCGGCCCGCTGGGACGCGCGGGTGATCCGCACGCGCACGACCTGTGCGCGGCGCACACCGAACGCCTGTCGGTGCCGCAGGGGTGGGTCGTGCTGACCCACGACGCGCTGGCCCGCTGACACCGACTCGTCACGTCGCGTTCTTTTTTGATTCACTCAAAAACAGCGCTAGCGTTGGGGGTGTGCCCCACATACACGACAGCGACGCGGATGCCGCCATCCGGCGAGCGGGGCTGCGGGTCACCGAGACACGGCGCGCGGTGCTCGCCGCCGTGCGCCCGGACGAGCACCTCGGCGCCGACGACGTGTTCGCGCGCGTGCGCGACGCACTGCCCGGCACGAGTCTGCAGTCGGTCTACAACGCGCTCGGCGACCTCAGCGGCGCGGGACTCCTGCGACGCATCGAGCCCGCCGGCCACCCCGGGCGCTACGAACGGCGGGTGGCCGACAACCACCACCATCTCGTCTGCCGCTCGTGCGGGCGCATCGAGGACGTCGACTGTGTGATCGGCGAGGCGCCCTGCCTCCAGCCCGACGACACGCGCGGCTTCGTGCTCGACACCGCCGACGTGACCTTCTGGGGCTTGTGCGCCGCGTGCGCCGCCCCCGCAGACATCCCCCAGACCCCCACGAAAGGAACGAGATGACCGACATCACGACCGGCTGCCCGGTGCCCCACGACGGCGCCGATGAGACGCGCCTTCCCGTCGGATCCGCCCCCGGCGACAGCGCACCCGAGGGGCGCCTTCCCTCGCCGACCGCGGGCGACGCGAACCGCGTGTGGTGGCCCGAGCGCCTGAACCTGCGCATCCTCGCGAAGAACCCCGCGGTCGCGAACCCGGTGGGCGAGGAGTTCGACTACAAGGCGGCGTTCGAGGCGCTCGACCTCGCCGCTGTGAAGGCCGACATCGCGAAGGTGCTCACCACCTCCCAGGACTGGTGGCCGGCCGACTTCGGCAACTACGGTCCGCTCATCATCCGCATGGCATGGCACAGCGCCGGCACCTACCGCATCTTCGACGGCCGCGGCGGCGCCGGGGCCGGGCAGCAGCGCTTCGCGCCCCTGAACAGCTGGCCCGACAACGTCAATCTCGACAAGGCGCGGCGCCTGCTGTGGCCGGTCAAGAAGACCTACGGCCAGTCGATCTCCTGGGCCGACCTCCTGATCCTCGCCGGCAACGTCGCGCTCGAGGAGATGGGCTTCCGCACGTTCGGCTACGCCGGCGGGCGCGTCGACGTCTGGGAGCCCGACGACGACGTCTACTGGGGGCCCGAGACCACCTGGCTCGGTGACGAGCGCTATTCGGGCGACCGCGACCTGGAGAAGCCCCTCGCCGCCGTGCAGATGGGTCTCATCTACGTCAACCCCGAAGGTCCCAACGGCGAGCCCGACCCGCTGAAGTCGGCCCGCGACATCCGCGAGACGTTCCGCCGCATGGCGATGAACGACGAGGAGACGGTGGCCCTCATCGCCGGCGGCCACACCTTCGGCAAGACGCACGGGGCAGCCCCCGACACGACCGTCGGGGAGAACCCCGAGGGTGCGCCGCTCGAGCAGCAGGGCCTCGGTTGGAAGAACACGCACGGCACCGGCACGGGCGACGATACGATCTCCAGCGGGCTCGAGGTCACTTGGACCTATCACCCGACGCGCTGGGACAACGAGTTCTTCCACATCCTCTACGGCTACGAGTGGGAGCTCTTCAAGAGCCCCGCGGGTGCGTGGCAGTGGCGTCCGAAGGACGGCGCCGGAAGCGACCTCGTACCGCTCGCGCACTCCGACGGCCGTCGCGAGCCCCGCATGCTCACCAGCGACCTGGCGCTGCGCTTCGATCCTGAGTACGACAAGATCTCGCGTCGCTTCGCCGCCGACCAGGACGCCTTCTCCGACGCCTTCGCGCGCGCCTGGTTCAAGCTCACCCACCGCGACATGGGTCCCAAGGTGCGCTACCTCGGCCCCGAGGTGCCCGCCGAGGAGCTCATCTGGCAGGACCCGGTGCCCGCCGTCGATCACGAACTGATCGACGGGGCGGACGCGGCATCCCTCAAGGAGAAGATCCTCGCCTCCGGGCTCACCGTGTCCGAGCTCGTCTCCACCACGTGGGCGGCGGCGTCGACCTTCCGTGGCGGCGACAAGCGCGGCGGCGTGAACGGTGCGCGCATCCGCCTCGCGCCTCAGAAGGACTGGGAGATCAACAACCCCGCCCAGCTGCAGAAGGTGCTCGCCGTTCTCGAGGGCATCAAGGCGGCGTTCGACGCCGATGCGCCCGCGGGCAAGCGCGTCTCGCTCGCCGATCTGATCGTGCTCGCCGGCAATGCCGGTGTCGAGAAGGCCGCGCGCGAGGGCGGCGTCGAGGTCGAGGTGCCGTTCCACCCGGGACGCACGGACGCGAGCGTCGAGCAGACCGACGCCGAGTCGTTCGAGTACCTCGAGCCCGCGGCCGACGGTTTCCGCAACTACCAGCGCCGCGGACTGACGCTGCGCGGCGAGTATCTGCTGATCGACAAGGCGAACCTGCTCACCCTCAGCGCGCCGGAGACCACCGTGCTGGTGGGCGGTCTGCGTGTGCTCGGTGCCAACTGGGACGGCTCGGCGCACGGCGTGCTGACCGACCGGGTCGGCGTGCTCACGAACGACTACTTCGTGAACCTGCTCGACCTCGGCACCACGTGGGCTCCGATCGATCCCGGCTCGCACGCCTTCCAGGCGACGTCGGATGGCTCGGGCGAGGCCCTCTGGACGGCGACCCGCGCCGACCTGGTGTTCGGCTCGAACTCGGAGCTGCGTGCGGTCGCAGAGGTCTACGCGAGCGACGACGCGACCGAGAAGTTCGTGCGCGACTTCGTCGCGGCCTGGACGAAGGTCACCGAGCTCGACAGGTTCGACCTCGTCTGAGCCACGACGCGCGGCGGCCCGCTCCCTTCGGAGCGGGCCGNATGATCCCGCCCTCCGGCCTCACCGCCGCCGGCGACGGAGAACAAGGACGACACCTCGCATGACTTCCCGCATCCTCGTGGTCGATGACGACACCGCGCTCGCCGAGATGATCGGCATCGTGCTGAACACCGAGGGATTCGACGCGGAGTTCTGCGCCGACGGCGGTGCGGCCGTCGCCGCCTGGCGGTCGGTGCAGCCTGATCTGGTGCTGCTCGACCTGATGCTGCCGGGCATGGACGGCATCGAGATCTGCACGCGCATCCGCGAGGAGAGCGGGGTGCCGATCATCATGCTCACCGCACGCACCGACACCGCCGACGTCGTGCGCGGACTCGAGTCGGGCGCCGACGACTACATCGTGAAGCCCTTCAACCCGAAGGAGCTCGTCGCCCGTATCCGCACCCGGCTCCGGCCGACTCCCGCCGCTCCGAGCGAATCGTTGCGCATCGG
>NZ_LMPK01000005.1:29478-30178 GCF_001423825.1 Microbacterium sp. Leaf351
AGATGCTCCTCGAGCAGGTGTGGGGATACCACTACAAGGCCGATACGCGGCTCGTCAACGTCCACGTGCAGCGTCTGCGCGCCAAGGTCGAGCGCGACCCCGACAACCCGCGCATCGTGACCACGGTGCGCGGTGTGGGCTACCGCGCCGGCGCGATCGTGTGACGACATGAGCGGGTCCGCGCAGCGTTCGCCGGTCGATCGTCTGCTGGTCGCGTTGCGCGGGTGGCGGGAATGGCCGCGTCAGCTCGCCGGCGTGTGGCGCCACTCGCTTCGGGTGCGCACCGTCGTCGCGACCGTCGCCCTCACCGCGCTCGCCGTGATCGCGGCGTGCGTCGGGCTCGCCCTCGCCATCCAGAACGACCTGTTCCAGTCCCGGTTGCAGCAGGCGCTCGGTGACGCGAGCCGCGCGCGCATCGAGGCGCAGCGCACGCTCGACTCGTCAGAGACGCAGGGCGACAGCGTGAACGTGCGCAACCTGATGAACAGCGTGCTCGTCACGCTGTCGCGTCAGTCCTCGAGCGATCTGATCGCCGCGTTCCGCACCGACACCGCGCCCTCCTCGATCGCGCCCCTCGACTTCACCTCCACCGGCTTCCCGACGAGCGCCCCGTCCCCCGAGCTGCGGTCGCAGGTGCAGAGCAGCTCCAGCGCGCAGTTCTGGCAGTCGGTTCCGGTGACGCTGGCCAACGGCTCGACGG
>NZ_LMPK01000005.1:30207-34085 GCF_001423825.1 Microbacterium sp. Leaf351
CGCCTACGACCTGAGCGCCGCCGCGCAGACCCTCGCGTTCGTGCAGGGCATCCTCTGGATCGTCGGCTTCGCGCTCGTCGCCATCATCGCGGGCATCTCCTGGCTCGTGCTGCGCTCGATCACCGTGCCGGTCGCGCAGGCCGCGGAGACCAGCGCCAAACTTGCCTCCGGCGACCTCGACGTGCGCCTGAACGTGCGGGGAGCCGATGAGCTCGCGACGCTCGGTCGGTCGTTCAACGCGATGGCCGACAGCATCCAGTCGCAGATCAAGGAACTCGCCGACCTCTCCCTCGTGCAGCAGCGCTTCGTGTCGGATGTGTCGCACGAGCTGCGAACACCGCTGACGACCATCCGGCTCGCCTCCGATGTGCTCGCCGACCGGCGCGACGACTTCGAGCCGGCGGCCGCGCGTGCCGCCGAGCTGCTCTCGACCCAGGTCCAGCGATTCCAGGTCCTCCTCGACGACCTGCTCGAGATCAGCCGGTATGACGCCGGTTCGGTGCAGCTGGAACGCGAGCCCACGAGCATCGCCCAGCTCGCCGAGGACGTGATCGGCTCGATGCAGCAGCTCGCCGACCAGCGGGGGAGCGAGGTGCGGCTCGTCGCGCCCGGCGGCTACTCCCTCGTCGATCTCGATCCTCGACGGGTGCGTCGCATCGTGCGCAATCTGCTCGGCAACGCCATCGAACACGGTGAGGGGCGTCTGATCGTCGTCACGGTCGACAGCAATCAGGATGCTGTCGCCCTCGGTGTGCGCGACTACGGTCTCGGCATGCGGCCCGAGGACGTCGAGCGCGTGTTCGACCGGTTCTGGCGTGCGGATCCGTCCCGGCGGCGCACGATCGGCGGCACCGGCCTCGGCCTGTCGATCTCCCTCGGCGACGCGCGGCTGCACGGCGGCACTCTCGCCGTGTGGTCGGACCTCGGACGCGGGAGCAACTTCGTCCTCACCCTCCCTCGCCGCGACATCGACGGGGAGCTCGTGTCGCCGGTCGTCGTGGACGTGTCCGACGAGACCTCCGTGCTCGACAGTCTCGGTCTCACCGAGCCGATCGCGGTGCTCGCCCCCGAGCGTGACGCGAAGGAGAAGCGATGAGGCGCGGCATCCACTCACTCGTGCTCGTCGGCGCGCTGACTCTCGCGCTCGTCGGGTGCGCGGGACTGCCCATGACGGGAGCCGTGCACGAGGGGCTCTCGAGCACCGCCGAGCCCGATGTGCCCGACGTGCAGTTCAAGCCGAACGGTCCGCAGGTCGGCGCGACCCCCGAGCAGATCGTGGACGGCTTCCTCAACGCCGGCTCCGGACCCGCCGGCGGGTGGGCCACGGCGCGGGAGTTCCTCACGGGCACGGCAGTGGACAGCTGGCGCCCGGATGCGGGGGCGACCGTCGACGTGCTCTCCGCACGCTCGATCGCCGTCGCGTCGTCGGATCAGAGCTCGGCGACCGTCACCGTCTCGCTCTCGCCGACCGCGACGGTCGACGGCGAGGGCGCCTACACGGCGGTCGCCGAGGCCGCTGCTCCGCCGCTCACGTTCACTCTCACCAAGCTGCCGGCGGGGTGGCGCATCACCTCGGCCCCGAACGGCATCGTGCTCGATCAGGACCTCTTCAAGAGCGTCTTCCGCGCTTACTCGCTCATGTACTACGACCCGACCTGGACGTTCCTCGTGCCGGACGTGCGCTGGTTCCCGACCCTCAACGCGTCGACGCGCATCGCCGCGGCCCTCATCAACGGACAGCCGAGCCCCTGGCTCGCCAAGAGCGTCGTCTCGGCGTTCCCGGAGACGGTGTCGCTGGGGAGCCCCTCGGTGCCGGTCGTGAACGGTGTCGCGCAGGTGGACCTCAAGGAGTCGGCTCTCACGTCGGATCAGACCACGCTGTCGCGCATGCAGGCACAGCTCACCGACAGTCTCGCCTCGACCGGGCAGGTGACGTCGGTGACACTCTCGATCGCCGGTTCGGCCCTCGACGTGACTCCGGCGCCCTCGCGTGACACCCGCGTCGACTCCCGCACTCTCGCCCTCACCGCCAAGGGCTTCGGCTTCATCGCCGCCGGGCAGGTCGACGAGCTGCCCGGCGTCTCGGCGGCGGTGGCCGCTCTCTCCCCGCGTTCGGTGGAGCTGAGCGACGACCGGACGACGGCGGCGGTGCTGGCGGGCAACGGCGCGGTGACCCGGGTGGATGCCGCCGGCCCCGCAGCCCTCGACCAGCGCGCCGGACTCATCGCGCCGTCGATCGATCCGTTCGGCTACATCTGGAGTGTCCCGCAGACGTCGCCGTCCGCGCTCGTCGCGGCGGGGACGGGGGCGACGCGCATCGCGATCTCATCGCCGTGGGGAGGTGCGAGCCGCGTGGACGCGCTCCAGGTCTCGCGCGACGGCACACGCATCGCTGCGCTCGTCATCTCGGGGGGCCGGTCGGTCCTCATGGTCGCCGACGTCGTGCGCGACGCGCAGGGGGTTCCGAAGTCGCTGGGTGACGCCGTCACACTGCTGAGCTTCCCGGCGGGCGCGAGCGACGTCGCCTGGCTCGACGAATCGACGCTCGGAGTGATCTCGGGCAGCGGCTCGACGGCGCAGTTCGCCACCGTGCAGATCGGCGGCGTCGCCACGACCGTCGACGCCCCGCCGGGAGCCGTGGCCATCGCCGGCGTGAACGTGCCGACCATCGCCCGTGTGCTCGATTCCAACGGCACCGTGTTCATCCGATCCGGTACGACCTGGCAGCAGGACAGCACGGGCGTCTCGGTGCTGGGCACCCAGCAGGGGTCGCCGCTGACGAGCCCCTGATTCCTCCCCCGCACGGATCTGGAGCGCGGTGTCCTCCGTCTCGCCGGACCCGCACGCGCGCCCGGCGGGTGTCTCGGAGGATCGTCGCATGACGATGAGCGGATGGGCGGAAGCGCGCTGGCTGGTGCGTGAGGCGTTCGCGGATGCCGCGGCCCTCGCCTTTCCCGTGCGGTGCGCCGGGTGCGGCGCAGACGGCCGGGTTCTGTGCGCCGCGTGTCGGGTCGCGCTCGTGCCGCGCGTCTCTCGACGCACTCTCGAGGGCGGTCTGAGCGTGTGGAGCGGGGGAGAGTTCGACGGGATGCCCGCGCGGGTGCTGCGGGCGGCGAAACAGACCGGGCAGGGTGCTCTCGCGGCGGGCCTTGCGCCTCTGCTTCGCGCATCCGCCGAGGCTGCGGCGTCTTCGGCTGCGGTCGATGTGATCGTCCGCGTCCCGAGCTCTCGCGCCGCTGTGCGCCGGCGCGGCTTCGTTCCGCTCGAGCAGATCGCGGCGCGCGCCCGGCTGTGCACGACGGGAGGGCTGCGTGTCGTGCGCCCGGTAGCCGATCAACGCGGTCTCGACGAGGCATCCCGTCATCGCAACGCCGAGGGGAGCATGCGCGTGCGGCGCGTGGTGGCCGGGCTGCGCGTGCTCGTCGTCGATGACGTCGTCACGACCGGAGCGACGCTGCACGAGGCCGCCGCGGCCCTGCGGGCTGCGGGTGCGGTCAGCGTCGTCGCGGCGACCGTGCTGCAGACCCCGCGGCGGCGCTGATCAGCGTGTGCCCCAGTTGTAGGACTGCTTGCGCAGCTCGAGATAGACGAAGGTCTCCGAGCTGAGCACACCGGGGAGGGTGCGGATGCGGGAGTTCAGCAGCTCGCTGAGTTCGGCGTCGGACTCGCAGACGACCTCGATGACGATGTCGAAGCTGCCCGCGGTGAGGACCACGTAGTCGACGGCTTCGAGCTTCTCGAGCGCGGCCGCGACGATGCGGGTGTCTCCGCTGACCCGCAGGCCGACGAGAGCCTGACGCGGGAACCCGACCTGCAGCGGGTTGGTGACGGCGACGATCTGCATGACGTCGCTGTCGATCAGCTTCTGCACGCGCTGG
>NZ_LMPK01000005.1:34110-42568 GCF_001423825.1 Microbacterium sp. Leaf351
ATGCTCCTCCTCCGCGGTCGAGGTCGTGGACTCCACGCTACTGCGGATTCCGACGCTCGGAAGGGTACCGGAATCGCGATACATGTGAAATCTATGTTTCAGCCGACGATATCCGTAGTCTTTCGCCATAGTTGCTGACAGGATCGGGAGTCCCGAGAGAGTTCCGCACCGCACAGAGGAGTCATCATGCCCCGAGGTCCGCTGCCCGAAGATCCCACCGTTCGCGCGCTCATCGCGCAGGCGCGTGCGTCCCAACTCACCCGCCGTGGCTTCGTCGCCGGCGTCGGCGGGCTCTCGCTCGCCGCCTTCCTCGCCGCCTGCACCGGGCGCGTCGGCGGCGGCACCGGCGGTGCGTCGCCCAGCCTGACGCCCGCCACCGACATGTCCGACACCGTCAAGCAGCTCACCTGGGCGAACTGGGCCTTCTATCTCGACGAGGACGACAAGGGCGGCTACCCGACCCTCGAGGCCTTCCAGAAGGACACCGGCATCACCGTCAACTACGACGTCGCCGTCGACGACAACAACACGTACTTCGCCAAGGTTCGCGACCAGCTCGCGCTCGGCCAGGGGATCGGCGCGGACACCGTCTGCCTCACCGACTGGATGGCCGGCATCTGGATCCAGTCCGGGTTCACCCAGGCGCTCGACAAGTCGAAGCTCCCGAACGTCAGCGCCAACCTCGCGGCGAGTCTGCAGAACCCCGGATTCGATCCCGGTCGCGCGAACTCCGTGCCGTGGCAGACCGGCTTCGCGGGCGTCGCATGGAACAAGGAGAAGGTGCCCAACGGCATCAAGACCCTCGACGATCTGTGGGACCCGGCGTTGAAGGGGCGCGTCGGCGTGCTCAGTGAGATGCGCGACACGATCGGCCTGATCATGCTCAGCCAGGGCGTCGATCCGTCGAGCTCGAGCTGGGGCGATGACCAGTTCAACAACGCGCTCGACGCCTTCCAGAAGCAGGTGACCGACGGTCAGATCCGCAACATCAAGGGCAACTCCTACGCGGACGACCTGAAGAACGAGGACACCCTCGCCGCCATCGTGTGGTCGGGCGACATCTCGTCGATCAACGCGGAGGTGGGGGACAAGTTCGAGTTCGCTCTGCCCGAGTCGGGCGGCACCCTGTGGGCCGACAACTTCCTCATCCCGATCGGCTCGACTCAGAAGTCGAACGTCGAGAAGCTGATCGACTACTACTACCAGCCCGAGGTCGCCGCCCAGGTCGCCGCCTACGTGCAGTACGTCACCCCGGTGCAGGGCGCCCAGGAGGCCATGGCGCAGGTCGATGCGTCTCTCGTCGACGACCAGCTGATCTTCCCCGACGCGGCCACGCTCTCGAAGGCGCACATCTTCCGTCAGCTCACCAACGCCGAGCAGCAGAAGTACAACGCGGCCTTCGAAGCCGTCGGGCTCGGGGCCTGACCCGTGGCGGCGACGTCCTTCGGCGAGGCCGGGGCCGACCTCGAACTGGTCGGGATCCGCAAGGAGTTCCCCGGGTTCACCGCGATCGAGGAGCTCGACCTCACGATCCCCGCGGGGTCGTTCTTCGCGCTCCTCGGACCTTCGGGGTGCGGCAAGACGACGACCCTTCGGCTCGTGGCCGGGCTCGAGGACCCGAGTGCCGGGCGGATCCTCATCGGCGGCGCCGACGTGACCGCGGTGAAGCCGCACAAGCGTCCCGTCAACACGGTGTTCCAGAGCTACGCGCTCTTCCCGCACATGACCGTGCTCGAGAACGTCGCGTTCGGCCTGCGCCGTCGTCGGGTCTCCGATGCGCTCGCCAAGGCGCACGAGGCACTGCGCCTTGTGGAGCTCGACCACGTCGCCGAGCGCAAGNCCGCCCTCCTGCTGCTCGATGAGCCGCTCGGCGCGCTCGACCTGAAGCTGCGCCGACAGATGCAGCTCGAGCTGAAGTCGATCCAGGCCGAGGTGGGGCTCACGTTCCTGCACGTGACCCACGATCAGGAGGAGGCCATGACCATGGCCGACACGGTCGCGGTCATGAACAAGGGGCGCATCGAGCAGCTCGGCAGCCCGACCGAGCTCTACGAGCTGCCGCGCACGGGATTCGTGGCCGGCTTCCTCGGCCAGTCGAACCTCATCACCGGCGACGTCGAGTCGACGGCCGGAGGCATCGTGACGGTGCGCACCGCCGGGGGCGTGCTCGCGGTGCCGGCCTCGCGCGCTGTGTCGACCGGCGGGCGCATCACGCTCGGCGTGCGTCCCGAGAAGCTCCTGCTGCACGCGACGGCGCCCGCCGCCGACGCGGATCAGAACGTGCTCGGTCCCGGTCGCATCACGGATGTCTCGTTCACCGGCGTCAGCACCCAGTACCTCGTCGAGGTGCCGGGTGCCGGCACGGTGACCGTCTTCGCGCAGAACCTCGTGTTCGGTGCGGTGTATCCGGTGGGCGTCGAGGTGTGGGTCGCCTGGCACCGGGAGCACACGTTCGGGCTCGACAGCGATGCCCGCGCCGACGCCGCCGAGGGCGACGAGCTGGCGGCCGCGGCATCCGTCTCGTCGGACGAGGCCGCCTGAGATGGCACTGTCCGCACTCGCCCCGGCGGGGGGTGCGACCGCGAAGCCGGTCTCCGCGGCGCGCCGCGGCGGGGTCGTCGCGCTCGCGCTGCTGATCCCCGGGCTCGCCTACCTCGCCCTGTTCTTCCTGGTTCCGTTCGTCTCGCTCGTGATGACCTCGTTCGGTGTGAACGACCCGAACGAGTACGGCGTGTTCTCCTACGGCTTCCAGTGGCAGAACTACGTCGACGCGATCAGTTCGTACTGGCCGCAGTTCCTGCGCTCATTCTGGTTCGCGCTGCTCGCGACGGTGTTCGCGCTGCTCATCAGCTACCCGATCGCCTATTTCATCGGAGTGCGGCTGCGCGAGCGCGTGCTGCTTCGCAACCTGCTTCTCGTGTTGGTGATCGCGCCGTTCTTCATCTCGTTCCTCCTGCGCACGCTCGCGTGGAAGCAGATCCTCTCGGACGAGGGCCCGGTCGTGAGCTCTCTTCAGTTCCTCGGCCTCATGGGTTCGCAGGATCACCTCACCGGCACCGCCTTCTCGGTCGTGTTCGGCCTCACCTACAACTTCGTGCCGTTCATGACGCTGCCGCTGTTCGCCTCGCTCGAGCGGCTCGACAAGCGGCTCCTCGAGGCGGGCAGCGATCTGTATGCGAGTCCGGCGACGACGTTCTGGCGGGTCACGTTCCCGCTCACCCTTCCGGGCGTCGTGTCGGGCACCCTGCTGACATTCATCCCGGCTGCCGGCGACTATGTGAACGCAAGCCAGTCGTTCCTCGGCAGCGCGTCGACCTCGATGATCGGAAACGTCATCCAGTCGAACTTCCTCATCACCGTGAACTACCCGCAGGCGGCGGCGCTCAGCATCCTGCTGATGCTCGTGATCGTGGTGATCGTCGGCATCTACGTGCGCCGTTCGGGAACGGAGGACCTGCTGTGAGTGCGTCTGCTCCCACCCGCCGCCGGTTCGGACTCGGCCGTTGGCTGCTGCCGACCTACGTGACCGTCGCGTTCGTCCTGCTCCTGATCCCGATCGTCTACACGTTCGTGTTCTCGTTCAACGACGCGAACCGCTCGAACATCTCGTGGAACGGTTTCACGTTCCGCAACTGGCTGACCGTGTGCGACCAGCCCGACGTCTGCGTCGCGTTCGGCAACAGCATCGTGGTGGGTCTGACGGCGACGGTCATCGCGACCATCCTCGGCACGATGATCGCGATCGCCCTGGTGCGCTACCGGTTCCGTGCCCGTTCGGCGATCACGCTGCTGCTGTTCCTGCCGATGGCGACGCCTGAGGTCGTCATGGGTGCAGGACTCGCCGCCCAGTTCCTCACCGCCGGGGTGCCGAAGGGGCTCGGCACCATCATCATCGCCCACGCGATGTTCTGCCTCAGCTTCGTGGTCGTCACGGTGAGGGCGCGCGTGCTCTCGCTCGACCCGGCTCTCGAGGAAGCCGGTCGCGACCTGTACGGATCGCCCAACCAGGTCTTCTGGCGGGTCACCTTCCCACTTCTGCTCCCGGGCATCGTGGCGGCGGCGCTGCTGAGCTTCAGCCTCAGCTTCGACGACTTCATCATCACGTACTTCACCTCGGGCAGCACCCAGACGTTCCCGATCTTCATCTACGTCGCCGCCCAGCGCGGGTTGCCGCCGCAGGCGAACGTGATCGCGTCCTCGGTGTTCCTGCTGGCGATCGCGGCGGTCTTCATCTACCAGGCCATCGCCTGGCGCAGAGCGAAGAAGAGCGCGTGAGAATCGGATGCCGCGGGGCTGGGGCCGCGGCATCCGACAACCTTTCCTCGCCCTGGGCGTCGCATTCTGAACACATGCGAAACGCGGGGTGACAAGTCCGCGACCTCGGACTACCGTGGGGGCACCAAGAAGGTGACGGCCGGTCCGCCCCTTTCCGGGCGGGCCCGGAACTAGGAGGTCAAAGATGGACACCAGCATCGTCGGCGTGGGCGTGGGAATCACGGACCGCTTCCGTACTGTCGTCGACGACAAGGCCCCCCGCATCGAGAATCTCGCGCCCCGCGCGCAGCGGCTCGACGTCAAGGTCACCAACCGTCCCTCGCACGGCGGGCGCGGCGAGCACTCCACGGTGGAACTCACCCTCACCGGCAAGGGACCGATCGTGCGGGCGGAGGCGGTCGACGACGACAAGTTCGCGGCGCTCGAGGTCGCTGTCGACAAGCTGTGCGAACAGGTGCGGCGTGCCAAGCAGAAGCGGGTCGACTCGCGAAATCATCCGCGGGGCGCGACGTTCGACAAGGGAACTGGCGCGCTTGAGGGCATCGATGTCGAGCCGGCGTCCGTCGAGGTGCTGCGCGCCGTCGCGACGGGGGAGATCCCGGTGGTGGGCGAGGACGCGGCCGATGACGAGTATTCGCCCGTGGTCATCCGCACGAAGCTGTTCGATGCCGAATGGATGACCGTCGAGGAGGCCGTCGACCGCATGGAGCTCGTCGGGCATGACTTCTTCCTGTTCGTCGATGCCCGCACCGACCACCCGAGCGTCGTCTACCGCCGCAAGGGCTGGGACTACGGTGTCATCTCGCTCGGCACGCAGGCTGCTCCCGGCGCGGAGCAGCTCGCATCCTGAGCGCCTATCCGACGACGATGCCCGGGCCGTGAGGTCCGGGCATCGTCGCGTGCGGGGTCCGGCGCGAGGCGAGCGCCGAGCGGGCGCGGTGAGATGTCAGTCGAAGATGTCGCCGATGAGTCCGCCGATGACGAGTCCGCCGAGGATGCCGCCGACCGCGTCGCCCATGCCGCCGCCGCGTCCGCCGCGGCCTCCCCAGCCGCCTCCCCAGTCGTTGCCTCGCGAGTTGTCGATGTCGCGCTGCGCGAGGGCGAGCGCCTCGCTCGCGAGCTGCGCGGTGCGGCGCGCGTGCCGCAGCGCCGGCTCACGCGACTCCTCGCCCGAGGGGAGCGCATCGATCTCGGCACGGGTGCGCTCGGCCTCGGCGAGGCGCGTGCGGGCGTCGGGGCCGATGTAGCCGCGGTGCGAGGAGATGACGTTCGCGGCGATCGCGAGCTGCCGATCGGCGTCGTCGATCGCGTGGCGCACGAGGTCGGGCGACGGGAGAGGGTTCGCGGCGCGGGCCTGCGCTTTCGCGATGACGTCGTCGAGCGCCGTGTTCGCCTCGCGGAGTCGGGTGAGCTCGCGGAACGGGTCGGTCTTCGTCCCGGTCGGCGGGAGCGCCGAGAGCGCGGCTTCGAGCGCCGAGGTCGCCGCGGCCACCTCAGGGGTCGCGGGTGCGTTCCGGGCGCGCACGATGTCGCCGCGCGAGTCGGCGATCACGTCGGCGAGCGTCGACTCGGCGCGCAGCGCCTCGATCTCGAAATCGTCCACGCCGTCGAGCAGCGACTGCGCGCGGCGCACCGACTCGGTCGCGGCCTCGAGCGCGAGGTTCGCCTCCTCGGCGTTGCCCGCGGCGCGGCGGCGGGAGGAGACATCCGCGCTGTGCAGGGCGAAGTCGAGCACCTGGGATGCCTCGTCGGGGGCGCCCTGCACCTGTGCGAGCGCGCTCGGGGCGTACCGCGCCGCGAGGCGTTCGACGCTCTCGCGCGCGCCGGGGATGCGGGAGCGCAGAGTCTCGGCCGAGGTTCGCACTCCCGCGAGCACCTCGGGGGCGCGCCGTACCCGTTCGACCGCGTCGCTGAGGGCGGCGGTGCGCTCGTCGAGCAGGTCGTCGGCCCACGCGCACAGCTGCACGATGCGCGCATTGCGCGTGCGCAGTTCTTCGACGGTGTCGGGGATCTCGTCGTGGTTGAGCTGGTTCAGGTGGAACGCCTCGCCGAGATGCGTCCGCACGGCGCCGAGCGCGTCGCGCAGCCCCTGGGTCGCGGCCGGTCCCAACTCGGCCTCCGCGAACTCCAGTTCCTCGGTCGTCACGCGGATGCGCTCGTCGACATCGACGAGCGCGCGGCCCGCCTGATGCGACAGTTCGGCGTCCTGGGCGGCAGTCGCCGCATCCTGCTCGCGCTTGCGTCGTCCCCAGAAGCCTGCCATTCCTCGATCCTATGGGCGGGTGCGCGGCGCCCCTCTGGGTGTTCGCCGAGGGCGGTCAGGCGATCGCTGTGGCCTTCGGCGGCCGTCCGCGTCGCGGCGGTTCGGTCTCGAGGGCGAGTTCGAGCGCGCGGGGAGGATGCTGCGTGAGTCGGCCTTCCACGTGGTCGAGCCAGCGCACCTCGGCCTCGGCCTGGAAGATGAGCGCATCCGCGACGAGCAGCCACGCGAGCTCTTCACCGCTCGGGTCGCCGTCGCTGCGCTCGCCGCTGCGCTGTGCGCGTCGCAGCTCCTGCAGGTGGGCCAGCGACGCCCGGCGTTGCGTCTGCACGATGGCGGTGACGTCGACGCCGGGGAGGGTCGCGGCGAGTGCGAGTTTGATGGGCAGCTCGTCGCGCGTGCCGGTGGCGCGGGCGACGGGTGCGGCCAGCCAGTCGCGCGCTTCCGTGCGGCCGGCGTCGGTGATCGCGTAGAACACGTGCCCGTGTGCGTCGGTGTCGCCCTTGGCGACGAGGCTGTCGCGTTCCAGGCGTTCGAGCGTGTTGTAGATCTGACCGACGTTCAGGGGGGATGTCCCGCCGGTGCGGCGGTCGAACTCCGCGCGCAGCTGGTAGCCGTAGCAGGCTCCCTGGTCGAGGATCGCGAGCAGACTCTGACGCACCGACATCCGGGCCACCTTTCTGATTTCCGCGTATGTAATTGCTGAGTATATACATGCCGGGAATGCAAAGATCGGATGCCGCGCCCCCGAGTGCCCTCACCCAGCCCCCTTCAAAGTCACGGGTCTATAACATGGGGACGTATGCCCGGGCGCGGTGAGCGTTCGGGCCGGCGCGTGCGCCGCACCCGACCAGATGGAGATGTTCCGTGGCCAATCCTCTTGAGAAGCTGCTCCGCGCCGGCGAAGGCCGTGTGCTGCGGAGACTCCAGCAGGTGGCGAAAGCCGTGAACGCGCTCGAAGACGAGTACGCGCAGCTCACCGACGACGAGCTGCGCGAGGAGACCGCCGACTTCCGCGGACGCTATGCGCAGGGCGAGACGCTCGACAAGCTCATGCCGGAGGCGTTCGCCGCCGTGCGCGAAGCCGCCCGGCGCACCCTCGGTCAGCGTCCCTACGACGTGCAGATCATGGGCGGCGCGGCACTCCATCTCGGCAACATCGCCGAGATGAAGACCGGTGAGGGCAAGACTCTGACGGCGACCTTCGCTGCGTACCTCAACGCGATCGCCGGTGAGGGTGTCCATGTCGTGACCGTCAACGACTTCCTCGCGTCGTATCAGTCCGAGCTCATGGGTCGCGTCTACCGCGCGCTCGGCATGACCACCGGCACGATCGTCTCGGGTCAGACGCCGGAGGTGCGCCGCCAGCAGTACGAGGCGGACATCACCTACGGAACGAACAACGAGTTCGGCTTCGACTACCTGCGTGACAACATGGCGTGGCAGAAGGAGGATCTCGTGCAGCGAGGTCACTTCTTCGCGGTCGTCGACGAGGTCGACTCGATCCTCATCGACGAGGCGCGAACCCCGCTCATCATCTCGGGCCCTTCGTCGGGCGAGGCGAACCGATGGTTCGGCGAGTTCGCGAAGGTCGTGCGCACCCTCGAGTCGGGCGTCGACTACGAAGTCGATGAGAAGAAGCGCACCGTGGGTGTGCTCGAGCCCGGCATCGAGAAGGTCGAGGACTATCTCGGCATCGACAACCTCTACGAGTCGGCGAACACCCCCCTCATCTCGTTCCTCAACAACGCGATCAAGGCGCTCGCCCTCTTCAAGCGTGATGCGGACTACGTCGTCATGAACGACGAGGTCATGATCGTCGACGAGCACACCGGCCGCATCCTCGTGGGACGTCGCTACAACGAGGGCATCCACCAGGCCATCGAGGCGAAGGAGGGCGTGCCGGTCAAGGCCGAGAACCAG
>NZ_LMPK01000005.1:42617-46688 GCF_001423825.1 Microbacterium sp. Leaf351
AAGCGGCCGAGTTCATGTCGACCTACGACCTCGGCGTCGTCCCGATCCCCACGAACAAGCCGATGATCCGTCAGGACAAGCCCGACCTCGTCTACAAGAACGAGCAGGCCAAGTTCGCCCAGGTCGTCGAAGACATCGCTGAGCGGCACGCCGCAGGGCAGCCGGTTCTCGTGGGCACCGTGAGCGTCGAGAAGAGTGAGTACCTGTCGCGCCTCCTCGCCAAGAAGGGCGTGCGCCACGAGGTGCTCAACGCGAAGAATCACGCTCGCGAGGCCGAGATCGTGGCCCGCGCCGGTCGCCTCGGGGCGGTCACTGTCGCCACCAACATGGCCGGCCGCGGCACCGACATCATGCTGGGCGGGAACGCGGAGTTCCTCGCCGTGCAGCAGATGAAGGAGAAGGGCCTCGACCCGGTCGAGACCCCAGAGGCCTACGAGGCCGAGTGGGAGGGCGTCTACACCGCGGTGCGCGACGTCGTCGCCGGCGAGGGCGAGAAGGTCATCGAGGCGGGCGGACTGTACGTCCTCGGCACCGAGCGGCACGAGTCCCGTCGCATCGACAACCAGCTGCGCGGTCGCTCGGGTCGTCAGGGTGACCCGGGCGAGAGCCGCTTCTACCTCTCGCTCACCGACGACCTGATGCGTCTGTTCCAGTCCGGCGCGGCCGAGGCGATCCTCGCGCGCACGAACTTCCCCGACGATGTCGCGATCGAGTCGGGCATGGTGTCGCGCGCGATCAAGAGCGCCCAGGCACAGGTCGAGGCCCGTAACGCCGAGATGCGCAAGAACGTGCTCAAGTACGACGACGTTCTCAACCGCCAGCGCGAGGCCATCTACGCCGACCGCCGGCACATGCTCGAGGGCGACAACATCGCCGACCGGGTGCAGAAGTTCCTCGACGACGCAGTCGGCGCGATCGTCGACGACCACACGTCGAGTGGGCACACGGAGGCATGGGACTTCGATGCGCTGTGGACCGAACTCAAGACCATCTACCCCGTGAGCGTCACGATCGACGAGGTCGTCGCAGAGGCAGGGGAGAAGGGACGCATCACGGCGGAGGGGCTCAAGCGCGAGCTGCGCAGTGACGCGGTCATCGCCTACCAGAAGCGCGAGGGCACTCTCGGCTCGTCGGCGATGCGGGAGCTCGAGCGTCGAGTCGTGCTGCAGGTGCTCGACCGCCGCTGGCGCGACCACCTCTACGAGATGGACTACCTCAAGGAGGGCATCGGACTGCGCGCGATGGCGCAGCGGGACCCGCTCATCGAGTACCAGCGCGAGGGCTTCGAGATGTTCCAGTCGATGATGGGACAGATCAAGGAGGAGTCGATCGGGTTCCTCTTCAACCTCGAGGTCGAGGTGCGACGCCAGGACGAGCAGACCGAGGTCGCGGCGAAGGGTCTTGACACCCCGGCGCTCGAGGGCCAGCGTCTCGAGTACTCCGCTCCCACCGAGGACGGCGACATTGAGGTGCGCAACGACCGCGGTCAGGTGCAGAAGGCGGCGACCGGGCGCGCGCGCGACCGGGCCGCGGCATCCGCTCCGGCACAGGCCCCCGCACCCGCCGCCGAGGCGCCGCGCGGTGCGTTCGGTCAGCGGGTCGCCCCCGAGCAGCAGACGCCGGCGCCGCAGAACCGCGCCCAGCGTCGCGCGGCCGATCGCAACAAGTAGCCCGTCGCCCCCGACGCGATCGACCCCCGGTGCAGGCCACCGGGGGTCGATTGGCTTGTCGGGGTCGGGTCTATCCTGAACCGGTGAGCCCGCTTCGCCCCCTCGATCAGTCCCGCAAACTCAAGGATGTCCTCTACGAGATCCGTGGTCAGGCCCTCGTCGAGGCCGACCGGCTCGAGGCCGACGGCCACCGCATCCTGAAGCTGAACACGGGCAACCCGGCCACGTTCGGGTTCGAGGCGCCGTACCAGATCGTGCGCGACATGATCGAGGCCGTACCGCACGCGCACGGCTACTCCGAGAGCCGCGGCATCCTGTCCGCCCGCCGCGCCATCGTCTCGCGCTACGAGCAGGTGCCGGGGTTCCCGCACGTCGATCCCGACGACGTCTATCTCGGCAACGGGGTCTCCGAGCTGATCACCATGACGATGCAGGCGCTGCTCGACGAGGGCGACGAGGTGCTCATCCCGAGCCCCGACTACCCGCTGTGGACGGCGATGACGAGCCTCGGCGGCGGCTCACCCGTGCACTACCGCTGCGACGAGCAGAACGGCTGGCAGCCCGACATCGACGACATCCGCGCGAAGGTCACGCCGCGCACGAAGGCGATCGTCGTCATCAATCCGAACAACCCCACGGGTGCGGTCTACTCGCCCGAGCTGCTCTCCCAGATCGTCGAGGTCGCCCGGGAGCACTCCCTCCTGCTGCTGGCCGACGAGATCTACGACCGCATCCTTTTCGACGATGCGGTGCACACGCCGCTCGCGACTCTTGCCCCCGACCTGCTCTGCCTGACGTTCAACGGCCTCTCCAAGACCTACCGTGTCGCCGGTTATCGCTCGGGCTGGCTCGTGATCACCGGTCCCAAGTCTCACGCAGCGGGCTTCCTCGAGGGCATCACGCTGCTCGCGTCCACCCGGCTGTGCCCGAACGTCCCCGCGCAGTATGCCGTGCAGGCGGCGTTGTCCGGAGTGCAGTCGATCGACGCGCTGATCGCCCCGGCGGGGCGACTCCACGAGCAGAGGGATGCCGCGTGGCAGGCGCTCGAGTCGATCCCCGGCGTGAGCTGCGTGAAGCCGGCCGGTGCGCTCTACGCGTTCCCGCGCCTCGATCCCGAGGTGCACGAGATCCACGACGATGCGAAGTTCGTCTACGACTTCCTCGTCGCCGAGCACGTGCTGCTCGTGCAGGGCACGGGATTCAACTGGCCCGACCCTGATCACTTCCGCATTGTGACGCTTCCGGAGACACGCGTGCTGGTCGAGGCGATCGAGCGGCTCGGCAACTTCCTCTCGTCGTACCGCCAGTGACGGCGCGGCGCCCTCGGGGCCGGCGATGGCCGAGCCGGGGCGCCGCGGAAGAGCGACGGGGGTGATCGTCGTTCAGAGGAGCGCGAGCGAAGTCGCACGCCAGCGGTGGTCGACGCCTTCGAGTCGAAGGGCGATCGCCCGGGTGCGGGCGGGGCCTCGCACGATCACGACGCCCTCGACGACGCCGTCGGCAGGGCTCGACTGGTGCACGCGGATGATGTTGTGCACGGGGCGGCTCGGCGCGACGCCGCGGGCGCTGCGGGCGCGGGCCGCCAGGTTGGCGCGGGTCAGCAGCTTGCGGTAGGCGTCTTCGGTGAGCCAGCGCGCGAGTTGCTCGACGTCGCGCACTCCCGCGAACACTTCGAGCACTCCGACCGACAGGTTGTGCAGGATCGGCTCCGGCGCCGGCAGCTCGGCGGCGCTCGTGGGGCGTGGGGCGAAGTCGTCGCCCGCGTCGACGCGGCCTGCCGGGGGAGCGGCGCGTCGTGCGCCGGTGAAGGTGATCGCCATCTCGACCTCGCTCATGAAACGGGGGTAACTGCTGGTCGTTTTCAGTTGAGCACAGGCGATTCATAGAGTGGATGAGAGTGCTCTCATGTGGCGCCTTTGTCGATGAGAGTCCTCTCATAGAGGCCGTCGTGGGCGCGTCCGGCGCTGCTGCGCGCACGTGTCGGGGCGGCTCGACTGTGGATGCCGCGGCCTTCCCGGCGCCCGCGGCCGCTAGCGTGCGCGGGTGACCTGGGACCCGTTCCTCTCCGAGCTCGAGCTGCAGTTCGCCGCGCAGGCGCAGGCCGAGCGCCGTCTCGCGGCCACGGAGACCGAGCGCGTCCGCATCGCCGAGCTCGCCCTCACCGACCGACTCTCCGCTCTCGCGGAGGTGCGCGCCGCGGTAGCGCTGTGGCTGGCGGGTGCGGCGCCGGTGCGAGGCCGCCTCGTGCTCGCCGGCCCCGACTGGGCGGCGATCGAGGACGAGTCATCCGCTCTCTCGCTCGTCGCGGTCGGGGCGATCGTCCGCATCGACCTGCCGGCTGTGACCATCGCCGACAGCGTGCGCGAGATCAGCGCCCCCCGACCCCTCCGCGCCCGGATGG
>NZ_LMPK01000005.1:46730-54221 GCF_001423825.1 Microbacterium sp. Leaf351
GGACCATCTCGACCTCGCCGTGCACGACGCCGGTCAGTCTCGCCGCGAGGCGGTGGGCGACATCCGTGTCGTCCCTCTGGTGCGACTCGCGCGGGTCGTCGGCGACCTCGACCTCTGACGATGGCCGACCGACTCAGTCGGGGTTGCGTACCCGCCCGCTGCCCCACAGCTCCGGGAAGCTCGCCGCGTTCGACTCCCGCCACAGCGCCATGCGGCGGGACTCCTCGGCGCGGTCGTCGAGGTAATCGGTGACGCTGTCCTCCTCCACACGCCACTGCGCCGGAACCCCGACGCGCGTGCCCCGCAGTTGCCCGTCGATGACCAGAGCGATCACCTCGTCGACGCTGAGTGACAGCGCCGACGCGACCTGTGCGGGGGCGATCAGACGCGCCCCAGGTCGGGCAGACTCGGGCATGAGCACCATTATCCGCGTCGCCGGCGCCGGCCGGGCCGTCCGCTCGCGCGCACTGTGGAAAACGGATGTCGCACCCCGCCGGCCTGCGTGACCATGGTGCGCATGCCGTCCGACCGATCAGCCAGAGGCCCCCGCCGCACAGCGCGCATCGACCTTCGCCTCGTGCTCGGCATCGCTCTCGTGCTCGCCTCGGTGGCCGGCGTCTGGGGAGTCATCGCCGCGGCGCGGCAGTCGACGACCGTGCTCGTCGCGGCCCGGACGATCCTCCCGGGCGAGGCTGTCGGCGCCGACGCCACGACGACGGCGGAGGTCGTGCTCGGAAGCGGTGTCGATGCCTACGTCCTCGCCGACACCCTCGCCGCCGACGCTGTCGCGACGCGCACGATCGAGGTCGGCGAGCTCGTGCATCGCACCGCCGTCGGCGCACCCGAGCGCGCCACAGCGACGACGGTCGTGCTGCGCGCCGCGGGAGACCTGCCGGGCGAGGTGCGCGTGGGA
The DNA here is from genome assembly GCF_001423825.1 of Microbacterium sp. Leaf351. Lineage (NCBI taxonomy): Bacteria > Bacillati > Actinomycetota > Actinomycetes > Micrococcales > Microbacteriaceae > Microbacterium > Microbacterium sp. Leaf351. Next base: position 47,644 of record NZ_LMPK01000005.1, read on the forward strand.
TCGACGGTGGATGTCTGGGCCGCACCCGCGATCGAGGGCGGCGGCTACGACACTCCGCGCATCCTGGTCGCGGGAGCGATCGTGGTGGCGCTGCCCGCTTCCGACGCGGTGGTATCCCGCCAGGGGTCGGCCGTCGAGGTCTCGGTGCCACGGGCGGATCTCGTCGACGTGCTCGCCGCGACAGCCAACGACGCGCGGGTCACGGTGGTTCCGGCGTCGGGCGGTGCGCCGTGAACGTCGTTCTCGCGCTCTCCGAGCCCCGGGCGCAGTCTCTGGCCGCCGACCTCCGCCGGGAGGGGGTGACGGTGATCGCCATCGTCGCTCCCGGTGCGCTCGACCACACGGCGCGCCGGCTCGGTCAGGGCGTCGGCGATGATCCCGTCGCCGAGCTGCTCGGGGTCGCCGACGCGCTCGTGCTCGACGGCGACCGTCGAACGCTCACCCGGCCCGCGGTCGACCTCGCCGATCGGTTCGGCGTGCGCATCCTTCCCCTCGGCCGCGGGGTCGCCCTCGCGCGACTGTGCGCTTCGTACGGGCTGAGAGAGCCGCTGCCCGCGGACGCCGACGCGGAGGAGGTCGTCGCCGCGCTCGCCGCAACGCCTGCTCTTCCCGCGGCTGCGAGCGCGATACATCCCGTGATCGCCGTCTGGGGGCCCGCGGGAGCCCCCGGTCGCACCACAGTGGCCATCGAGGTGGCCGCCGAGCTCGCGCGGGGCCACCGTCGGGTCGCGCTCGTCGACGCCGATGCGCACGCGCCGAGTGTCGCCGTTGCGCTGGGGCTCCCTGTCGACGGCCCGGGTCTCGCCGCCGCGTGCCGTCAGCACGACCAAGGCGGCGTCGACGCGGCCGAGCTCGAACGGGTCGCAATCGCCGTCGATGTCCCCGACGGCGAGGTCGACGTGCTCGTGGGCATCAACCGTGTCGCACGCTGGCCCGAGCTCGCCGCGCCCCGCGTCACCGGGGTGCTCGCCGCGTGCCGCACCTGGGCCGACGCGACCGTCGTCGACATCGCGGCGCCACTCGAGCGTGACGAGGAGATCGTCAGCGACGTCATCGACGGACCGAGACGCAACCAGGCCGCCCTCGCCGTGCTCGCCGGCGCCGACGCCGTCGTGGCGGTCTGCGCAGCAGACCCGGTCGGCGTCTCGCGGTTCGTCGCCGCCTACGATCAGCTGCACGAGAGTGTGGGCGCCGCACCCATCGTGGTGGTCGCGAACCGCGTCCGCAGCGGCGTGATCGGCGTCGACGCCCGGGGGCAGGTGCGCTCCACGCTCGAGCGCTATCTCGGCATCCGTGACCTCGCCTTCCTGCCCGACGACCGCCGCGCCGCCGATCGGGCGCTGCTGCTCGCGCGGCCGGTCGCCGCGACATCGCCCCGTTCGGCCCTCGTCCAGGCCGTGCGACGCGCTGTCGGTGCGCGCCTCGCGCCGTGGGTCGCCCTCCACGCACCCCACCGGGAGGAGGCGGCCGGGGCCGTAGGCTGGTGAGGTGTCGACCCTCAGCGATCTGGTCACGGCCCATGGCGTCCACGACGCCGCCGATATCGAGTGGCTTCATCGCCTCGCCGGAGACGGGCAGCTGCTCGCCGACCTGGCATTCGCCGACATCGTGATCTGGGTGCCGACGGAAGACGAATCCTTCATCGCGGTCGCCCACACCCGGCCGAGCTCGGCAGCGACGCTCTTCTACCGTGACATCGTCGGCGACCGGGTGCGGCCGCAGTGGCGCACGCAGATCCGCGACGCGTTCGCCGAGGCCCGGATCGTCGACTCCGCGTCACCGGACTGGTTCGAGGAGACTCCCACGCGCGTGCGTGCGGTGCCGATCGTGCGCGGCACAACGGCCGCCGGTGCCGCGCCGCGCGTGATCGGCGTGCTCACCCGGCACACCAACCTCGGCGAGGCCCGTACGCCCTCGCGTCAGCAGATCACCTTCAACGACTGTGCGGACGATCTGTTCGGGATGGTCGCGTGGGGGGAGTTCCCCGACCTCAGCGCCCCCACCTCGCCGCGTCGAGGCGCACCGCGCGCTCCCGACGGGCTCATCCGGATCGACGTCGACGGCGTCACGACCTTTGCGAGCCCCAACGCCCTCTCCGCGTTCAACCGCATGGGCTTCGACGACGAGCTCGAAGGCGAGTCGCTCGTCGAAGTCGTCACGCAGATCCTGCCGGCGAAGCGGCAGTTCGACGAGAGCCTGCCCGTCGTCGTGACGGGTCGGGCGCCGTGGCGCACCGACATCGAGGCGCGAGGGGTGACGGTCTCACTCCGTGCGATCCCGCTCCGTGACCACGGCGTGCGCATCGGCGCGATCGTGCTGTGCCGCGACGTCACCGAGATGCGTCACCAGGAGCAGGAGCTCATCACGAAGGATGCGACCATCCGCGAGATCCATCACCGGGTGAAGAACAACCTGCAGACGGTCGCCTCACTGCTGCGCATCCAGGCGCGACGCACGTACTCCGACGAGGCACGAGAGGCGCTCAGCCACGCGACTCGCCGCGTCGCCGCCATCGCGGTCGTGCACGACACGCTGTCGGAGGGTCTCGCGCAGAACGTCGACTTCGACGATGTCTTCCACCGTGTGCTCAAGCTCGTCGCCGAAGTGGCAGCGGCCCCCAACACCCGCGCGCGCACGAAGACGACAGGATCCTTCGGGCGCCTGCCGAGCGAGTACGCGACGCCGCTCGCTCTGGCGCTCACCGAACTCGTCACGAACGCCGTCGAGCACGGTCTCGCCGACCGTGAGGAGGGCGAGGTGGAGATCCGCGCGGATCGCACCGACGAGCGACTCGAAGTGCGCGTCCGCGACACCGGAGTCGGTCTGCCCGAGGGTCAGGTCGGACGCGGGCTCGGCACGCAGATCGTGCGCACCCTCATCCAGGGCGAGCTCGGCGGCACGATCGACTGGCACACCCTCATGGGCAGCGGCACCGAGGTGACCATCGACATCCCGCTGCGCTACATCGAACGGGACGTCTGAGCAGAGCGGATGCCGCGGCATCCGCTCTGTCGCGAGCGCGCGGTCAGGAAGCGCGACGGGCGCGGGCGGCGCGGCGCTTCAGCGCACGACGCTCGTCCTCGCTCAGGCCGCCCCAGACGCCCGAGTCCTGGCCGCTCTCGAGGGCGTACTGCAGGCAGATCTCGGTGACGGTGCACCGCGCGCACACGGACTTGGCCTTCTCGATCTGGTCGACGGCGGGTCCGGTGTTGCCGACCGGGAAGAAGAGCTCGGGGTCGACCGTCAGGCACGCGGCTTTGTCACGCCAATCCATACTGTGTTGCTCCTATGACAGCGGGGGAGGAAGTTCGGGTGGGTTCCGCAGGGCCGAATCGAGTCCGTTACCCTGAGTGTTGTGCGAGATCTGTCTCGCCCCACGCCGCTGTGGGATCACACAAAGGTCTATCGTTCCACAACGGTTGAGCCTGATCAAGGGTTTCCCGGCTCTCATACGCGATCGTGTCCGAGTCGAGACGCGCGCGATGGTGCGGATCCGACCGTCAGGAACATTCAGGAGGATGCATGCGCCCGCAGCCGTTCGCCGTCGCCGCGGGGGTGCTGGTGTGTCTCGAAGCGGTCGCTCTGCTCGCTCTCGCAGGGTGGCAGATCAGTGCGCTGATCGGTGGTGACGCGGACTCGCTGACGAGCTCGATCGCGCTTCTCGTGCTCATCGTGCTGGGCGCCGTCGCGGTCGCCGCGTTCGGGGTCGCGACGTGGGTCGATCGATCGTGGGGGCGCTCCGGTGCGATCGTCACCCAGCTCCTCGTCGTCGCCGTCGCGCTCGGCGCGGCCACGGGCACGTTCGCGCATCCGATCGTCGGCGTCGAGATCGGCATCCCGGCCGCGATCGTGTTCGTGGTCGTCGTGCTCGCCGCCCGCGAGTCGGCGCGGCGCCGGCGTGAGCTCGATGTCGCATCCGACGAGTCGCCGCGCCGCTGACGCCTGACCTCGCGTGCCGTCGGCGCGGCGCGGCGCGGTGCGGGCGTCACGGCGCAGCGCGCCGTCGTCGCTCTGCGCCGCGAGGGGCGTGCGGTCCCCCGGCGCTCAGGCCGCGAGACCGAGGAGCCCGCGCAGGCGAGCCACGTGTCCGGTCGCCTTGACGTTGTAGAGCGCGTGGGTCAGGTGCCCGTCGGGACCGACGACGAACGTCGAGCGCAGCACGCCCTCGACGACCTTGCCGTAGTTCATCTTCTCGCCCCAGGCCCCGTACGTGTCGTGGACGGCGTGGTCGGGGTCGCTCAGCAGCGGGAAGGTCAGCCCGTCGCGCTCGGCGAACTCGGCGAGCTTCGCGACGCTGTCGCGCGAGACGCCGAGCACCTCGATGCCGGCGCCCTGCAGCGACGACAGGCTGTCCCGGAAGTCGCACGCCTGCGTCGTGCAGCCGGGCGTCATGGCGGCCGGGTAGAAGTAGACCACCACGGTGCGACCGCGCAGCCCGCTCAGCGACACGGACCGGCCGTTCTGATCCTCGAGCGTGAAATCGGGTGCGGCGTCGCCGGGCTGAAGCTGCGTCATGCCCCCAGCCTACGGGCGCCGGATGCCGCGCGGCGCCGGGGTGCGGCATCCGGTGTCTTCGTACCGTCAGCGGTCGGAGAAGGTCTCGAGCAGGCGCTGGAGGGAGTCCAGGCGGGCCGCTCCGGACTCGCCGAGGCGCCCGTCGGCGACGGCCTCGATGATGGCGCAGTCGGGTGCATCGGGAAGGTGGGTGCAGCCGCGCGGGCAGTCCGCCGCGATCTCGGCGAGATCGGTGAACGCCTGCAGGATGTGGGCCGGATCCACGTGGCCGAGGCCGAAGGAACGCACTCCCGGGGTGTCGATGACCCAGCCGCGGCCGTCGTCGCCGGCGTAGCGGAGCGAGACGGTCGAGCTCGAGGTGTGTCGTCCGCGGCCCGTGACGTCGTTCACGTGACCCGTCGCGCGCTGCGCCGACGGCACGAGGGCGTTCACGAGCGTGGATTTGCCCACGCCGGAGTGCCCCACGAACACCGTGCTGGAACCGACGAGTTCGCCTCCGATGGCGGCGACGGGCAGATCGTCGCGGGCACTCGTGAACACCGTGAGGTCGAGCCCCTCGAAATGGGCGAGGAAGTCCGTCGGGTCGGACAGGTCGGTCTTCGTGACCACGAGCAGCGGACGGATGCCCGCGTCGAGGGCTGCGACCAGATACCGGTCGACCAGACGCGGGCGCGGCTCGGGATCAGCGGCGGCGACAACGACGACCATCTGGTCGGCGTTGGCGACGATCACCCGCTCGACCTGATCGGTGTCGTCGGCGCTGCGGCGCAGGAGCGTCGTGCGCGGTTCGATGCCGACGATGCGCGACAGGGTGCCCTCATCACCGCTCACATCTCCGACGACGCGGGCTCGGTCGCCCGTCACGATCGGCTGCGAGCGCAATTCGCGCGCACGGGCGGCGAGGGCCTCGTGCTCGGTCGGCCCGTCCTCGTCGATCAGCACGGTGTAGCGCCCACGGTCCACACCCAGCACGCGGGCGATCACCGCATCCGCGTGCGCGGGGCGTCGCTTCGTGCGCGGCCGGTTGCCCTTGGGGTTCGGCCGCACCCGCACGTCGCTCTCGTCGAAGGCGGGCTCGTCATCGTCGTCGATGTCGTCGAGCCAGCTCACGGGCGCTCCGTCGTGAGCATGTCCGCCCACAGGTCGACGAACTGGGGGAGGGTCTTGGCCGTGGCTCCGATGTCGTCGACCTCGACACCGTCGACGACGAGGCCCAGCAGTGCGCCGGTCGTCGCGAGGCGGTGGTCGTGGAACGCCCGCCAGAGTCCGCCGTGCGCGGCGCCGGGGTGCACCTCGATGCCGTCGGGACGCTCGTAGGCCGTCACCCCGATCGCGGCGAGGTTCGCCACGAGCGCGGCGAGACGGTCGGTCTCGTGCCCGCGCAGGTGTCCGATCCCGCGGAACCGCGACGGCGACGAGGCGAGCGCCGCGATGCCGACGAGTGTGGGGGCGAGCTCGCCCACCGCGCTCAGATCGAGGTCGGCGCCGTCGATCGTGCCCGTTCCCGTGACGGTCAGGGCGTCACCCGCGATCGTGGCGGTGGCGCCGAACGCCGCCAGAAGCTCGGGCAGCAGGTGCCCGGGCTGAGTGGATGCCTCCGGCCACCCCGTGACCGTCACCTCGCCGCCGGTCACGACCGCGGTCGCGAGGAAGGGGGCCGCGTTGGAGAGATCGGGTTCGATCGCGACATCCATCGCTCTGATCGGCCCGGGAGCGACGACCCACTCGCCCTCTCGCGGGGAGGAGGTCTCGACGCCGCGGTGACGCAGCGACGCGAGCGTCATCTCGATGTGGGGGAGGCTCGGCACACGCTCGCCCCGGTGCACGAGGTGCAGGCCCTCATCGAATCGGGCGGCCGACAGCAGCAGACCCGAGACGAACTGGCTCGACGCGCTCGCATCGATCTCGAGCCGGCCGCCTCGCACCGAGCCGGTGCCGTGCACCGTGAAGGGAAGGGCCCCTGTTCCGCCGTCGTCGACGGTGAGGCCGAGGGAGCGCAGCGCCTCGATCAGGGGACCCATGGGGCGGTGCAGTGCGCTGTGATGCGCCGTGAGGTGCACGGC
>NZ_LMPK01000005.1:54230-59386 GCF_001423825.1 Microbacterium sp. Leaf351
ATCGAACCGCCGTGGAGCCGGGCGGGGGTGATGCGCAGATCGTCGCCGAACCGGCCCGAGCCGGGCACGCTGGCGACTCCGACGCCGAGCGCCGCGATCGCATCGATCATGCGCGCGGAGTCGTCGGACGGGAGCGGCGCCGTGACGAGCGCGGGGCCGTCAGCGAGCGCCGCCAGCACGAGCTCGCGGTTCGTGAGCGATTTGGAACCCGGCACGCTCACGGTCGCCGTCACCGGCCGACCGGCCGCGGGCGCAGGCCACGGCGGTGACGCTGGGGAATAGCTGGGCGCGCTCATCGGTTTCTAGCCTACTGAACGCCTCGCATCGGTCCCGGGGCGCAAGGAGGATGCATGCTCGCGATGCTCGAGCGCACGACGGGTGCGCCGGAAGCCGCCGACGTAGACTTTGCGCTGATGACCGAGCAGGCGACGACCACCGAGGAAGCGCGCACCCAATTCGAGGAGCAGGCGCTGCCGTTCATGGACCAGCTGTACGCGGCGGCGATGCGGATGACGCGCAACCCTGCGGACGCGGCCGATCTCGTGCAGGAGACCTTCGTGAAGGCGTTCGCCTCGTGGGCGACGTTCACGCAGGGAACCAACCTCAAGGCGTGGCTCTACCGCATCCTGACCAACAGCTACATCAACACGTACCGGAAGAAGCAGCGCGAGCCCTATCAGGGCACGATCGACGAACTCGAGGATTGGCAGCTCGGCGGCGCGGAGTCGACGACCGCGACGAGCTCCCGCTCGGCGGAGGCCGAGGCCATCGACCGGATGCCGGCATCCGTCGTCAAAGAGGCGCTGCAGTCGATCCCGGAGGACTTCCGCCTGGCCGTGTATCTGGCCGATGTGGAGGGGTTCGCGTATCAGGAGATCGCGGACATTATGAAGACGCCGATCGGCACGGTCATGAGCCGCCTGCATCGTGGCAGGCGCATGCTGCGCGACCTGTTGGCCGACTATGCACAGGAGCGGGGCATCGGCTCCGCGGCACCGGGAGTGGGGAAATGAGCGATTGCGGCTGCGACAAAGCGCGGCGTGACCTGGAGGAGTACCTCCGCAACGAGGTGTGCAGCACCGAGCACGCCGACATCCGGCAGCACCTCGAGAGCTGCCCTGCCTGCTCCGACGAGGCGCTGGTGGCCCGCACCCTGACGGACGTCGTCGCCCGCGCATGCCGCGAGTCGGCCCCGGAGGAGTTGCGCGACCTCGTGCTGACGCAGCTGCGCGCGGCCCAGGCGACACACCACTGACAAACGACGAAGCCCGCGGATGCCGCNNCGATGAGCTTGGCCTGCTCGACCGCGTGCACCTTGGCGGATCCGGCAGCGGGGGACGCCGCGGCGGCACGGGTGACGGAGCGGATCGTGCGTCCGTGCAGGTGCTTCACGACCTCCAGGGCGATGAACGGCCAGGCGCCCTGGTTCTCCGGCTCCTCCTGCACCCACACCAGCTGGGCGTTCGGGTAGCTGTCGATGATCGCGTTGAGCTCGGACACCGGCGTCGGGTAGAACTGCTCGACGCGCACCAGGGCGATCTCCGGGTTCGGGTTCTTCTCGAGCTCCGACCGCAGATCCCAGTGCACCTTGCCGGAGTGCAGCAGCACACGCTTCACGACGGACTTGTCGATCGCGCGGTCATCGTCGAGCACCGGCTCGAACCGACCCGAGGTGAAGTCCGCCACCGGGCTCACCGCGTCGCGCAGACGCAGCATCGCCTTGGGGGTGAACACGACGAGGGGGCGACGCGGACGGGCGTAGGCCTGTCGACGCAACAGATGGAAGTACGACGCAGGCGTCGAGGGGCGGGCGACCGTCATGTTGTCCTGTGCGCACAGCTGCAGGAAGCGTTCGATGCGTGCCGACGAGTGGTCGGGACCGGCGCCCTCGTAACCGTGGGGGAGCAGCAGCACGACGCTCGACTGCTGGCCCCACTTCTGGTCGGCCGCCGAGAGGTACTCGTCGATGACCGACTGCGCTCCGTTCGCGAAATCGCCGAACTGTGCCTCCCAGAGCACGAGCGCGTCGGGGCGTTCGACCGAGTAGCCGTACTCGAAGCCCATCGCCGCGTACTCGCTGAGCAGCGAGTCGTAGATCCAGAGACGTCCCTGGTTCTCCGACAGGTTGGCGAGGGGGTACCACTCCTGGCCGTTGCTGCGGTCGTGGAACATCGCGTGGCGCTGCACGAACGTGCCGCGGCGCGAGTCCTGGCCTGCGAGGCGCACCGGGGTGCCCTCCATGAGAACCGAGCCGAAGGCGAGGAGCTCGCCGAAGGCCCAGTCGATGCCGCCGTTGCGGCTCATGTCGGCGCGCTTGTCGAGAAGCTGCTGGAGCTTGGCGTGCACGGTGAAGCCGTCGGGCTTGTTCACGAACGCGTTGCCGATGGCCTGCACGACGTCGGCCGAGACCCCCGTGGTGTCGGGCTCGCCGACGGCCGGCTCGACGAGCGCGGTGGTCGACACGATGCCCTGTGCGCCCGTCTGGGCGGCGTGCGTCTCGGCGAAGGCGATCTCCAGGCGGTCCTGGAAGTCGCGCTTGGCCTGCTCGTACTCGTCCTCGGTGATGTCGCCGCGGCCGACGAGTGCCTCCGTGTAGAGGCGACGCACCGAGCGCTTCGCCTCGATGAGGTTCGTCATGAGGGGCTGGGTCATCGAGGGGTCGTCGCCCTCGTTGTGGCCGCGTCGGCGATAGCAGACGATGTCGATGACGATGTCGCGGTGGAACGTCTGGCGGTACTCGACGGCCAGCTCGGCCACGCGCACGACGGCCTCGGGGTCGTCGCCGTTCACGTGGAGGATCGGGGCCTGGATGGTCTTGGCGACGTCGGTCGCGTACACCGAGGTGCGTCCGTCGATGGGGAGCGTGGTGAAGCCGACCTGATTGTTGACGACCACGTGGACCGTGCCGCCCGTGCGGTACCCGCGCAGCTGCGACATCTGCAGCGTCTCGACGACGACGCCCTGGCCCGCGAAGGCCGCGTCGCCGTGCACGAGGATCGGAAGCCACGCGAACGAGCCGATGGGTCCGCGGTCCTGCTTGGCGCGCACGATGCCCTCGAGCACGCCGTCGACGGTCTCGAGGTGCGAGGGGTTCGCGGCCAGATAGACGGGGAGCTCGTGGCCCTCGTCGGAGACAAAGGTGCCCTCCGTGCCGAGGTGGTACTTGACGTCGCCCGAGCCGAGCTTGTTGCCGGGGAGCGACGTGCCCTCGAACTCGCGGAACACCTGGCCATAGGTCTTGCCGGCGATGTTGGTCAGCACGTTGAGTCGGCCGCGGTGGGCCATGCCGATCGCGGCACCATCGAGGCCGGCGGCGGCCGCACCGTGCAGCACCCGGTCGAGCAGCGGGATCAGCGACTCGCCGCCCTCGAGGCTGAAGCGCTTCTGGCCGACGTACTTGGTCTGCAGGAAGGTCTCGAAGGCTTCGGCCTCGTTGAGCTTCGAGAGGATGCGCAGCTGCTCGTCGTGGCCGGGCTTCTGGTACTTGACCTCGCAGTTGTCCTGGAACCACTTGCGCTGGGCCGGGTCCTGGATGTGCATGTACTCGATGCCGATGGTGCGGCAGTACGAGTCGCGGAGGACCCCGAGGATGTCCCGGAGCTTGAGCGTGCGCTTCCCGCCGAAGCCGCCGGTCACGAACTCGCGGTCGAGATCCCAGAAGGAGAGCCCGTGCGATTCGATCTCGAGGTCGGGATGCGTGCGCTGCACGTACTCCAGCGGGTCGATGTCGGCCATGAGGTGTCCGCGCACGCGGAACGCGTTGATGAGCTCCTGCACGCGGGCCGTCTTGTCGACGCGCTCGGACAGGTCGACGTTGATGTCGGCGTTCCAGTGGATCGGGCTGTAGGGGATGCGCAGTGCCGCGAAGATGCTCTCGTAGAACCCGCGCTGCCCGATGAGCAGCTCGTGCACCTTCTTGAGGAACTCGCCGGACCCGGCGCCCTGGATGACGCGGTGGTCGTAGGTGCTGGTGAGCGTGATCGTCTTGCCGATCGCCAGCTCAGAGAGCGTCTTCTCGCTCGCGCCCTGGAACTCCGCCGGGTACTCGAGGGCGCCGGCGCCGATGATCGCACCCTGGCCCTTCATCAGGCGCGGCACCGAGTGCACGGTGCCGATGCCGCCCGGGTTGGTGAGCGAGATCGTGGTTCCCTGGAAGTCGGCGGCGGTCAGCTTGTTGTCGCGCGCGCGCTTGACCAGGTCCTCATAGGCGACGAGGTACTCGTTGAAGCTCAGGGTGTCGGCGCGCTTGATGCTCGGCACCATGAGCGCTCGCGTGCCGTCGGGCTTGGGCAGGTCGATCGCGATGCCGAGGCCGATGTGCGCGGGAGCGACGACGGCGGGCTTGCCGTCGACCTCGGCGTAGAAGACGTTCTGGCTCGGGAACTCCTTGAGCGCCTGGATCAGGGCCCAGCCGATCACATGGGTGAAGCTCACCTTGCCGCCGCGGGTGCGGGCCATGTGGTTGTTGATGACGATGCGGTTGTCGATCATCAGCTTGGCCGGGACGGTGCGCACGCTCGTCGCGGTCGGAACGGACAGCGAGTCGTCCATGTTCGACGCGAGGGTCTTCGTCATGCCCTTGAGGACGGTGACCTTGTCCTCCTCGGCCGACTCGGTCGGAGCCTGCGTCTTCACGTCGGGCGCCTGAGCCGGGATCGGCTGCGGCGCCGCCGGCTTCGTCGTCGTTCGCGCGACGGGCGCGGCTCCCACGACCGGGATCGGCGCGGTGACGGGCTTCGGCTCGGCCGGCGCTGCGGCGGCCGGCGGGGCCGCGGGCGCCGCGGGGGCCGCGGCATCCGTCGACGTCGTCAACGTCGAATGGTAGGTCTCGAGGACGGGCCACCACGCCTTGTCCACGGAGTTCTTGTCGACCTTGAACTGCTCGTAGAGCTCTTCGACGAGCCACTCGTTGGCCCCGAACTCTCCGTCGTTCGACAGCCCGACGCCGGTCACCTGGCTCGACACGTTCGATCGCCCGCTTTCGTGAGATTGCGAATTTTCCGCGGGCCATCGTGGCCTGCGCGCACGGGTGTCAAGCGTAGCCCAGTCGGGAGCCGCCTGCCCCGGGATCGCGCGGCTGGAGCGGAAGAATCTCTGTTCATTTCCTATGAGGAAGACTCGGCCGATCCTGTCGCGGCGCTCAGTACCGTTGGGGG
>NZ_LMPK01000005.1:59427-59547 GCF_001423825.1 Microbacterium sp. Leaf351
CGCCGGTCGGCGATCACGAGCCGTCTCGACGTCGATCTGTCGCCGCACGACGGCACATCGGCGACCATCCCCCTGGTCGCCTCGAACATGAACTCGGTGACCGGTCCGCGCCTCGCCGCC
>NZ_LMPK01000005.1:59601-60899 GCF_001423825.1 Microbacterium sp. Leaf351
CAGCCCGCGCATCCTGCCGCCGTCGGCGACCGTGGCCGACGCCCTTCGGGAGCTCCCCGCCGTCGCCGGCCACGGCATCGTGGTGGCGGATGCCGCGGGCTCCGCGCCGACCATCGACGAGATCGCGGGCGTGGTGCCGGCCACGCGGCTCGCGACGGCGCTGCCCGACGCGCAGCTGGGCGACCTCGCCCGCGGCCGGCCCGTCGCGATCGACGCCGACGACGTGACCGATGCCCGCCACGCGTTCGACCTGGCCGCCGAGCTCGACGCCGAGACGATCTGCGTGCTGCACCACGGCGTGCTCGTCGGCACCGTCACCGCGCGCAGCGCCCTGCGCGGAACGCTCTACCGGCCGGCGCTCGATGCTGACGGTCGCCTCGTCGTGGCCGCCGCGGTCGGCATCAACGGCGACGTCGCCGCGAAGGCGCGCGCGCTCGCCGAGGCGGGCGTGGACGTGCTCGTGCTCGACACCGCGCACGGGCACCAGGAGGGGATGCTCCGCGCTCTTCAGACCGTGTCGGGCCTGGGCCTCGGCCTGCCGATCGTCGCCGGCAACATCGTGAGCGCCGACGGGGTGCGCGACCTCGTCGGGGCGGGCGCCACGATCCTGAAGGTCGGCGTGGGCCCGGGCGCGATGTGCACCACCCGCATGATGACCGCCGTCGGACGCCCGCAGTTCTCCGCCGTGCTCGAGACCGCCGAGGCGGCCCGCGCCCACGGCGCCCACGTCTGGGCCGACGGTGGCGTGCGCTACCCGCGCGACGTCGCGCTGGCGCTGGCGGCGGGCGCGGCATCCGTCATGATCGGCTCGTGGTTCGCGGGCACGCTCGAAGCCCCCGGCACCGTCGAGACCGACGCTGCCGGTCGCGTCTACAAGGAGTCGTGGGGGATGGCCTCGACGAAGGCCGTGCAGGAGCGCTTCGGTCGCCTCGATGCCTACGAGCGCGCCCGCAAGGAGCTGTTCGCCGAGGGCATCTCGTCATCGCGCATCTACATCGACCCGCTGCGCCCGGGCGTCGAGGATCTCGTCGACATGATCACCGCGGGCGTGCGGTCCTCGTTCACCTACGCCGGCGCCGGCTCGGTGCCGCTGTTCCACGAGCGCGCGCTCGTCGGCCTGCAGTCGGCCGCCGGATACGAGGAGGGCAAGGCGCTGCCGGTCAGCTGGTGAGAGAGCGGATGCCGCGGCATCCGCCCCACCCCGGAAACTGGCAATCCGCCGGGCTCGCCGTCCCAGGCCGCCCATAGACTTCAACCACTATGGACGACCCCCCGAGTTGCAGACGATCGCCCCACCG
>NZ_LMPK01000005.1:60949-61867 GCF_001423825.1 Microbacterium sp. Leaf351
TCGTCGCGAGCGAGTTCGCGCTGGTCAACCTCGACCGCGCCGACCTCGAGGCGCGACAGGCCGCCGGCGAGTCCCGGCTCGCGCTGACGATCAGCGCGCTGAAGCTCACGTCGACGCACCTGTCGAGTGCGCAGCTCGGCATCACGCTGACGACGTTGCTGACCGGTTACACGATGGAGCCGGCGATCTCGAACCTGCTGCGGCCGGTGCTCTCCGGCTGGGGACTCCCCGACGGGGTGGTCACCGCGACCGCGGCGACCATCGCGATCGTGTTCGCGACCGTGATGTCGATGATCCTGGGCGAGCTCGTGCCGAAGAACTTCGCGCTCGCCGTGCCGCGTCAGACGGCCAAGCTCGTCATCCCGTTCCAGACCCTGTTCACCACCGTGTTCCGGCCCGCGATCGCCCTCCTCAACGGCAGCGCGAACAAGGTGCTGCGCGCCATGGGGATCGAGCCGAAGGAGGAGCTCTCGGGCGCGCGCACGGCGGAGGAGCTCTCGAGCCTCGTGCGGCGCTCGGCGAGCGCGGGTGTGCTGGAGGCCGACACGGCGACGCTCCTGAACCGCACCCTGACTTTCGCGCGCCTGTCGGCGGGAGACGTGATGACCCCCCGCCCGCGGGTGCACGCGCTCGCCGTCGACGCGACGGCGGACGACGTCGTCGCACTCGCCCGCGCGACCGGACACTCTCGCTTCCCGGTCTTTCAGGAGTCGGTCGACGACATCACCGGCATCGTGCATCTGAAGGCCGCGGTCTCGGTTCCGCGCGAGCGTCGGCGGGACGTGCCGGTCGCGGCGCTCGCGACCGAGCCGCTGCGGGTGCCCGAGACGGTGCACCTCGATCAGCTGATCTCCGAGTTGCGCGCCCGGGGCTACCAGATGGCCGTCGTCGTGGACGAGTACGGCGGCACCGCCGGGG
>NZ_LMPK01000005.1:61877-69844 GCF_001423825.1 Microbacterium sp. Leaf351
CCGTGCCGACATCGTGCACGTGCGCGACTCGGTCTCGTTCGCCGGGTCGCTGCGTCCCGACGAGCTGCGCGAGCGCACCGGTGTGGTCGTGCCCGAGAGCGACGTCTACGACACGGTCGCCGGCTTCGTGATGGCCGGTCTCGAGCGCATCCCGGTCGTGGGCGACACGGTGGCGGTCGACGGCGGGAGTCTCGCGGTGACCCGCATGGACGGGCGACGCGTCGACCGACTCTCCTTCACCCCGGATGCCGCACCCGATGCCGTCGACGAGTCGGCTGCTGTGGAAGGGGGTGCGCGATGAGCGATTGGGCGGGACTTGCCTGGCTCGTCGTGCTGCTGCTCGGCAATGCCTTCTTCGTCGGCGCTGAATTCGCCGTCATCTCTGCGCGCCGCTCCCAGATCGAACCGCTCGCGGAGCGCGGCTCGCGCTCCGCGAAGACCGCGCTGTGGGCGATGGAGCATGCGACCCTCATGCTCGCGACCAGTCAGCTCGGCATCACGATCTGCTCGCTGCTCATCCTGAACGTGTCGGAGCCGGCGATCCACCACCTCCTGGCGGTGCCGCTCGGCCTGACGGGTCTCGAGGAATCGGCCGTCGACGTGATCGCGTTCATCGTCGCCCTGCTGGTGGTCTCGTACCTGCACGTCGTGTTCGGTGAGATGGTGCCGAAGAACCTCGCGTTCTCGGTGCCGGACCGCGCCGTGCTCATGCTCGCGACGCCGCTCGTGTGGGTGTCGCGCATCTTCCATCCGGTGATCGCCACCCTCAACTGGATCGCGAATCACATCGTGCGCCTGTTCCGCGTCGAGCCCAAGGACGAGGCCGCCTCGACGTTCACGCTCGACGAGGTCGCCACGATCGTCGACCAGTCGCGTCGAGAAGGCGTGCTGGAGGACTCGGCCGGCACGGTGGCAGCCGCAGTGGAGTTCACCGACAAGACCGCGGGCGATGTGGCGGTGCCGCTCGGTGAGCTCGTGACGTTGCCGACCTCGGTCACCCCGGCCGAGATCGAGAAGGCCGTCGCGACCCACGGCTTCTCGCGGTACGTGATCGTGGACGACGCCGGCGAGCCCACCGGGTACGTGCACCTCAAGGACGTGCTGCGGGTCGCGGGTGAGGGGGAGGACGACGAGAAGGTCGCGCGCCCGATCCCGGCCAAGCGCATCCACCGCATGGTGTCGCTGCGTGAGACGACCGACCTCGAGGACGCCCTCGCTGCGATGCGGCGAAACGGACGCCACCTGGCTCTCGTGCGCGATGCGCACGCGGAGATCACCTCGGTGCTGTTCCTCGAGGACATCATCGAGGAGCTCGTCGGTGAGGTGGAGGACGCCACCCGTCGCGCGCGCTGAGGATGACGACCACTGAGGGGGCGGGCCGCAGGCCCGCCCCCTCAGTGCGTGCGGCGCCGGGCGCGTTCGTACTGCGGCGGCCACGGGACATCCGCCCCGATCTCGGTCGCCGCGCGCAGGCCGAAGTGCGGGTCGCGCAGCCACTCGCGGGCGGCGAGGATCGCGTCGGCGTCGCCGGCGGTGAGGACGCTCTCGGCCTGCGGCCCGTCCGTGATGAGTCCGACCGCCGCCGCGGGGAGCCCTGCGTCGCGCAGCGCCCGGGCGAGCGGCACCTGATACCCGGGACCGACCGGGATCTGCTGGTGGGCCACGAGCCCGCCGGAGGACACGTCGAACAGATCCGCGCCGCGCTCGGCACTCCAGCGCGCCACCTCGACGACCTCGGCGACCTCGAGCCCGCCCGGTGCCCAGTCGGTGCCCGAGAAGCGCACGAAGACGACGGTGTCGGGAGCGGCGCGGCGCACCGCCTCGACCACCCGCAGCACGAGGCGGGCACGGTTCTCGAGGGAGCCGCCGTAGGCGTCGGTGCGGGTGTTCGCGAGCGGGGAGAGGAACTCGTGCAGCAGGTAGCCGTGCGCGGCGTGGATCTCGAGCACGTCGAATCCGATCGCGACGGCCCGGACGGCCGCCGCCGCGAAGTCGTCGACGATGCCGTCGATCTCCGCGATCGTGAGCTCGCGCGGATCGACGAGCCCCTCGAACGCGATCGACGAGGGGGCGACCGGCTCCCAGCCGCCGTCGGCAGGCGGCACGGTGCCGCGCTGCGGGGCGAACGGCGGCCAGGTCGACGCCTTCCGGCCGGCATGGGCGAGCTGCACCCCGACCGCCGCGCCGCGGGCGTGCACGGCGGCCACGATCGGTGCCCAGGCCTGCGCCTGCGCGTCGTTCCAGAGGCCGACATCGGCGGGGGAGATGCGCCCGTCGGGCGACACGGCGGTCGCTTCGGCGAGCACGAGGCCCGCGCCGCCGCTCGCGAACTGCGCCAGGTGCACGTGGTGCCAGTCGTTCGGGAGCCCGTCGACCGCCGAGTACTGGCACATGGGCGCCACCCACAGTCGGTTGCGCAGCGTGGTACCCCGCAGGGTCAGCGGTGCGAACAGTGTGCTCATCGAGTCCTCCTCCGGGCGGGCGACCGCCGGTGATCGAGCCGCGCGGCTAAGGTGACGCCATGAGCGCTTCGGCTTTCGTCGACGTCGCCGCGGTGGCGCGGGTCCTTCGGGGGCCAACCGACGCCGATGACAAGTATTCCCGCGGTGTCGTGGGATTGCGTACGGGTTCGCTCGCGTATCCGGGCGCCGCGGTGCTGGGCGTCGAGGGCGCCTGGCGGGCGGGAATCGGAATGGTCCGCTACACCGGTCCGGCGCGTGAGCTCGTTCTCGCTGCGCGACCCGAGACGGTGACCGCGGATGGGCGCGTCCACACGTGGGTGGTGGGGTCGGGCACGGATGCCGCATCCCGGCCGTTCGCCGAGACCGAGACGCTCACTCGCCTGCTCGCGGGCAGTGTGCCGGTCGTCGTCGATGCCGGGGCGCTCGAGCTCGCGCCCGCCGCGCACGCACCGGTGATCGTGACGCCGCACGCCCGGGAGTTCGCGCGGCTGCGGGCGCAGCTGGGTCTCGATCACACCGACATCGAGGGCGATGACGGCCGGGCGGCAGCGGCATCCGAGACCGCGCGGGCGCTCGGCGCCGTGGTGCTGCTCAAGGGCGCGCGCACCGTCCTGGCGGCGCCCGACGGGCGCGTGCGAGTCGTCGCGGCGGGCACGCCGTGGCTCGCGACGGCGGGCACCGGGGACGTACTCGCCGGCGCGATCGGGGCGGTGGCGGCATCCGTCATGGCAGGCCGCGTCGCGGGAGACACCGCCGTCGATCTCCTCGATGCGGCGGCCGCGGGCGCCTGGCTCCACGCGCGCGCCGGCGAGCTCGCGGCATCCCGGGCGGGCAACGGTCGACCGGGCCCCATCACCGCGCTCGACGTCGCGCGCGCCCTGCCCGAGGCCGTGGGGGAAGCGCTCGCGCGGGGGATTGCCGTTCGGTAACGGTTCCCGCGGGGCGTCGTCCTCTACAGGGAGCGGCACGGTTGCCCCTCGTACACTGGTCCGCGATGTCGAAACGTTCGGTGCTCTGGATCGCATTCGTGGTCGTGCACCTCGGCGTCGCCATTCTGGGATTCACCTATCCGAATCAGCCCATGGGCGACGTGTACAACGTCTACGAACCGTGGTCGGGCGCGTTCTTCCACGACGGACTCTTCCCCGTGCGGGACGCGTACTCCGGGATCGTGCACGATTCGTACTTCGGCTACGTCGGCATCGACACCGGCTGGGTCTACCCACAGCTGGCGATCTTGCCCATGCTCGCCTCCTGGCTGTTCGCCTGGGCCGGCGGGTACACGATCGGCTGGGCCGTCGTGGTCACACTGCTGGATGCCGCCGCTTTCGCGGTGCTCATCGGCCGCGGCCGATCGAACGGGCGCAACGCGGGAGCCTGGTTCTGGCTCGCGTTCATCGCGCTGCTCGGTCCGGTCTACGTCTACCGTCTCGAGGCGGTCACCGTGGCGCTGTCGGTCGCGGGCATCCTGTGGCTGGCGCGCCGACCCTGGCTCGGATCCGCACTGCTGGCGGTCGCGACCTGGATCAAGGTGTGGCCGGCCGCGCTGGTCGGCGCGGCGCTCATCGCGCTGCACCGACGATGGGTCGTGGCTGCATCTGCGGCGATCGTCACCGTGCTCGTCGTCGTGCTGGTCGCGGCGGCCGGCGGCGGGCAGTACGTGTTCGGGTTCGTGGGGGACCAGACCACGCGTTCGCTGCAGATCGAGTCGCCGGTGAGCTCGATCTACCTGTGGATGTACTACGTGGGCGTGCCGACATCCGGCATCGGGTGGGATCCCAACCTGCTGACCTTCTATGTGACCGGCCCCGGTGTCGACCCGGTCATCAGCGTGATGACGCCGCTCCTCGGAGTGGGTGTTCTCGCAGTCGCCGGCGTGGGTGCGTGGAAGAAGTACCGCGGCGCGACCTTCGGCGGGCTGCTCCCGTCGCTGTCCCTCGGCCTCGTGCTCGCGTTCATCGTGCTGAACAAGGTCGGCTCGCCGCAGTACATCGCCTGGATCGTGCCGCCCCTCGTATACGGCCTGGTGCTCGATCGCGGGCGCTGGTGGAAGCCGGCGACCCTCGCGCTCCTCATCGCCCTGGCGACCCAGATCGTGTATCCGCTGGTGTACTTCAACATCCTCATCGTGGACCTCGGGCCGCTGCTGGTGCTGACCATCCGCAACATCCTTCTCGTGGTGCTGTTCGTCTGGACGATCGTGCTGCTGGTCCGCGTGCCGGTGCACCCCCAGATCGCTGCCCGCCGCGACCATCGGGTGCCGCCCGCGCCCGTCACCGCCGACTGATCTTCCGGAGGTCACCATGCTCGTCGCGTTCTCCGTCGCTCCCAGCGGCACGGGTCGTGAAGACGGCTCGGTGCACGATGCGGTGGCGGCCGCTGTGCGCATCGTGCGCGACTCGGGTCTGCCGCACCGCACGACGAGCATGTTCACCGAGATCGAGGGCGAGTGGGACGACGTCTTCGATGTCGTCCGGCGTGCGACGGAGGCGGTGCTGCCCTTCGGGTCCCGCGTCTCGCTCGTGCTGAAGGCCGATATCCGCCCGGGCTACACGGGTGAGCTCGATGCGAAGATCGAGCGCCTCGAACGGGCCATCGACGACTCTGAGGAGTAGACCCGAGGGCCTCGCGTGCACGCTCCGATCTGCGCGCGCGGACGTGCATGGCGTCGGGTGCGGGCGTGGGCGCCGAAACGATTCGACAGGGGTCGATCCCGGGCGTACCATTTTGTTGTGACCTCCCCTCAGATATCGAAGGGGGCGGCAACGGCGGCGCTTCTCTCCTTGGCCATCGGCAGCTTCGCGATCGGCATGGGCGAATTCGTCGTCATGGGCCTGTTGCCGAACGTCGCGCAGGACCTGCTGCCCCAGACGTGGGCCACCGCCCCCGGCGACGCGATCGCCCAGGCCGGCTGGCTCATCAGCCTGTACGCGCTCGGCGTCGTCATCGGCGCGCCCACCATCGCCGGGTTCGTCGCACGCTATCCGCGCCACCGCGTCATGCTCGTGCTGTCGATCGTGCTGGCCGTCGGCAACCTGCTCACCGTGCTCGCGCCGACCTTCGGGTGGGTCGCGGTCGCGCGCCTCGTGACGGGACTGCCGCACGGCGCCTACTTCGGCATCGGCGCCCTCGTCGCCGCCGACGTGATGGGTCCGGGCAAGCGGGCCAAGGGTGTCGCGTTCATCCTCACTGGTCTCACCGTCGCGAACGTGGTCGGCGTGCCGCTCGGCACGTTCCTCGGGCAGCAGATCGGATGGCGCGCCGCCTACGGCGTGGTCGCCGTGCTCTGGGTGGTCACGGCGATCATGATCGCCCTGTTCGTGCCGGCCCACCCCGGCGACCCGGGCCGCACCATGCGAGCGGAGCTGCGGGTGTTCCGTATCCCGCAGGTGTGGTTCACCCTCGCGCTCGGCGCGATCGGCTTCGGCGGGTTCTTCGCGCTCTACAGCTACGTCGCGCCGATGGTCACGGATGTCGCCCACGCGCCCCAGTGGGTCGTGCCGATCGTGCTCGTGCTCATGGGCGTCGGGATGACGATCGGAAACATCATCGGCGGGTACCTCGCCGACATCAACCTACGGCGCACCCTCCTCGGCGGGCTGCTGTCGATCGCGCTGGTGCTGGTGATCCTCGCGCTCGTGTCGCACTGGATCGTCCCGCTCGCGGCCCTCGTGTTCGTCATGGGGCTGGTGTCGTCGTCGGTGAATCCGACCGCGCAGACCCGTCTCATGGATGTCGCGGAGGACAACCAGTCGATCGCGGCCGCCCTCAACCACTCGGCGTTCAACATCGGCAACAGCCTCGGCGCATTCCTCGGCGGCGTCGTGATCGCGTGGGGCTGGGGGTTCGTCGCGCCGGCGTGGGTCGGTGTCGGTCTTGCGCTGATCGGCTTCGGCATCGCGTGGCTCTCGTTCCGCGTCGAGGACAGGTCTCGTCGCCGCGCGGGCCTGGCGATCGCCGGTCCCGCGGACTGACGCCCGCTCCCGGACTGACCGGGACGGCTGCTTCGCGCGTGTCAGCCGGCGGGTGCGTCGAGCAGCCGCCGCAGGTGTCCGCCGACCTCGTCGGACTCGATGAGGAAGCCGTCGTGGCCGAAGTCGCTCGAGATGACGACCGCCCGGTCGCCGTCGAGTGTGCGCGGGATGCTGCGCGCGATGCGGTGCTGGCCGTCGACGGGGAAGAGTCGGTCGCTGTCGACGCCCAGCACGAGGGTCGTGGCGGTGATCCGTCGCAGCGCCTCCTCGACGCCGCCCCGGTCGCGGCCGACGTCGTGCGAGTTCATGGCCTCGACGAGCGTCACGTAGGCGTTCGCGTCGAAGCGGCGCGTGAACTTGTTGCCGTGGAAGTCGAGGTAGGACTCCACGGCGAAGCGTCCGCCGTGGCCGAGGGGCGAGACATCCGACTGCCATGACCGCTGGAAGCGCAGGTTCAGCTCTTCGGGGCTGCGGTAGTTCAGCAGCGCCATGCGGCGCGCGAGCGCGAGCCCACGGTGCGGTCCCTCACCGGCGGCCGCGTCGTAGTAGTCGCCGCCGTCGAACCCGGGGTCGAGGCGGATGGCCGCGAGCTGGGCGGAGTTCAGAGCGACCTGGTCGGCGGTGACGATCGGGGGAGCGGCGAGGACGCCGAGCCGGGCGACCCGCTCGGGATGCGAGATCGCCCACTCGAGGGCGTGCATACCGCCCATGGATCCGCCGATCACCCCCGCGAACCGCTCGATGCCCAGCGCATCGACCAGCCGCAGCTGCGCCTCGACCTGGTCGCGGATCGTGAGATACGGGAAACGCGCACCCCACTCGGCGCCCCGTGGTCCGATGCTCGCTGCACCCGTCGATCCCTGGCAGCCGCCGAGCATGTTGGGGGCGATGACGAACCACCGGTCGGTGTCGATCGGAGCGCCGGGTCCGACGATGTCGCCCCACCAGCCGTCGGTCGGATGCCCCGGCCCGCCCTCGCCGCGCACGTGCGAGTCGCCCGTGAGGGCGTGCAGCACGAGCACGGCGTTGTCGCGGGCGGGGGAGAGCTCACCCCAGGTCTCGAAGGCGAGCCGGTAGGCGGGGAGGGTGGCCCCGCCCTCGGTCGTGAACGCGCCGAAGGCGGCGAACCGTCGGTCGCCGGCCGGATCGCCGTCACGCCACGCCCCGGTCGCCGGTGGGCGCCCGCCGAGGCGGCGGGCGTCGGCTTCCGAAACCGGCGCGCTCGGCACCGTGTCCTCGGAAGTCTGCCAGTCCATCGCTCCATTCTCCCCGCCCGTGGCGCTGCTCCGGGGACTGTTACGCGAACGGGGTGATCTCGTAGGTCGCGCCGTGCTGTCCGGCGAGGGCGATCGGGGTGCCGTTGCGTCGCTGCACGAATCGGTGGTGCGCTCGAAGGTCGGCGGGGAGCCGATCGTCGAGCGCCGGGAAGGTGCCGCGGCTCTCATTGGACAGCCAGGTCACCGGGCGGCCGAGCCGTCGACCGAGGTCTCCCACGAGCGCGACGAACGTGTCGCGTTTCGCGGCATCCGGG
>NZ_LMPK01000005.1:69856-70829 GCF_001423825.1 Microbacterium sp. Leaf351
CCTCGAGGTCGTCGACGAGGTCGCCGCTCACGATCCGGGGCGGGGCGGATGCCGCGGCATCCGCTGCCTGACGAAGTCGTGCGATGCGCGCGTCGTGGTCGGGGCCCTGCCACACGAGAAGCTCGAGCCAGCGCAGCGCTTCGGGGTCGCGCACGTCGATGGGGGCGAGGTCGAGCCCGGCGCGCCAGGCCACCTCGACCGGTCCGGTCGGCACCGCCGCGGCGTCGTCGACGGTGCACCGGAGGTCGATGGTCGGGCCTGCGGCATCCGGCTCGTGCAGGAACTCGCCTGGGGGAGTCGTGTACGTCACCCGGCAGTGGTCGGGGAAGAGGCACAGTCCGCCCGCGGCGCCCACCTCGAGCAGGGCGACCGGCCCGTCGAGCCGTGACAGCGGCGGCAGCCATGTCGCCGCGCGGCCGGGTTCATTGGTCTGGGTGGAATGCGTCGCGGAGATCTCGGAAATGCGATCCCACGCGTCGAGCAGCTCATCTCGCACCTCGGCGTACGGGTGCAGTGGCACTCCGGCGCGACGCGCGGCGGCGAACAGCAGGTTCGCCTGCTGCTGGCGGCGCGGCAGTGCGGTGAGGCGTCGCACCACCTCGGCATCCTCGGCGATCGCGCAGGCCCAGTCCTCGTACAACGGCGACGTGCCGTGCGCCCAATGCCGGCCGAAGTCGTCGTAGTAGGCGGCGAGCGCTCGCTCGTCATCGGCGTCGCCCATGCGCACCCCCTCGATGTGACGGATGCCGCCAGCCTGCCTCACGATCGGTCGAGTGGCCAGTCGGAGGGCGGTGTCGGGGCCGCAACCGACGACGCCCCCGCCCGGAATCCGGACGGGGGCGTCGATCGCCTGAGGAGGGTCAGACCCGCGCGGCCTCAGCGACCGTGCGGGCGGCGCCGAGCGCCTGCTCGAGGTCGGCCTTGAGGTCGTCGATGTTCTCGATGCCGACCGAGAGGCGCACGAGGCCGGGGG
>NZ_LMPK01000005.1:70900-88630 GCF_001423825.1 Microbacterium sp. Leaf351
CGAACGCACGGCCGGCCTCGACGCCGCCCTTGAGCTCGAACGAGAGCACCGCGCCGACGCCCTTCGGGGCGTAGCGGTTGGCGGCGGCGTACCAGGGCGAGGTGGGCAGGCCCGAGTAGTTCACGCTCGCGACGTCCTCGTGGTTCTCGAGCCACTCGGCGATCTCCTGCGCGTTCTGCACGTGACGCTCGATGCGCAGCGACAGGGTCTCGAGGCCCTGGATGAGCAGCCAGGCGCTCTGCGGCGCGATGGCGGCGCCGAGGTCGCGCAGCAGCTGCACCCGGGCCTTGATGATGTACGCGAGACCGTCGCCGACCGCCGCGGTGTAGCTGGCGCCGTGGTACGAGGGGTCGGGCTCGGTGAGACCGGGGAACTTGTCGACGTTCTGCGACCACGGGAAGGTGCCGCCGTCGACGATGATGCCGCCGATGGTGGTGCCGTGACCGCCGATGAACTTCGTCGCCGAGTGCACCACGATGTCGGCGCCGTGCTCGAACGGACGGATGAGGTACGGCGTCGCGATCGTGTTGTCGACGATCAGCGGCACGCGGTTCTCGTGCGCGATGTCGGCGACCGTGCGGATGTCGAGCACGTTGATCTTCGGGTTGCCGATCGTCTCGGCGAAGAAGAGCTTCGTGTTCGGGCGCACCGCGCGGCGCCACTCCTCGGGGTCGTCCTGGTTCTCGACGAAGGNNNNGCTCGACGAGACGATGTGGTCTCCGGCCTGCGCGATGTTCAGCACGGCGAACGACTCCGCCGCCTGGCCGCTCGCGACGAGCAGCGAACCGGTGCCGCCCTCGAGCGCGGCGAGGCGCTGCTCGACGACATCCTGGGTGGGGTTCTGGATGCGGGTGTAGATGTTGCCGAACTCGGCCAGCGCGAAGAGGTTCGCGGCGTGGTCCGTGTTGTCGAACACGTAGGAGGTGGTCTGGTAGATCGGCGTGGCACGAGCCTTGGTGACAGGGTCGGGCTGCGCGCCGGTGTGAACCTGCTTGGTCTCGAAACGCCAGTTCTCGGAAGAGGTCATCGGTGCTCCTCTGGGGTGCGGGTGGTGAAGTGGTCGGTGGCTTGCCATGACAGTAGGGGGCGTGCCGGGAGCCGACAAGGGCGCCGACTCGCCGCGTAACACGACGTTCAGCCCCGTCATAGCATCGATGGATGCCGCTCCCTCCGCCCGTGTCTGAGCACCCGCGCGCGCCCGCTAGCGTGGACGGTATGACCAAGCGTGCGGTAGTGACGGGGGCAAGTTCGGGGATCGGCGAGGCGACGGCGCGCAAGCTCCGTGCCGACGGGTGGGACGTGGTGGCCGTCGCCCGCCGCGCGGACCGTCTCGAGGCGCTCGCGGCCGAGACCGGCGTGGTCCCGTTCGCCGCCGACCTCACCGTCGCCGCCGACGTCGCCGCGCTCCGCGACTTCCTCGCCGCCTCCGGATCGGTGAACAGCGTGATCCAGGTCGCGGGTGGTGCTCGCGGCACCGATCACGTCGCCACCGGGGATGTCGACGACTGGCAGTGGATGTACGACGTCAACGTCCTGTCGACGCAGCGGGTCGTGGCATCCCTTCTGCCCCTGCTGCGCGAGGCCGCCAAGGCCGACGGTGTCGCAGACATCGTGATCGTGACCTCGACCGCGGCGCGCGTCGCCTACCAGGGCGGCGGCGGGTACAACGCGGCGAAGGCGGCGGAGTCGGCTCTCGCCCAGGCGCTGCGCCTCGAGCTCAACGGTGAGCCGCTGCGCGTCGTCGAGATCGCGCCGGGCATGGTGCAGACCGAGGAGTTCTCGCTCAACCGACTCGGTGGAGACCAGGGCGCCGCCGACAAGGTGTACGAGGGTGTCGAGGCGCCGCTCGTCGCCGACGACATCGCCGACCTCATCGCGTACGCCGTCGAGGCACCCGGCCACGTGAACCTCGACCTCGTCATCGTGCGCCCGGTGGCTCAGTCGGCGCAGCACGTGCTCGCCCGCGGCCCGCTGCACGTGCGGGAGGGCTGAGCGCCTAGGCTGGTGCGGTGCGCCGCTCGGCGCGGGAAGGACGGCGTCGAGTGGGCGAGGCGAACGAGGAGCGCGAGCATCTGACCTGGGAGGGCTTCGGCGAGGCGTCGAGGTCGCTGTCGCGGGACATCCTCGCGGCCGGGTTCGTGCCCGAGGTCGTCGTGGCGATCGCCCGTGGCGGTCTGCTGCCGGCCGGTGCCATCGCGTACGGGCTGGGCATCAAGAACTGCGGCGCGATCAACGTCGAGTTCTACACCGGCATCGGCACCGTGCTCGACGCCCCCGAGGTGCTGCCGCCGGCGCTCGACCTCTCCTACCTCGAGGGGCGGAAGGTGCTGCTCGTCGACGACGTAGCCGACAGTGGCCGCACGCTCGATCTCGCCGTGAAGCTGCTGGTCGACCGGGGCGCCGAGGTGCGCTCGGTGACGATCTACACGAAGCCGACCACCATCATCGAGCCGGACTTCTCCTGGAAGCGCACCGATCGCTGGATCAACTTCCCGTGGTCGTGGAAGGGCTCGGTCCTCGAAGAGGACGGCGGCCTTCCCGCATCCGCCTGAGAGGCACCGGGATGGCGATGAGTCTGACCGAGCTCGCCGCCGCGGGGCTGGTCGACGAGGGCTGGGCGCGGGCGCTCGAGCCGGTCGGCCCGGACATCGCCGCGCTCGGCGATCGTCTGCGCGCCGAGGTCGCGGTGGGTCGCCACTACCTGCCGTCGGGCGACCGGGTGCTGCGGGCGTTCGCCCGCCCGCTCGCCGAGGTTCGGGTGCTGATCGTCGGGCAGGACCCGTATCCGACACCCGGGCATCCGATCGGACTCTCGTTCGCGGTCGACCCGCATGTGCGGCCGCTACCGCGCTCGCTGGAGAACATCTACCGCGAGCTCGCCGACGACCTCGACCTGCCGAAGGCGCCGCACGGCGACCTGTCGGCATGGGCCGATCAGGGCGTCATGCTGCTCAACCGCGTGCTCACCGTCGCGCCGGGTCAGCCCGCATCCCACCGCGGCTGGGGCTGGGAGAAGGTGACCGAGCACGCGATCCGCACCCTCGTCGCGCGGCAGACGCCCACGGGCGAGGCGGCTCCGCTCGTGGCGATCCTGTGGGGTCGGGATGCCGCGAACCTCCGACCGCTGCTGGGCGAGACGCCGATCATCGAGTCGCCGCATCCGTCACCGCTGTCGGCGCACCGCGGCTTCTTCGGTTCGCGCCCGTTCTCCCGTGCGAACGCGCTGCTGGAAGAGCGCGGCGTCGCCCCGGTCGACTGGCGCATCCCGGCCTGACGGCGCCGTGCGTCGCGAGGCCGTCGTGCGCGTATCCTGGGCGCATGCTGGAGGAGGAATACAACCCGTCGCGCTGGAACCTGTTCCGGCAGCAGCAGCGTCGCGCCGAACTGTCGGAGCGGCCCTTCAGCTACGAGATCCGTGCCGCAGAGGAGAGCGATCTCGCCGACATCCGCGAGATCTACAACTACTACGTCACCAACTCCGTCGTGACCTTCGACGAGAAGAAGTGGTCGCTCGCGAAGTGGCGTGACAAGTTCGCCTACCTTCAGAAGCAGAAGATGCCCTTCCTCGTCGCCGAGTCGCCGACCGGCCAGGTGCTCGGGTACGCGCTCGTGCAGCCGTGGGCGGGCAAGTCCGCGTTCCGCTTCACCGTCGAGGACTCGATCTACCTCGGTCACGCGTCGTCGGGCAAGGGCCTCGGCCGTGCCCTGCTCGAGGCGCTGATCGCCGCGTGCGAGGCGAACGGCATCCGCGAGATCGTCGCCGTCATCAGCGACAAGGGCGCGGAGGGCTCCCTGGCGCTGCACGAGAAGCTCGGCTTCGTCGAGGTCGGTCGGATGGGCCGCGTCGGCTTCAAGTTCGGCCGGTGGCTCGGCACGGTCTACCTGCAGAAGTCGCTGAAGCCGACGAAGAAGCGCGGGCTGTTCGGGCGGCTGCGAGACAGCCCCGACGACGCCCGAGCCGACGCCGACGCCGACGCCGACTGACGCGGCGCGGTCTCAGATGCCGGGGAGCGTCGGGATCGCGGCGAGCAGCTGACGGGTGTACGGATGCTGCGGCTGCGCGAGCACCCGCGCGGTCGTCCCGCGCTCGACGATGCGCCCGGAGGACATGACCACGACCTCGTCGCAGATGCTCTGCACGACCCCGATGTCGTGGGAGACGAGCACGAGGGTCAGGCCCTCGCTGCGGCGCAGGTCGGCCAGCACCTCAAGGATCTGCGCCCGCACCGACACATCGAGGGCCGACAGTGGCTCGTCGCCCACGAGGATGCGCGGCCGGTGCACGATGGCCCGTGCGATCGCGATGCGCTGGCGCTGCCCGCCCGAGAATTCGTGCGGGTAGCGGGCCGCGGCATCCGCATCGAGACCGACGGCCGCGAGCACTTCGGCGACGCGCGCGCGACGGTCGCCGTCGATGCCCAGCGCCCACAGCGGCTCGGCGATGATGCGGCCGACGCGCATGCGGGCATCGAGAGAGGCGTACGGATCCTGGAAGACGATGCCGGTCTCGCGCCGCAGCCAGTGCAGGGCGCGGGCGGGGGAGGCAGCATCCACCTCTCGGCCGTCGATGCGCACACTGCCGGTGGTCGGCGCGTCGAGTGCGAGCAGCAGCCGCACGAGCGTGGACTTGCCCGACCCGGACTCGCCGATGACCCCCAGCGCCGAGCCCTCGGTCACGACGAGGTCGACACCGTCGAGCGCCGTCGTGGTCTCGCGCGGGCCGAACAGGGCGCGGCGCGGCCCGCGGTGCACCCGCGTGAGCCCGCGGGCCTCGATGAGCGCGGTCATGCGGACTCCTCGGGCAGGTCGGATGTCGCGGCCCCGCGCCACAGCGTCGCCGCGGCGTCGCGCAGCAGGCCCCGCGTGACGGGCGAGGCGGGCTCGGTGAGAAGGGTCGTGAGGGGACCGGTCTCGACCACCCGTCCGGCCGAGAGCACGACCGCATGGGTCGCGACCTGGGCGAGCACGGCGAGGTCGTGGGTGATGAACACGAGCGACATGCGGTCCTCGTCGGCGAGTCGGCGCAGCAGTTCGAGGATGCCGGCCTGCACGGTGACGTCGAGTGCCGTCGTCGGCTCGTCGGCGACCAGCAGGCGAGGGCGTGCGGCCAGGGCCATCGCGATCGCGACGCGTTGACGCTGCCCGCCGGAGAGCTGGTGCGGGTAGCGCGCCACGATGCGCTCGGGGTCGGGCAGTGCCACACGGCGGGCGCCCTCGACCGCGAGGCGGCGCCGCTCGGCGCGGGAGCGCTCACCGTGGATCGCGGCCGCCTCGGAGATCTGGCGGCCGACAGTGCGCACCGGGTCGAGGGCCGTCAGCGGGTCCTGGAACACCATGGCGAGCTCCCGCCCGCGACGACGGGCGAGCTCGCGGTCGCGCAGCCCGACGAGTTCGACCCCCTGCCACCGGATGCTGCCCGACACCGCCGCGCCGTCGGGCAAGAGTCCCAGCAGCGCCCGCGCGGTGAGCGACTTGCCCGAGCCCGACGCGCCGATCAGCCCGACGCGCGCGCCCTCGGGCACCGCGAACGTGACGCCGTCGACGACGCGCACGCCGCCGATCTCGACGACGAGGTCGGTCACCTCCAGGCTCACGCGACCACCCCCGGCACGTGGGTGCGGGCGCGGCGGGCGCTGCCGCCGCTCGCGCGCAGCAGGGGATCGGTCGCCTCGCGCAGGGCGTCACCGAGCAGGTTCAGCCCGAGCACGGTGAGCGAGATCGCAAGCCCCGGCCAGACGACCGAGAGCGGGTAGACGCTGATGTACTGCTGCAGTTGCGAGAGCAGCAGGCCCCACGAGGCATCCGTCACCGGCGCCCCGAACCCGAGGTACGACAGCCCCGCCTCGGCGAGCACCGCCACCGCCATGCCCCACGACAGCTGCACGATGAACACCGGCAGCACGTTCGGCAGCAGGTGCCGCCACAGGTTCTGCGCGGGGGTAAGGCCGGCCGCGCGCCCCGCGAGCACGACGTCGCTCAGCAGTACGCGACGCAACTCGGGTCTCGTCACGCGGGCGATGTTCACCCCGAATCCGATGCCCATCGCGACGATGACCACCCAGAGCGACCCGCCCCAGACCGCGGTGATCATCATGGCGATCAGCAGCACGGGGAACGCGATCAGCACGTCGACGACGACCGCGACGCTCTCGCGCACGAGGCGCGGCGTGAGGGCGCCGAGCGCGGCGAGCACGAGACCGAGCACGGTCGCGATGATCCCCGCGCCGACCGCGACGACGACCGTGGTGCGGGCGCCCGCCATGAGCAGGCTCAGGATGTCGCGGCCCGTCGCGTCCGTGCCGAGCAGGTGCGGCCAGCTCGGCAGCTGCCAGCGGATCTCGACGTCGGTGCGCTGCGGATCGAACGGGGTCCAGACCAGGGCGACGGCGGCGGTCGCCAGCACCGCGGCGGCGATGACGAGCCCGATGCGGCCGGCGGGGAGTCGCCACACCCGGGCGATCACACTGTCGCTCATGACGCCTCCCGCTGTCTCGGGTCGATGAGCCGGTGCACCAGGTCAACGGCGAAGCCGACGATGAGCACGAAGGCGGTGAGCGCGAGCAGCTCGCCCTGCACCTTCGGGATGTCCCGTGCCTGCACGTCGGCCACCAGCATCCGTCCGATGCCGGGCAGGGAGAAGAGCTGCTCGATGACGACGGCGCCCACGATGATCGCCGCGATCTGCAGGCCGAGCACGCTGATGATCGAGAGCCCCACGTTCGGCAGCCCGTGGCGCACGAGTGCGCGTGTGCGGGTGAGGCCCTTCGCGGCGGCGGCGGTCACGTAGTCCTGGTCGAGGGCCTGCAGTGTCGCCGAGCGCACGAAGCGCATGAGCAGCGCACCCTCGACGACGCCGATGGTCAGCGCCGGGAGGATGAGGGCGCGCAGCGCGAGCCCCGGATCCGACCAGCCCGAGCGGGGGAAGCCTTGCGCGGGCAGCCAGCCGAGGGTCACGGCGAAGACGATGACGAGCATCATGCCCGCCCAGACGACCGGAACCGCGGCCACGGCCTGCGCGCCGATGCTCAACGCCGCACCTCCCGCGCGGTGCCGCTGCACGGCGGCCACGACGCCGAGGGGCAGGGCGATGACGACGGCGATGAGCAGCGACAACAGGCCGAGCGGCAGTGTCACCTGCGCCTTCTGTCGCAGCTCGTCGCTCACCGAGCTTCCGGTGACGAGCGAGGTGCCCAGGTCGCCGCGCAGCGCTCCGCCGATCCAGTCGAGGTATTGCAGCGGCAGCGGACGGGTCAGGCCCAGCTGATCCCGGATCCGCGCGATCTGCTCGGCAGTCGCGTTGGTTCCGGCGATCAGCTGGGCCACGTCACCCGGCAGCACGTGCAGGGTGAGGAAGATCAGCACGCTGGCGAGGAACAGGCCCAGGATCAGCAGGGCCAGCCGTGTCAGCGTGAATCTGATCACCCGTTGCTCTTCTCCAGGGTGGCGAGGTTGATGCGAGAGTTGACGTTGTCGGCGGGGAAGCCGGTGATGCCCTTGCCGACGGCGACGACCGACTCCCAGTTGTACAGCCAGTCGGCGGCGTTGTCGTCAGCGACGATCTTCGCAGCCTGCGCGAGCAGGTCGTCCACCTGCTGGTCGCTGGTCGCGGCGATCGCCTGCTGGTAGAGCGACTGCACCTGCGGGTTGTTGAACGTGAAGTAGTAGCTCCCGTTCGCCCAGGTGTTGCCGAAGTCTCGCGGCTCGGCGTGGTCGACGAGGCTGAGGTCGTAGTTCTTGTTCGTGTAGACGTCGTTGAGCCACGTCGTGAAGTCGACGCTGTTCACCTTGAGGGTGATGCCGGCGTCGGCGAGGTTCGACGTGAGCAGCTGCGGGATGGTCGTGCCGTAGAACGAGGGCACGGTGAGCGTCAGCGTCAGGTTCGACACTCCCGCGTCAGCGAGAAGCTGCTTGGCCTTGGCCGGGTCGTGGCTGATCGTCGACGACAGGTCCTGGTAGCCGGGGTCCGGCTGCGGGATCGGACCGTAGAGGGGTTTGCCGGAGCCGACAGCGGCGATGATCGCGTTGTGGTCGATCGCGAGGCGGATCGCCTCGCGTACACGGGTGTCGTTCAGCGGCGCCTTCGTGCTGTTGAAGGCGAGCACGAACTTGTCGGTCGCGCTGCCCTTGACGACCGAGAAGTCGCCGCCCTTCTCGACCTGAGAGCTGAGAGTGGCGTCGAAGCCGGTGATGACATCGACCTCGCCCGACTGGGCGGCGGAGATCGCGGCCTGGTTTTCGGGGATGATGTCGAAGACGACCTCGGCGACCTTCGCCTTGTCGCCCCAGTAGGCGTCGTTGCGGGCGAGCGTGATGTTCGCGCCCTGGTTCCACGACTTCAGCGTGAAGGGTCCGGTGCCGTTCGCCTTCGTCTTGTAGTCGACGGTGTCGCCCTTCTTCAGGATGATGCCGGCGCGCCCGGTGAGGTTCCACAGCAGCTGGGAGTCGGGCGACGAGAGGGTGAGCGTGATGGTGTTGCCGGTCGCGCTGATGTTCGACACGTGCGAGAGCGTGGAGCTGTTGGCCCATGTGCTCTCGTCGCGGTGCTGCGTGAGCGACCACACCACGTCGTCGGGCGTCAGCGCCTGACCGTCGTCGAAGGTGACGCCGTCGCGCAGCGTGAACGTGTAGGTGAGCGCATCGGAGGACACCGTCCAGGCGCTCGCGAGCGAGGCGACGATCTTCTGGTCGGGCGTGCGCGAGACGAGGCCCTGATACACGTTGTCGATCAGAACCTGGTCGAGGGCGACCCCCGCGGTCTGGCGGATGTCGAGGTTGGTGGGCTCCAGTGCCAGTCGGATGTTGACGGTGGCGTTGGGGTCGCCAGAAGCGGTCGGTGCGCTGCTGCCCCCGGCGGAGCAGGCGGTGAGTGCGAGGGCGGCGGCGGCCAGGATGGCGGCCCCGGCCAGTGCGGTGCGGCGGAACATGCGGGATCCTCTCGGTGCGGGGATGTCCGTGCTGTGGAACGTCCGTGCGGGGGAAGGGCGCGCGCCGGATCGGCGAGCTTCCCTCAGCCTAGGTCGGGGGCACCGGGCCGCGGCCCAGATGACCGGCCGCCGTCACACGGCGACACGCGACGTCACACGGCCGGTGATCGGCGGCCGGAGGCCGCACGCACGAGGGCCGCCAGCTCGGCCGGGATGTCCTCCTGCACGTTGTGACGCGCAGGCACGGAGACGACGGATGCCGCGGGCAGGCGCCGCGAGAAATCATCGGCGTCACCCGCCGAGACGAACCCGCGCTCGCCGCGGATGAGGGTGATCGGTGCGGTCACGGCGGCGAGGTCGTGCCACCCCGACTCGGACAGCAGATCGCGCACCGCGGAGTCCAAGGTCGGGGCGTCCGCGTCGCCGTTCGCGACGGCGGCGGCGAGGNNNNCGCGGGTCGCCGCGCCACGGCTGCCGCCGAGCCCGAAGGACAGCGCGCGCTCGACCAGCTCGTCGCGGCTCGCCCACGAGGTCGGGCCGGCGAAGAAGGCGCGGATCTGCGCGGGCCCCTCGTCGGGGTTCACGCCGGGGGTGATGTCGACGATCACAAGGCTCGCGACGAGGTCGGGCCGCCGTGCGGCGACGGATGCCGCGGTCAGCCCGCCGAGCGACTGCCCGACGAGCGTCTGCGGCGACGTGGTCCAGGCCTCGAGCGCGCGCACGACGTCGTCCGCGAGAGGACCGGCCGTGTACGCGGCATCCGATCGCCACGACGAGTCGCCGTGACCGGCGAGGTCGATCGAGAGCGCCGGCAGCCCAAGGGCCAGGATCGTCGTGTCGAACGTGTGGGCATTCAGACCCGCTCCGTGAAGGAATGTGACGGCAGGCGGCGCGTCGCCGAAGCGCAGGGCGCTCAGGGTGCGGCCGTCGGGAAGCGCGAGCGTCAACCGCTCGGCGGCGGGGATCGGCCCGGTGGCGCCCAGTTCGGCGGCCTGGGCGGGGAGGAAGGAGAACTCGTCGAAAGCGTCGTCGGTCACCCGCACATTCTGCACCGCACCGCCGGCGGCGGGCGCCGCGTCGTTAGGCTGACAGCGTGACCGCCCCCCGCTCCGCACGCCCGTCGTCTGCCCGCACCCGAGGGTGGCGCTCATGAGCGGTGCGAGCGTCGAGTTGGTCTCGGGAGTCACCAACTTCCGCGACGTCGGCGGCCTCCCGGCCGGGGCCGGCACGACCCGGCACGGGGTGCTGTTCCGGTCGGGGGCGCTGTCTCGTCTCGACGACGACGGGCGACGCACCCTGCACGAACTCGGCGTCGAGCGCATCGTCGACCTGCGATCCGACGACGAGCTGGCGCGCGAGCCCAGCCGGGTGGACGGACTGGGCGTCGAGACCGTGCGCGCGCCGATGTTCGTGGGATCGCTCGAGTCATTCCTCGCCAGCGGCGTCACGCTCGACGACTCCTACCTCGACCTGCTCGAGAACGCCGGGGAGCGCATCGCCACCGTGGCGCACAGCATCGCGGCGGGGCATCCGACTCTCGTGCACTGCGCGATCGGGAAGGACCGCACCGGAGTCTCGGTCGCGGTGACCCTCGCCGCCGCCGGTGTCGACGACGAGGCGATCGTGGGCGACTACGCCCTCACCGAGCAGAACCTGCCGGCCTCGCGGGCCCGGCAGATCCGGGCGTGGCTGGCGCGCGCACACCCGGGCAGCCGCCACCTCGAAGAGCTCTACCTGCACTCACCGGCCCGCGCGATGCGGCATGTGCTCGCGCACCTGCACGAGCGCTGGGGCGACGGCGGTGCCTACCTGCGGGAGGCGGGCGTGTCGGCCGACGAGCTCGCCGCGCTGCGGTCGGCCTTGGTGGTCGCCCCGTGAGCACGTCGCCGGAGCGCACCGCCGTGAAGCCCCCGCTCCTGGTGCCGCGCTGGATCGCCGTGTGGTTCATCGTGACAGCCCTCATCCAGACCTACGACGCCTGCTACGAGCTGCTCGGCCCGCTCTCGCACGCCGGTGGACCGCTCGCCTGGTTCTGGCCGGGGCACGTGTTCTACAGCTCGTTCGACCAGCGCTACGCCCAGGCCGACGCGTTCGGCAGCGCGCAGAGCTGGGCGAACCTGCTCGAGGTGATCGCGCTGATCTGGGTGCTCACGCACCTGCGACGCTGGTCGGGCGTCGTGCTCGGCCTGATCGTGAGCGTCGCGACCTTCTGGAAGACCGTGCTCTACTTCCTCGTCGAGGCCTCGAGCGGACTCGAGATGACCCGACAGTCGCTCGAACGCGGCGACATCGCGGGGTTCCTCAGCGTCGCCGTGCTGCCGAACCTGGTGTGGATCGTCGTGCCGTTCGCGGTGATCGTCGTGCTCGGCCGTCGCATCGTGCGGCGGCTTCAGGCCACCGAGGTGCGCGGCACGTAGTTGCCGTCCTCGAGGCCCGCCTCGATCTCGAACCGGTTGCGGAGGGCGTCGCGCCCCGCGAGCGTGTAGAGCACGGGCATGAGGAACCCGTAGCGGCGCCACTGGCGGGCGTGCACCGCCTCGTGACGCAGCACCCGGTCATCGAGCCGGCCGTCGCCCGTGAGGAAGCAGTTGCCGACGCAGACGCCGCCGCGGGCGAAGGTCCATGACGGCATGCCGCGGAACACCCACAGCTCGCCGCGGCGCTCGACCCGCCCCCGGCTCCACAGGAACCCCCAGGTCCAGCCGACGGTGCAGCCGTACCAGAAGCCGACACGGCTGATCGCGGAGTCGAGCAGCACGGACGGGATGAACCGGTCGAGCCGTCGTCCGCGCGCGACGGCCGCGTCGGCGCGGGCGCGCCAGTCGGCCGGGATGCCGCGGCTCACGCGAGTGCGCCGACGAGTCGCAGGATCGTGCCGAGGTCATCGACCGCGGCCGCGGCGCTGGCCGGCGCGAAGCCGGTGATCGACGCACCCGCGAGCGGCACCCGGGCACGGAGCGCCGCGAGGGCGGCGACGATGCGCGCCGGATCGGCGCCGAACGGCGACGCGGCGGTCAGCCCCGTGATGGCGGCGGGGTCGAGCACGTCGAGGTCGAGGTGCACCCACACCGCGTCGGCATCCGTCTGGCTCACGGCGTCGGCGAGCGCGGTGTCGGCGAGATCGACGGCGTCGAGCCGGGCGAGCGGGGTGTCGGCGAGGAACGCCGACTCGGCGACATCCAGATCGCGGGCACCGACCAGCACGGTGCGGGACGGCGCGATGCCGGGGGAGACCACGAGTGAGGGCTCGCCGCCGCCGAGCGCCGCGCGCAGCGCCATGCCGGCGAACGCGCCCGACACCGAGGAGTCGGGGGTGTGCAGGTCGCCGTGCGCATCGAACCAGACGAGGCCGAGACGCTCGTGGCGGGCGGCGGCGTGGGCGATGCCGCCGAGGGCGACGCTGCAGTCGCCGCCGACGATCACGATGCGGTCGGTCTCCGAGGCGAGGAGGTCGTCGATGCGGGCGCGGGTCTGCTGCAGGGTGCTCAGGCGGTGCACGCGGGTGCCGAGCGCGTCACCCGCCTCGAGCGGCACGTCCACCCGCACACACGCCGATCGCGGCAGGTCGCCGGCGATCGCCTCGGCACCGTCGACGAGCTGCATGGCCCGCGCGGCGGGCGACCCCTGCCACTGCGGCACGACCACGAACCGGGTCATCGGGACTCCTTGCGACGGTGGGCGGGGAAGCGAGAGGGCCGGATGCCGCGGCATCCGGCCCTCTCGTGACCTCAGGGCTGCTGACGGTACTCGTCGGCCTGAGGGAGTGCCTGCGGCTGGGGGGTCGCCGCCGGGTTCAGGGCGGCGGGCGCGGCCCCGGCCTTGAGGGCGGCGAGACGCGCCTCGACCTCGGTGAGCTCGCCGACGTCCTCGAGCGACTCGAACTGGGCGTCGAGGCTGGATGCGGCCAGCTCTGCCTTGCCGGCGGCGAGGGCCTCCTGGCGGCGGATCTTCTCCTCGAAGCGGCCGATCTCGCTGGTCGGGTCGAGCAGGTTCACGCTCTTGACGGCGTCGTGCACCTTGTTCTGAGCCTCGGCGACCTTGGCGCGCGCGACGAGCTCGTTGCGCTTGGTCTTGAGCTCCTCCAGCTTGCCCTTCATGCCGTTCAGGCCCGACTTGAGCTTCTCGACGACCTCGGTCTGCGCCGCGATCTGGGGGGCTGCGGCCTTGGCCTCGGACTCCTCGGAGATCTGACGTTGGATCGCGATCTTGGCGAGGTTGTCGAACTTGTCGGCGTCGGCGAGGTTGCCGACCCCGCGGAATTCGTCGGCCTTGCGGCTGGCGGCGAGGGCCTTGTTGCCCCATTCGGCCGCGGCCTGCACGTCCTCCTGGTGGTCGCGCTCGAGCAGGCGCAGGTTGCCGATCGTCTCCGCGATGGCCGACTCGGCCTCGCGGATGTTGTTCGTGTAGTCGCGGATGAGCTGGTCGATCATCTTCTGCGGGTCCTCCGCCTGATCGAGCAGCGCGTTCACGTTCGCGCGCACGAGGGTCGAGATCCGTCCGAAGATCGATTCCTTGGCCATCGAAGTCCTTTCCGAGGGGGCCGCCCGCGCGGCACCGGCCGCGAGGCGGTCATGGGTGCGATTCGAGTCTATGCATCCGCGGGAATGGGGGCGAGAGGATGCCCCGACTCCGGGGATTCTCCCGGCGGACGGTGCCCGCGCAGCTCGCGGAGGGGCGGACGGACGGGTCGCGGGCGGGTCGCGGGGTCGGTGTCGCCGCACCGGCCTAGGCTCGCTCGTCGGAGGCGACGATGGACGACAGGTACAGCGGCGATGTGCTGGCGGCGGGCTGGCGCGAGCGCGGCCGGCGGGTCGTCCCCGACGTGCCCGCGGCACGCGATCTCGTCGTCGAGGTCGCCTCCGACGGCTTCTGCGGCGCGGTCGTCGCGGTGCGCAGCGGCATGGTCGAGCTCGAAGACCGCCGCGGCGCGGTACGGGTCTTCCCGCTCGGCAGCGGCTTCCTCGTCGACGGCGAGCCCGCGCGGCTCGTCGCCCCGGTCGCCGCCGCCCCCACGGCACCCCGCCGGTCGGCGTCGGGATCGATCGCGGTCGAGAACCATCAGGCGCGCGTCGCGCGGCCGAGTCGCATCCTCGTCGAGGGCCGCCACGACGCCGAGCTCGTCGAGAAGGTGTGGGGGCATGACCTCCGAGTCGACGGCGTCGTCGTCGAGTACCTCGAGGGCGTCGACCACCTCGCCGCCCTGCTCGACGCGGAGCCGCCGGCATCCGATCGCCGGTACGGCGTCCTCGTCGACCACCTCGTCGCGGGATCGAAGGAGTCGCGCATCGCCGAGGGCGTGGCCCGCGGCCGGCACGGCGCGCATGTGCGCATCGTCGGGCACCCGTTCATCGACGTGTGGCAGTGCGTGAAGCCCGCCGCCGTCGGCATCGCCCGCTGGCCCGAAGTGCCGCGCGGCATCGAGTGGAAGGTCGGCGTGTGCCGGGCGCTCGGCTGGCCCGCCGACGACCAGGCCGACATCGCCGCGGCGTGGCAGCGCATCCTGGCGGGCGTGCACACCTACCGCGATCTGGAGCCCGCGCTGCTCGGCCGCGTCGAGGAGCTCATCGACTTCGTCACGGCGTGAGGCGGGGGAGAGCAGTCGTTAGCCTGGACGGATGACCGATCCGGCGCCCGTGTTCCGTGACTCGCCCGTCTCGTTCGTGCGTCGCGGCGGCCGCATGTCCGACGCCCAGACCCGCGCCTGGAACGAGCTCGCACCGCGCTACGTGCTTCCGGTCGAGCGCGTTGTCGCCACGACGAGCGTCGCCGCCGGCAGCGCCGTCGATCCGGCCGAGGTCTACGGTCGACGGGCGTCGCTCATCGTCGAGATCGGCTCCGGTCAGGGGCACGCGATCGTGCACGCCGCCCGCACCCGGCCGGCCGACGACTTCCTCGCCGTCGAGGTGTTCAAGGCGGGGCTCGCGCGCACCATGCTCGACGCGGATGCCGCCTCCCTCACCAATCTGCGCCTGGTCGAGGCGAACGCGCCCGAGGTGCTCGAGCATCTGCTGCCCGCGGCATCCGTCGCCGAGGTGTGGGTGTTCTTCCCCGACCCGTGGCACAAGGTCAAGCACCACAAGCGGCGGCTCGTGGCGCCCGGCTTCCCCGAGATCGTGCGCGCGGCGCTCGCCCCCGGGGGTGCGCTGCGCCTCGCGACCGACTGGGAGGACTACGCCCTGCAGATGCGCGAGGTGCTCGACGCCGCAGACGGGTTCGAACGCGGCTTCCCGGGGGAGTGGGCGGAGCGGTTCGACGGCCGTGTCGAGACGGCCTTCGAGCGCAAGGGCGCACGGGCGGGACGCGACATCCGCGATCTGGTCTACCGCGCGGTCTGAGTGGCGACCGTCGCGCATACGGGATGCCGCCTGAGGGCGTGCTGAAGAGGCGCTCGCGGCGGAATCATGCCATCATCCATTGACACCATCGGCTCCACCGGCGCGCTCGTCGCGCGCCCCACAACGGACTCGTCTTGCCGCGCTGCGGCGGCGGAAGGGACGTCGTGACGACTTCTGGCGACCACGACCTGCGCGGCGCTGCGGGCTCTCTCCCGCCGGCCGCGACCGTGGCGTCCCCGCTGCGTCGGCGCGCCGTGCGCGCCTGGCAGGGACTGCTCGACTGGTTCGAGGAGACCTCTCAGCCGAACCCGGCCGTGCGCCCGGTCACGGCCCGCGCGGTGCGCGCCGTCGTGGGCGTGTGGGCGCTGGGGCGTGGGGTCAACTTCATGCTGATGTTCGTCATGTACGAGCTCGCGCACGCCTTCGGCTGGGCGTTCGGCCCCAACGCGCAGCGGGTGACGACGTTCCTGCAGTTCCTCTCCGACTGGGACGGCGCCCGCTACGGCCGCGTCTCGCAGATCGGCTATCCGACGCAGCTGCCACTCGACGCGTACGGCGCGGTCGTGCCGAACGACTGGGCGTTCCTGCCCGTGTTCCCCTGGCTCGAGCGCATCATCTCGGATGCCACGGGCATCCCGTGGCAGATCGTCGGCATCTCGATCGCCGTGCTCGCCAGCGGCGGTGCGACCATCATGCTCTTCCTGCTGCTGCGGGCTGTCACCTCGCCGACGGCGGCCTGGTGGGGTGCGGTACTCTTCAGCTTCGGCCCGATGTCGTTCATCTTCGTCGTCGGCTACGCGGAGTCGCTCTACCTCTTCCTGCTGTTCGCTGCGATGCTCCTCGCCGTCAAGCGGCGCTATCTGTGGATCATCCCGATCGGGCTCGTCGCGTCGTACACGCGGCCGGGCATCCTGGCGTTCGCGCTCGGTCTCGGGATCGTGTTCGTGACGCGATGGTTCCGTCGCAAGGTCGATCCGTTCCCGCCGTCGCAGCTCGTGAGCCTGATGATCACGGGTCTCGTGCTCGCCGGTGCCGGCCTGTCGTGGTCGTGGATCGCCGACGCCGTCACCGGCACGCCCCACGCGTACCTGCTCACCGAGACGAGCTGGTGGGTGCCGTTTGTCGGGGAGGGGCATTTCGCACCCTTCACCCCGTGGTTCCGCATGGCGTGGACGTTCACGGGCATCATCGGCGTCGTGCTCGTCGCCGCGCTGATCGCGGCGTTCCTGCTGTGGATCTTCTCCCGCCCGGTGCGCAGGCTCGGCATGGTCGTCGCGACCTACGGGTTCGGCTATGGCGTCTACCTGTTCGCAGTGTTCCTGCCACAGCAGAGCATCTTCCGGCTGCTGCTGCCGATGACCCCGATGCTCGGCGACGAGCGGCTCTCGTCGACCCGCCGCCGCCGCATCATCAGCCTCGTCGCGGCGCTCGTCGGCCAGGTGCTCGCGGTGTTGCTGCTGTGGACGATCGGGTTCCCGTAAAGCCTCCGTTCAGCGTCGTGCGGTCGCCGTCGCTGTCGGCGGATGCCGCGGCGGACTGGTAATCTCGACCGGTACGCCTCCGTAGCTCAGGGGATAGAGCGTTGGTTTCCGGTACCAAAGGTCGCAGGTTCGATTCCTGTCGGGGGCACCAGGCGTCACGAGGGATCGCGAGCATTCGCGGTCCCTTGTTTTATGTCCGTGACAACACCGTGACAACAAAAGATCGGCGTTTGGCAGCGTCGAGCGCGGCCGCAACCTGGTCGAGATCGTCCTCGAAGAGGTCGGCGTAGACCTCCAGAGTCATCGCCGCCGACGAGTGACCGAGCATTCGCTGCACCGCTTTGACGTGCGCGCGGGGCCGGCACCTCAACGCTCGCGGCGGTGTGTCGGAGGTCGTGCGGTGCGACCCGCGGGAAGGTGTCGTTGATGCTCTGAGCGTCGCGCACTGCGACCGTGAACCATCCGTTCCGCGATCCCGGGATAAGCAGGTGCGATGTGCCGTCGCGAAGAGTAATTCGTCGCGGCCTTTGCCCTCGGCGAGTTGAGCGAGGGGGAGCGTGAGGAACTCGGCGTAGGGCACCGACGGCGACCGATGGGTCTTCGGCGTGCACCTGGTGCGACACCTTCACCGCGTTCTCTTCTACCTTGACCCGGCGGAGGGTGTCCACGTTCCGGATGCGTAGCGCCGTCGCCGCTCCCCATCGCAATCCCGTGTACGCCAGGAACAACACCAGCGTGGGGTGCCGCGCTGGTCGGCGAGCAGTCGCACCTGAGTGTGCGAGAGGTAGCGCCGCCGCGCATCCGCAGATTTCGGCGGGAGCTTGAGGCCCCGTGCGACGTTGCGCGCGAGCAGACGGTCAGCGACGGCGGCGTCCAGGATGCCGGCGACGATGCCCTGCGAACGCCGGAAAGTTGTCGACCCGCCCTTGAGTGCCGACACCCAGGACTGCACCTCCGAGTGGCGGATCGAGTCGATCACCCGCGCGCCCC
>NZ_LMPK01000005.1:88661-89218 GCF_001423825.1 Microbacterium sp. Leaf351
GCGCGAAGTCCGGCGCACGGTAGCTGATGTGATAGCGCTTCGCGCCCGCAGCGGTCGTGTTGCGGTGGATGCTGCCCATTGGTGCCTCCTTTCACGGCTGCTCGGCAGGTGATGTCGAGCGCGGGCGAGAGGCCCGTGGGGCGAGGTGTCGTCTGCCGGCCGAACTCCGGCAAGGTGAGCGTCGCGAATTGTGGAGAACTGCAAGAGGGCTCGACAACTTGCTCGGCGCAACCGAAGGGCAGGATCGTTACGTCGGTCGACATCGATTCGATCGCGCTAGGCCGAGCGCAGGAGTTCGCCTACACGACTTCCGCTCGCGAGACAGGTAACCTCGCGCATCGCATTCTCCCCGTCAGCCGTCAGTCGTCGAGCGGATCATCACCCCGAGGGTGGGCACGACTAGATCGAGGCTCTCACGAACCGCCGCTCAGACTGCCGTGGTCGCCGTAGGCGAATGACGACCTAGCTTGGCGACGTCCCGAACGCCCGGATACTGGTCAAGTCCCGTGGTGTGGTGTCACTTCGGTTGTTTCCGGTGGTGGATGGGGTTAGGCGGT
>NZ_LMPK01000006.1:0-493 GCF_001423825.1 Microbacterium sp. Leaf351
TGTCGCGTCACGGTTCAAGACTCGCCCACCGAACACCGAAACCTCTTGATCAACACGGCCTAAGCCGGTGGGTAAACCGGCACCTAACAGGTACGTTGCGGTGCCCGTGGGAAGGTCGGTCGTCATCTCCCTCGGGTTCACCGCGTTCTGCTTCAGAACCGTCTTCACCTGGGGCTTCTCCCACGCCGGCAGGTCCGGCTCCGACCGCTTCAACCGCTGCAGCTCCCACACGATCGCGGCGCGGATCTTGTTCGACGCGACGCCTCCGAAGTCCTTCGCCATCGTCACCGCGAGGCGCGGGTTACGCATCAGCGGGTCGTGCCTCAGGTAGGAGCGGATCATCACCTCTTCGGTGTCCTCGTCGATGACCACGAAGTAGGCCTCCGCGAGCTCGAATCCGGCGATCACGACGTCCCGGCCGGTGCATTCCTTCGCCCGCTGGGAGAGCTTCCCGGGGTGCCAGTCCGTCACGCCTGCGTAGGTCAGGCGGGGG
>NZ_LMPK01000006.1:505-4065 GCF_001423825.1 Microbacterium sp. Leaf351
ACCACATGTCTTGACGGATCTGGGCATAGTCACGAGGCATTGGACATCACCCGCCAGAACTCGTTCTTCCGGCCGTCGACGTGCAGCGCGACCAGGTCGCGCTCGTCAGTGAGCAGCCCAGCGAAGGCGACACCGTCCGCCCACCCGGCGTCATACCCGCTGCCGAAGACGACCGAGTCGCCGGCCACCATCGAGCGGGTGCGGTCCTCTGCGCCGGCCATCATGTTGTTGACCACGCCGCCCGCGTACTTCACCTTCTGGTTAGGCCGCGCGGGACCGGCCCAGGCGATCGTGAATGCCTTCTCCACGACTCGCAGCGGCACACCGCGTCGGAACCAATCCGAGGCGAACGATTCGATCTCGCCAGGCGCTGACCCCTTCGAGTAAGACGGCGCGGCAGCGTCCCACGCATCCCACATTCCCGTGAGGTACTCAGCCTCCGCATCAAGATCGGCGTCGAGCGCACGCAGCGCTATCGTGCGAGCGTGGGCGTACTCGGCGGCCTTGCGGTCGATGTCCGCAACCGTCGCCGCATCGGCTGGGACGGACGACTTACCCGCGTTGCAGTCAGCGCACGCGCTGACCAAGTTCGTGGCGTCGTCACTGCCGCCCAAGGCGACGGGCGTGACGTGGTCGATCGTGAGTCCGCTGCCCGTTTCGTTTCCGCGGACGCCGCAGTAGTAGCAGCGGTACCCGTCGCGTCGCAGAATCTCGAACCGTGTGCGCTTGGTGACAGCCATCACGCGCTCCTCTCGTTGGTGTTGTCGTTGACTTCCAGTTCCGGCATCAGCGCGCCCCCATCGCTTCCGCCACGGTGATCCGCTCCGTCGCCGACAGCAGGAACCACCGGGTGCCGTCCAACGCCTCCACGGGCGTCTCACGTGCACGCACCAACGTCTTCTCGTGGGTCGCCGCGGGACGCACCCACAAGCCCCGCTCCTCCAGCTCGAGGAGCACCAGCGAGGTCGCGTCCGCCTTGTCGCCGTTGCAGATCCCGCACGCGGCGATCAGGTTCACAGGGTCGTTGAGGAGTCGCGATCCGCCCATGCCACGGTTCGCGCGATGATCGGTCGTCGTCGCCTCTCCCTGGCAGCGGTGCAGGGCAAGGAGGCAGAACCCGCCATCCCGACGGATGACGGCGCGCTTCACGTCCACCGGAGGGTGCGCGGCGCTCATGCGGCGGCCTGCTCTCCGGTGAGGAACGCGGCGACGGCGAGGCCGCGGTCGCCGGCGGCGCGTGGAGGACGCCGACGGCCGGCGCGCATCATTGGCCCGCACCCGACTCGAGCGCGGAGAAGTCGAACGCCTGCTGCGACAGCCTGCGCACGATTGCTTCGCAGTAGCGCTCCTCGAGTTCGACCCCGATAGCGCGGCGGCCGAGGTTTCGCGCCGCGATGAGCGTTGCACCTGAACCCGCGAACGGGTCCGCGATCACCCCAGGAGGGCAGCTCGAAATGAGATCCTCCATGAGTGATACCGGCTTTGGGGTGGGGTGACCGAACGCGTTCTCGTCGCCGCTGGACCCCCCCCGGCCGCGCGACGTGACGATCACGCTGCCCGTCCGCTTCTTCCCGGTCGCTGCCACATCCCAGCCATCACCTAGGACATGGATGTCCTCGTGGGCGGGCCCCCAGGGCAGACGCAGGTCGCCCATGCCGGGTCCGCCTCCGGACTTGAACCAGATGACGCGCTGACGCTCTCCGACGGGAGCCGCAACAGACCAGCGACCGAAGACGATTGCTGGTCGATGGTCTGGCCACAGCTCGAGTACCGCGTCGCGAAGTGACGCGTCGTCGTCGCCGACGATTCGGGTGAACTTGCCGGACCTTCTGTGGTTGGACTGGAAGTTCATTCCGTAGGGCGGGTCCGTCACGAGGACGTCTGCCCGAGTCCATCCGCGGACCGCACGGCAGTCGCCATGGTGGAGCTCGATGTACTCGTCTTCGTAGTAGAGGCTCATCGTTCCCACTCCCGACCGCAGTCGATGCACTGCCAGTTCTCGTAATCGATGGCGTCGTCGATCGCGATGAGACGCGACCCGATACCGATTCGGTGCGTGTCGAACGAGCCGCACCCGCGGCACTTCACGCGTTCGGGGCGGTCAGGGAACTCCCGCTCGGGATCGGCCTGCGCCTCCGTGACCCACTCGTGTACGGGGCGCACCCTCATGCCGAGCGTCGCCGCGACGTTCACCTCCAGTCGGGCCCCGCCGGATGCTTCCCATCCGTCGAGAATTGCCACGCCGTCGCAGGTGATGAGCTGCGCGAGCCCCGCACGAAGCCAGCCGTGGTAGTCGTCGGGAGTCGGGTTGGTGTTGGTGGATGGGTCCTCGACGACGTATCCCGCGTCCCGTAGCTCGGTTGCAGCGGCACGGAAGGCTGGATAGTTGAAGTCGGGAAGGCCGGTCATGGGACCCGCGACATACAGGGTCGTCAAGAAGCCACCTCCGCGGCAGTCACGGTGACCTCGGCGCCCGGGACGTCCCGGTAGCGCTTCTTCGCGTGGAGGTCGACGACGCGGGAGTCGTCGGTGTACACGCCGCCGGCGGTGAGGCCGTCGAGCACCGCTCGGGCGAGCTTGTCGATGTCGGGTCGCACTGACGGCAGCGGGCGCTTCACCGACTGGGGGCGGGCGAAGAAGAAGGTGATGGTGACGGTCACGGGTACGTCGATCGGGGACGCACCGTTCATCGCGTCCGCGGCGGCCGCGGCGACGCTGTCCCGCCACGGGGCGGACATCTTGCTGTCTTCGACGACACGGGCGCGGTTGCCGACGACGTACGCATGCTTCGAGCCCTGCGGGGCTGGGGTGCCGCGGACGATGAACGCGACGCCGCGGAAGGGTGTGGGGGATGCCTGAGGGGGCATCATGGGAATGCTCACGCTGGACTCCTGCTAGAGGCGGTGGTGGGTGGAGGGGGCCGAGCTGCTGCAATCAGCTCGGCCCCCGTTTTCGTTCGGTCGACGATGGGGGACGCCGACCGGACGGATCAGGCGGAGGGCTTGCCCGCGAAGATCGGGATCTCCCCGATGC
Source organism: Microbacterium sp. Leaf351 (assembly GCF_001423825.1). Classification (NCBI taxonomy): domain Bacteria; kingdom Bacillati; phylum Actinomycetota; class Actinomycetes; order Micrococcales; family Microbacteriaceae; genus Microbacterium; species Microbacterium sp. Leaf351. The sequence goes on from NZ_LMPK01000006.1 coordinate 3,539, forward strand.
CCTCGTGCACGACCTCGTCGCCGTTCTTCCGGCCCTCACGGATGTCCGTGACGATGTCGGCGAACGCGGCCTCGAGGGTGTTCTCTGGGCGCTCGAGCTTGAAGCCGAGGAGCACCTGGCCGCCGCGGAGCCGGTAGCGGAAGTGCGCCCAGATCGCGTAGGTCGGGCCGCCGACGTAGGGCTTCAGGCCGAGCTTGATCTTCTTCGGGATCTCGATGTCGCCCTTCTGGCCGGCCTTCGCGGTCGTCTTCTCCTCGAACGTGAGCTTCACGTCGCCCGAGTCGAGTCGGACACCGCCGTTGAACTCGACGTTCGTCTTCGCGTGGAAGGTGGTGGCGATGTCGATCAGCACGCCCGCGTCCGGCTCGAGCACGTCGGACCAGCGGTCGTCGAGGAAGTCGGCGAACTCGTCCTGCGCGAACAGGTGTCCGTCGGCCTTCTCCCACGCGAGCCACGCCTTCGTCTTCTCGAGGTCGAGGGACACGCGGTGCTTCTGCCATCCCGCGGTGTCAGACGTGGAGGCGGGG
>NZ_LMPK01000006.1:4112-8269 GCF_001423825.1 Microbacterium sp. Leaf351
TGCGCGCCGCGGCGATGTGCCGGGGCGTCGGAGCGTATGCGTCGGTGTCGATGACACGCAGGCCACCGTCACCGTCGCGGACGATGAACACCTCGCCAGGCGTGATCGGGGTGCGCTGCTGATCGGCTGCGATGTCCGCGAGGGACGCGATCGCCCCCGCCTCGGTCGGGGCCGGCGCCAGGGTCTTCTCCGTGGTGCTCATGCGTTCGGGGTCTCCTTGATCTCGCCGGTACGGGGGTCGACGTTCGCGCCGGCATCGCGAATGTCGTCGTCGGTGAACAGGGGGCTGCTGGTCGGGTCGCTGCGCGAGAGACCGTTGTCGTCGGTGACGAACGCGGTCGTGCCCTCGCGGGTTCGTTCGGGGAGACGGAGCTTCAACGCGTCGTTCACGATGACCAGACGGTCACCGCCGTTGACGGGCTTCACCTCGAAGACGACGCTGAGCGTGCCCTTCTTGCCCGTCGCCTTCACCTCCTCGATGAGCTTCGCGAGGTTCTCCGCGAGCTCGACGTCGGTCGACGGTCGGATCGTGGCGAGCATCGCGGCGAAGCTCGGCGGTCCTTCCTGGGTCTTCTTCTCTGCCACCTGGGTTCCTTTCTTCGGGGTGGTCACTGCGCCGCCGCGATGAGGCGGCGGACGAATCGGAGCGCGTCGGGACCGGTCGGGAACGCGCCGAGCACGGTGCGACCTGCGCGGACCTTCCAGGGGCGGTCGCCGGGTTTCCGGGACTTCATGACGCGTAGGCGGTCGCTCATCGGCTCGCTCCGCTCGCGATGTACGCGCTCGTGAGAGCGCGGTTCAGATTGAGATAGCCGTTCAACTTCGCGGTGAGCGCCCGCTGCAGCTCCTCAGCCGCATGCAAGATCTCCTTCGCGTTGTCGAACTCGTGCTTGAAGGGCATCGCCGCGAGATCCGCCTCGGCCCGTTGCCGAGTCACCGTCGGCTCGGCGGACCGCATCACGGCCTTCGCGCGCTCCTCGATGAACTTCCGCTCCGCGGCGTACCGATCCGCCCACAGTCCACGGATCACGGGCACCGCCCGCTCGAGCCGGTCACCGATCTCCCGGATCATCTGCTCCAGCTCGAGCGGGGAGGCCGGTTCGTACTCGACGATCTCGCCCGTCGAGAGGTGCGCCACTTCAGACACGACCGGCCACCTCCCCACGCGCGACCGCGGCGTCGTACTCCGCCGATGCCGCCGCTTCGTACGCGTCGGCGGCGTCCGGCGCGGCCGGGGTGCTCAGCACGGCACGGCGGGCGTTCAGGCTCGCGATGATCGATGCGTTCAGCCATCCGTCGCGCTCCGCGGACTGGTAGATCTCGTGCAGCTCCGCGACGGACGCGGCGGCCGCGACCTGCTTCTTCCACTCCTTCGGCGCGGCGGCGGGTGCTCCCTGCTGGGATGCGCTGTTTCCGTCGTCGTCCTGATCGGGAGCGACGCCGGTGACCGCGGACAGCGCGTAGCGCTTCGCGTACGTGATCGCGGACCCGACCGCCTGTGCAGTGCTCTCGGTCGGATTCGGGAGCGGCCAGGAGCCGTCGATCCGTTCCCCGCCGACGTGCTGCAGGCTGTACTCGAGCCGGAACCCGGCCTCCGTCATCGTCGGAACGGTCACCCAGGCGAGGCCCTGGCGGGCGAGCGCGGGGAGGACGACGCCGACGACGTCGGCGAGGTCCGCGTACGACGACTTGAAGTGGTCGTTGCGTGCACCCTTCTGCACGCGGGGCAGTTCGGCCTGGAAGGCGCTGAGCGCCTCGGTGAGGGTCGCGGGCGGGGTGGGGTTGGTCATGTCCATGCCTCCTCTCGGGCGGCGTCGAGCAGCTCGACGACGCGGTGCGCGATGGGGACGATCAGGTCCGTCGCGGCGATGATCTGTGGGTGGTCGCGGTGGAACGTGCGCGACTGCACGGGGCGGCGCAGCCGCCACAGTCCTGGCGCGTCGGGGTCGCGGACGAGCTCGCCCCACACCCACTCCGCGTGGACGGCTTCGGGGATGCAGTAGAACTGCCACGCGAGCTGCCGGACCTCGTACGGTGTCGGCCCGGTCACGACCTTGTTGTGCTTCGTCTTCGTCTCGACGATCGCGAAACGGTCGCCGACCGGCTTCGTGCCGTCGATCGTCGCGCCGAACCGGGGATAGTCGGGGTGGTGGATCAGCAGGCTGTTCGGACGCGCCCCGACCGCGCCGAGCAGCGCGGGCTCCCAGTCGTTGCCCGACCGGGTCGCCTCGTTCCCGCCGAACGTGCGGGGTTCGAGGATCTGCCGGACGTAGAGCTCCACAGATCCCGGCTTCGCAAACTTCCCCGCCGTCGATGAGCCGATGACCTTGTCGTGCGCGTCCAGCCAAGATTCGCGGTCGGCAGAGTCCGCGAGGGTGCGATCCAGGATCGCGAGGGCGCTCACAGTCCGACCCCCGCCCGGAGCTCCCGCGCCGCACGCTCGACTCGGGCAAGGCCGTCGCTGCTCAGGATGTGGCCCGCGTCCGCCTGACGCGTCGCGACATCGTGGAACGCGATGAGGTTGGCGAGGCGCTGCTGCTCGACAAGAGCGAGAGTCGCGTGCACCTGCGCTTCGAGCGCAAGCGTGATCTGGTTCGTGGCCTCATCGACTCCCGTGATGTGGCCGAGAGCCTTCAGCGCTTCGGAGGCATGGTCGATGCGCGCGGTCATGCGAGAGCGCCGTCCTGGATCGTGAAGCCGATCCGGCGGGACTCGTCACGGTCCCGCTCGACGAGCACGGTGTATCCGCGCTCGTCGGCGAGATCCCGGATCGCGGCGAGGGAGTCGGCGTCCAACAGGTCACCGTCCTTCACGATGACGAGACGCAGCTTCGGGTCTCCCGCGGTCGCGATCGCGAACGCGACGCGGCGACGCATGGCCGAGTTGACCTGCGTGAACGGCACGCCGTCGAACGTCACGCCGTCCTCGTCCACGGACAGCCCGTCGACGGGGAACGTCGCCGCTGCGAGGCCGTCACGCTTGCGCTTCTCGATCGAGGCGAGGTCGCGGTTCGCGGCGGCCTGAGCGGACTCCGCGGCGGCGCACTCGTCGGCGACCTTCGCATACTCGCGACGCGCTCGCACGGCCGCGTTCCATTCGTCGACGGCCGCGAGCTTTGCCTGCAACGGCGCGAGATCCGCGCGCGGAGCAGCGGCAGCGCGCTGGGCCACCTCGATCCTCTCGACCCAGACGGCGCGGTCCGCGCGCGCCTGAGTGATCTGCTCCTCCAAGCGCTCGATCGTGCGGTCGGTGTCGAGGACCTGACGTCCGAGTTCGGTGACGAGATCCTCGGCCCGGTCGATGCGGTGGTTGTGCTCCTGCACGGACTCGATTTCGGCGAGGACCGCGGCGCCCGACACCTCCTCGTTCGGCGCGTCCAGCGGGTTCGGCATCGCCGACAGGGCACCCTGCAGGCGTTTCACGTCACGGCCAGCGATCAGGCGGCGCTCCTCCGCACCAGCCTTCTCCCGCGCCAACGCGTCGACGTCGAACGGGAGGTCGACCTTCGCGAGGAGCGCGTCCCGCTGTCGCTTCTCGTCGAGGTTCAGGAACGCGACCGGGTCGAAGATCAAGCCGCCCGTGAGCGACGCGACGACGTCGGCGGGCTTCGAGTACTTCGCGCCGTCGAGCGCGAACACCTCGAGGCGTCCCGCGTCGTTCTTCTTCCAGGTGCGGACGATGCGGACACCGAGGTCCGTGTCGGTGTACTCCGCGCGGGCCTCGTCCTCGCCCTCACGGATCGGCTTCGGGGTCAGGCGGGTGCCCTTCGGGTCGAACAGCTCGACGAACGCGTCGATGAAGCTCGACTTCCCGGCACCGTTCGCGCCGGCGACGACGATCAGCGACCCGGTCGGGCTCAGTTCGATCTCGCGGACGCCCTTGAAGTTCTGGACGGAGAAGGTCTTGCTCACGACGCCACGACCTTCCCGCCACGCAGCGAGTACCACGTGTCGGCCTTGATGGCCGCACCATCGACGACGACGCCGGCCGCCGCGATGATGGTCCAGTCCGACGAGCGCTCAGTGAGGAAGAGGGCGGTACCGATAGCTCCGCGCGCACGTCCGTCGTAGCCGCTGGCCAGGGCAACGGACTTCTCCCCGGACGCCGTCGCCGCACCGTAGTACCCGGACGCCGTCGCCGCACCGGAGTCCCCGGAC
>NZ_LMPK01000006.1:8402-8580 GCF_001423825.1 Microbacterium sp. Leaf351
CGTCGCCGCACCGTGCTCGATGTCAGTGCCGACCTGAGTGCGCGCCTCCGTCGACGAAGCGCCGTCGACCTTCTTCGAGTTCTTGAAGACGAACTCGATCTGCGCCTTGATCAACGCGGGCAACTCGATCCGCGCACCGATGCGGATCGTCTTGCCCGCGACCTTAGAGTCCTCCGAG
>NZ_LMPK01000006.1:8633-8753 GCF_001423825.1 Microbacterium sp. Leaf351
GAACATCCAGCGGCATCGTCACCGCGTGGAACCCGGAGCTGCACACGCGGACCGGCCCGTCGTGCGTGAACGACTTCCCTTCCGCGAACTGGAATCCGCGGCAAGTCAGGTCGGGGTTGA
>NZ_LMPK01000006.1:8783-9327 GCF_001423825.1 Microbacterium sp. Leaf351
GCAGCGATGAAGAGGAGGAGAGTGATCAGGTCGAGGCCGTTGAGGGGGCGGTCGCCGATCGCGAATGGAAGAAGGAGCATCCCGGCCAGCAGGAGGATCAGTGAGGTCATCGGTGGTCCCTCTCGTCCTGGCGAAGGTCGAGGACCCAGGCGCTCACCACGAGGACGGTGACGAACACGCTGATCCCGATGAACGGGGCGATATCGGTCACAGCGGGTCACCGCCCATCCGGTCGTAGAGGCGGTTCTCCTCGAAGTCGACCTCGAGGCTGTCGAAGATCTCCCAGAGGAGGTCGGGCCACGTGTTCGGGCGGCGGGCGTCTTCGATGTCGAGGTCGGGTTCCGTGTCGTGCCGGTCCCGGTACGAGTCCCACGCGTTGGTGATCGCGGTGGAGATCTGCTGATCCGTGCGGGTCAGGCCTGCGGCGGTGAGTCGGTCGTGGATGTCCTCCACCCGCGCCTGGTAGGGAAGGGCCGGACCGATCCGCCACACGCTCGCGTGGACGCCGTCTTGCTTCACCCTTCCGGCCTTGTGGACGCGTCCG
>NZ_LMPK01000006.1:9334-10924 GCF_001423825.1 Microbacterium sp. Leaf351
GGATCTCGACGACGATCTGCTTGTCGGTCAGGGCGATCCCGAACTCGAGCACAGCGAGCACCGCGGCCTGGGAGGCGGCGACGGACGTCGTGGACGCGTCCGCGGCTTCGTGGGACTCGACCGGGTCGAACAGGCGCGCACGCGGGCTGTCGCCGGCCATCACGATCTGCGGGACGCTCACCGGGTCACCACCGCGAGCATCGCCACCGCGAGCGCCAGGCCGAGCATGTAGGGGGCGACCTTCTGTGCGGCCGCGTCCACGCGGGTCGCGAGGACCGCGCGCGCCCGCGCCTTGTCGGTGCGGCGTGCGGGCATCTTGGCGGCATCCATCACGCGACCTCCACCGCCTCGAACGCCTCTGTCACACCCGACGGGCGCATCAGAGTCCGCACCGGCTCGACGATGTAGAAGACCTTGAACTCGACCGCACCGAACTCGCGAGCCGCAGAGACGTGCACGAACCCGGTCGGGGCGGTCCACGACTCGACCGGAACACCGAGGTTCAACGCCCACGCGGCCACCGCGTCCACCGACTCCACCGGCACGACGAGCGGCACGGGCACAGCCGGGTACTGCATCAGCGGGTTCCCGTCCGGGAACGTCGCCACCACGCTCGCGAGATCCCGCAAGCCCTCCGCGATGTCCACGACATCGAAGGCCTCACGGCCTAGAATCTGTTCCTGAGCCACCTGTATGGCTCCTCTCTTGTGAGGCCCGCCGGGTACCAGCCGGCGGGNTTCCGACCGGGTCGGGTCGCTCGGCTCGTGATGCGTCATCGCGCGCACGCGTTCGACGTCGTCGGCGGACATCCGGCGGATCCTCGGGCTGAACTTCGAGTGCGGCCAGCGGCCCGCGTAGACGTTCTCGCGGACGATCTCGTACGGCACGCCCAGCGCCACCGCGACCTCTTGGAGGGTCAGCAGGGCCTCGCTCATCACGCGACCGCGGAGAGGAATGCCTGCGGCGTGAACGTCGACGGGGGCACGTCGATCGCCTGAGCGATGCGGAGAAGTTCGCCGAACGTGAACTCGGTGTGGCCGTTGATCTTGCGGTTGAAGGTCGTCTGAGGGATGCCGGCTGCGGAGGCAACTGCCGCCTTCTTGCGACCGGATCGAAGGATGCTGGCGGCGACCTTGTCCGCGAGCTCCTGAGCTGGTGAGTGATCCATGCAGCAAATCTAGTTGCCCAAATGGATCACGTCAAGTTGGCTTCGTGCCCTATTCGGATTTTCAAATGATCCAATATGGCGATAATGTGAGCCACATGGACAAATATGTGGAGGCGGCAGCCGCTGAGCTTCGTGCCGCGCAGGCGAGAGCTCGAATGTCTGACGTCGCCCTCGCCGCCGCCGCGGGAATCCCGGCCGTCACTCTTCGCCGCTACCTCAAGGGAGAGCGTGACGCGCCGCTGTCTGTGCTCTTCAAGATCGCGGATGCCCTAGGCGTCTCGGCGGGTGGGCTTCTCGATGACGCGATGAAGCACGTCAAGGATTAGTGACGGAGGGACCCCCAGCTTGATCGCCAACTCGAGAGCCTGCCCTGCCGTCATCCCCGTTACCCCCCGTTTATCGAACATGTGTTCGAACATAGG
>NZ_LMPK01000006.1:10938-12762 GCF_001423825.1 Microbacterium sp. Leaf351
ACAAGACCGCAGCGCTCGAGCAGATCACGCGGTGCCGTGCGAGCCTCTAACTCAGCAGTGTTGACGCTGTCAACGATTGCCGCTTTTCGTCCGATTCCGTTGGCATTGTTGGGGCTGAGAACCCGCGGAATCTCGGCACATATCCGTCGCCGTGTCCGTCTTGGGAGGGTTCAAATCCCTCCGTCTCCGCCAAAAGTGTCTTATGCGAACCCCGCGAAAACGATAGTTTCCGCGGGGTTTTCGTTTGCCCCACACTCTTGGTCATCTGAGCGCTCAGAAGCACCGCAGAAGGGCTCCAGCGCCGTTCTGGGCGTGTTCCCCACTCCGTGGCAGGTACCAACCGTCCGTCAGGTCCATCGGGTGACACGGTCTCGCCGGTCTGCTGGGGGACCGGCACCACTACCTTGTCCCGCTCTTCCACCGTCACCGTCTCATCCCTCGACAGGATGCCCGCGAAGATGTCTTGCACTTCAGCCTCTTCGACCGAGCCGTCCTCTGCGATGAACATCTTCTTGAAGAGACCTTGGTTCACGAGGCGTCGTTCTGCGTCAGTAGCGGTTGCATACTGCTCGCGGCACAACCGTGCGACATTGAGGGCTCGTTCGAGTTGCTCATCGGTCTGTTTGAGGGTTCGGGCAGCCGTCGCCGTCTGTTTCCCGGCAGCTTCCAGTTCCCGTGTCGTTCGTTCCATCTCTGTCTTGAGCACGTCGACGGGGACAGCTCCGGCGTAGTGCGCCTTCATCAGGACGGCTTGTTCGTCTTTGACAGCCCGGACGCGACGACGGGCCTCGTCAAGGGTGAATTCGGCGTCGGCTTGGCTGTTCGCTGCCTCAGACTTCACCGCTGCTCGAATGGCGAGAATCTGCTCCTCCGAGAAGTGGAGGCGGTGGTAGAAGTCCTCGACACCCCGATCGACGTTCTCGACCCGAACTTAGGGACGGGTGCAGGGAGCTAGTTTCGCCACCCGCCCGAGGCATCGGTAATACCGGTAGAGCTTCCCGTGCCGATTGACGTGCTCGCTGTAGACCAGACGGTTGCCGCATCCTCCGCAGTAAACGGTGCCCTTGACGTAATGAGGGTGCTCGCGATCGTTCCTCACGCCCCCTTGTGGCATCGGAACACTGCTGCTCGTTCGTCGGCTGCATCGAAAGCGCGTCTAGCGATCTAGTGCGAAGGAGCTGGCTCCCACAGTGGGGTCGGCTCCTTCGCGTTCGGTGCGACCGCATGAATCGGGTCTCGGCGCGCGAAGTTGGTCCTTTATCTACACGTGTTGTGCAATTGCCGGGCGAAAGTACCCAACCGCATCTTGGTAATGCTCTCGCCTTAGGATGCACGGGCCATACTCCTGGAGAACGGTGACCCTCAGTGAATCTGTGCGACTTCGTATGTAGTCATTTCGGAGACAAGCGATGGTCGCGGGCTCCCAGATCGAGAACGCCCTCGCTCATTGGTTACGCATAGCGGAAACACCAATTTGACGGAGTGGAAACTGAACTTCCACTATTAGCGGCCACGCCTTCAGGCTTCGCACCGAACGGTGATGACGTAGTCGACGCTAGTGCCAAGGCTGGCCATGTCCGTGAGTATCCGCTGGAGCTGGCGACGCCCAGCCGTCCTGGCAGGCTGGCCAGCATCAATGTACTCGCCCACAACGGCAGGCATCTCACGGACTCCTTCCGAGATGATCATCGCCTCAACATTGGTATCGGGGAAAACGGGTTCAGGCGTCCCCAATTTGTCCCCCGATCTACCTACATCAAAGGTCTCGAATTGCGGATAGCGTCATCTCGATCGCTCCGGGGGGAGCGGCGCAAGGGGGGGGGG
>NZ_LMPK01000006.1:12768-17959 GCF_001423825.1 Microbacterium sp. Leaf351
GGCGCTCGTGACAGGTGCTTTGGCGCCTTCCGCAGCTCGGGCAGACGACACGGCTGACGCTGATCAGGTCGCTGCATCAGCCAGTACCGCAGCTGAAGCGGCCGGCGCGGCAGTCGACTCGGTTCCGATCACGTCGACAGCCGACGGGTATGCCGCACCGGCGGAAGGCGTGGTCGTTCCGTCCGATGCTGCGGCATCAATCCAGATAAACACGTCACTACCCGATCCGATCACGTTGTCCACGCCGGAGGAGGTTGATGTCGCCTCCGGAGTGATCGCGAGTGACGGCAGTGTGTCATACGTGGGACACGACGGAGGGCCCTCGCTGTCGATCACGGTGGGCGATGGCGTTCTGCAGCAGAGCGTTGTCATCCCGGACGCTTCGTCGCCCAGCCAGTACACCTTTCAGATCGATCCTCGACTGACACCCGAGCTGGAATCGGATGGTTCAGTATCGCTACGTTCTTCTCTGGCACGACTCGATCCCACGGGGCAGTCGACTGACACCACTGAATATACGGTCGGCAGTATTGCGTCGGCGTGGGCTCGTGATGCAAACGGAAACGAGGTTCCAACGCGTTACGAGGTGGACGGAAGCAAGCTGATTCAGTTCGTCGACCTCTCGGCGGTTCAAGCCTTCCCGGTGACCGCAGATCCTTCAATTTCGCTGTGCTTCATCTGGGGCTGGTACCCAGCGACGTGCCAGAAGTTCACGAAGACGGAGACCAAGCGACTGGCGACCTCGCTTGCAAGTGCGGGCCTGGGTACATCTAGCACCACCGCAGCGGCATTGATATGCGGGTACGTACCCACCGTGGCAGGAAAGGCGGTCTGCGCGAGTGCGATGGGATTCGTCGGCAGTCTGATCTTCCCTCGCATTCAGAGCGCCGCGTCAGGCGGAAATTGCATCCAGCAGAATATTCCGATCATCGCGATAACTGGACTCAACGTGTTCATGGTGAACTCCATGTGGATCGTTGTCCGATGCTAGTAGCCGGAGAATGAAGGGAGTCACTCATGCCCGTATTTGAAATGGAAGCTACCGAGCCCATCCTGGACCCGACAATCGCCGTTTCGACGAGGGGACAAGTGCTCTACGTTGGCGGCTCCATAGTCGCGGCGATTGCCCTGTCGAGCATCGGCATCCTTCCCTATCCTGTAACCATCGCTCTCGGGGTGGCCGGGATCACTCTGCGGGGGCTTGTTGGTGCCGCGAATAGGCGGGCAGTCGCAAGGTCGCAGNCAGCCGCGCTTGGCTTCCAAATCTCGAGGGATCTCGCAGGTCAGATATTCTCTGAGGCAATTGCAATAGTGCTGGCAGTTGACGCATTCCTGCGGGCTGAGCGGGGCAAATCCACGCTCTCGCGTCGACTCGCCGTGCTGGAGTTCGGGATCTTTGTCGCGCTCGTCGTGTCGGCACTCTTTGCAATGGCAACGCGCTAGCGACGCCTTTTGACGCACGTCAGCACAGCGAAGACGCCGAGCCTACATAGTCACGGGGTCGCCTCCGCTGACGCTTGATAGGCAGGCCCCGCACTTGCTTGTTGGTGGGACATTCGGATCGCAGTTTCAACTTCCCGAGGCCACTTTTCTTGACTGAGCATGACCCGAACATCGGGAGGGCGGTTCACATAGTCGTATCCGATCACACAGAGGATGCCGAGACCGGTGTCCGCGAGATCGATGATGAAAAGATCTGTGAGGGTAAGAAGCTTTTTGGCTAGTTCGGTGAGTGGCTCCACGAACTCACGTCGGTCAGAGTACGCGAACGGGTTTGGGGCGTGGAGCACTGTGCTTACGTCACCGAAAGCCCGTCCCCAATCTTTCTCCCTCAGGTAGCCGTGTTCAACGTCGACGTAATCCGTGCCGACGACCTCAACTGGATGGGGCCAATAGGAGGGATTGAGGTCGCGCACGCGTTTCCGCGCATCCGAGATTGATGCCCGCGCTAAAGCCGACTCGACTTGCTCCGACAGAGGCCTGTGCGTGACGAAGCTCAAAAGTACAATGGACTCGAGAGTCATTCGAAGGTCTAGCGCCACCTGCTCGATCGTGTCTCGCCGCAGTCCTTCCGCGAACGTGTCCATCACTCGGAGCATGCGCCGCTTGATCTCGGCGAGCGTGCGGTGGATGCGATGAAAATCATCGATCGTTGGTGCTACATCTCCGAGCTGGGAATCCACGTATAGGACCCTACTGACGACCGAAGGTCATCGGACAGGGTCTATTCTTCGTCTTTATCTGAGGGGCTGACGTCTTCTGGTGCCGTGTTGGCTGCGGGCACGTGGCTTCGGTTCCAGAACTGCAGGAAGACGATCCGGAGCGCGAGCCACCACGTGTAGAGCGATTCCGCTCCTTCGGCGGTCCCGTCGGTGAGCAAACCGTGGGCGACTTCGTTGCGGAGGTTGGGGCCGGTGGCATCGAAGTAAAGGACTCGAAGTTCGTAGGCAAGATCGGCGCCAAAAATCTCGTGAACGTTGTCGCTCTCAAGCAAGCTTGACAGTCCCTTCTCGTTCTCGATGCCTTCCTCGGTTCGCGCCGTCGTGGGTACGCCTGCGTTCTGCAGGTGGTGACGAACGAAGTGCTCGATCTGAAGCGTGAGGAGTTGAGCGGCGGTTGAGAAGTCTCCGGTGTAGCCGTAATACAGCCCACGCGCGAACTGTCTGACGTGATCGAGTGGCACGGTCGAAGATCCAGCCGTGATGGCGATGAAGTCGCCGACGGACAGGTGATGTTCGTTCGTCAGCGTCTCGAAGGCAGGCCAGAGCCGCCCTGCTGCAACCAGCTGGATACGGAGGACATGCNNNNCCGACCGCTTCACGACCCGGCCGTCTGCTGAGTAGGTTGTCAGCGAGAACAGGGCTGCGAAGGGATGTCGCTTCAGGCGTTCTTCTGCGTCGGCTCGATCTTTCTCGAACGACGCGAAGTCTTCGATCAGCGCAAACATGAGCAGCGCCTTGTCGGGCTTGTGTCCCGCGACCTGCTTGCTCGCTGCCTGTGCAGCCTCGCTCAGGTCCACCGGGTCGGACTCGTACCGGTGCATACTGCCCAGTCCGGCCACGCCTACCTCACGAATCCGGCGGGGCAACATAGAAGCTGTGTCACCGAGCCCAAGCTTGTCGCGATCGGCGCGAGGGATCTTCCGAAGGTCGCGAAGCGCGCGCTCCAGCAGATAGCCGGCACGGGCCAAGTTCCCGTCCTTCTCGCTTGCGAGCGCTTCTGCCTCCGCGATGTAGGACCGAATGACCGTCGCGTATGCCGCTCCGCGGGCGTCCATGTCGCCGTCGGCACCGAACCAGTCCCCGGCGGCCTCGTAGTAAATCCGTGCCTTGTCTGCGTCATCGGCAAACGAATCTCCGATGTCGTGGAGGCGGCGAGCGATGTCGTTTGCTCGTGAACGGCCGAGGCCGTGCTTCGCAAGAGCGTCCGCCAATTGTGCTTGAAAGTAGTCCTCAATCGGCTCATCGAGGAGGTTGCGTAGGAGTTCGTTCTCGAAACTTGCAAGCTCGGTGCTTGTGGACTTACCGAAGCGCTTCGCCGTCTCTATCGCGCGGTGCCACATGTCGCGTTCACCAAACCACCGCTCCGCAGCGATACCAACGCGGAGCAAGTCAGTGAGGTGGGCGTGGATGTGATCCATACGGGCACGACCACTGACGCGGATGGCCAGGACGTCGTGGACGCGAGCGCGAAGGAGGTCGTGAGGCACATGTTCTACGACGTCCTCGAGCACGGATACGCTCTTATCGGTCAGGTCACTGGGCACGAACGTCCGGCCCTCTCCGGATTGATACATCGGGCCGTAGCCACGGTTCCAGTCATCTGGAACGACGTAGAGCGAGGCGATGGCGCTCAGTGCCTCCAAGGCCTCGTTGGCTTGCGTATCTCCTTCGGATTCTGCTGCCTCGCGCAGGGGGAATGTAAGCAGAGTGACGCCGTTGCGTTCGGCCTCGAAAGATTCAAGCAGTGCTGGCGACTTGAACAATAGGTCCCAGTCGGGCCGAGCCGCTTCGTTGTCGTTCGACTGATCGTCCTTCGCGCTTCTCTGCATCCTGCCATCATCCCTCTTGGATTCACATAGTCGTATTTATGTTCTATTGCCCAGTGATTCCGCGTCCGTCCTCATCGTCAAGCTCTGCTGCGCGATGCTGGCCAGCGAGGTCACGCTCGGACCGCAAGTCGACGGTGCGCCGCCAGCGCGTCTCTACTCTCGTGGGCGAGCACTGACGCTACGATCAACGCCTCATCACTCTCGCAGCTGGTACGTCTGTAATGCAGGGGGCGCTCGCGGCGTGAGGAACGCCGGTTGGGGGCGGAGTGACAGCTAACGAGGACTTCTTTCAAGGACGCAAACCCGCTGCGGTTCTCAAACACGCGGTCCTTGAGGGCTATCTGTCAGTGTTTGCGACGATGACGGGTTCGACGGGGTCAGGGACCGTATGGGCTATAGACGCGTACGCCGGACCTGGCATCTATGCCGCGATCGGTGACGAGCCCGCGGCCGCAGGGTCACCCCAGATCGTATGTGACCTCGCAAATCGCTTGTCGGCCAGGGTGTGTCTACGTGGGGTCTTCATCGAGCGCAAACCCACGTACGCAGATCAGCTTCGCACCGTGGTCGGTGATGGCGGTGAGCACGTAGTGTTCAACGGTGACGCGGCGGATTTCCTCCCTGAGGCCATTCGAGCCGCGGGCTCTGATCCAGTGCTTTTGTTTCTCGATCCTTTCGGTGTCTCCCTGCCCCGCGATCTGTTGATCGAAACGGTCACCGGAAGGCCGCGAGGGGCGACAACAGAAGTTCTTTTGAACTTCAATGTTGAAGCGGTATCTCGGATCGGAGGCATCCTCATGTCCCCCAGGACGCAGCCGCATGACGTGAAGACGCTCCGCCGCGCAGACGAATTCCTCGGTGGTGACTGGTGGCGAGACGCTTTCATTGCGGCCCGTCGCTCAAACGACACGGCAAGTGCGACGGCGGCAGCTCAGGAAGTTTCGCGGATCTACCAGCAAACCGTTTTTGATCGGACAGGTTTGCGGGCAGTGCATGTGCCAATTCGGCGACGCACATCCGCCCAGCCGCTCTTCTTTCTGACACTGTTCACGAGATACCCCAAAGCGCCCTATATCTTGGGTGAGTCTCTTAGCGTGGTGTCACTTCCCGCGGGGTTTTCGCCGTCGTTGACGTAGAGAG
>NZ_LMPK01000007.1:0-240 GCF_001423825.1 Microbacterium sp. Leaf351
GCGAAAACCCCGCGGGAAGTGACACCACGCTAAGAGACTCACCCGCGTGCGGGCGACGGCAGCGCCGCGCAGCTGCGGCGCGTGGCGCGAGTGAGCGAGGGCACGGCGAGAGAGTCGTCAACACGTCACTCCTCTGCCTCCCCTGTTCGCCGAATCCCCACGTCGCCGCCGAATCCACCTCGTGCACACGTCGGCGCGGAGTGGAATGGGCGCGCAGATGTTGATTCGGCGGGAAGAGGG
>NZ_LMPK01000007.1:264-2305 GCF_001423825.1 Microbacterium sp. Leaf351
GCGCTAGCTGCGCGAGAGCACGGCCAGCACGTTGCCGGCGGGGTCGCGGAACCAGGCGATGTCGGGGCCCCAGCCCCGCACGATGCCCTTCGCATCGGACGGCACCTGGTCGTCGGGATAGATCTTCGTCTCGACGCCGCGGGCACGCAGGTCGTCGACCGCGGCATCCACGTCGTCGACCGGGAAGTTCATGATCGTGAAGCTCGCCGGCTCGTGGTTGGGTTTCGAGTACGCGAGCACCCGGCCGCCGGAGGGCAGTGTGATGTCGAGGAAGCCCATCGCGTTCACCTCGACGTCGAGCCCCAGCGTGTCGCCGTAGAAGACCCGAGCCGCCTCGACGTCGTCGACGCTGAATCCGCTGAACGCCCCTTCGGTCGTGAACATGGCCGCCTCCTTCGCGCGCGGGGAACTCGAACGCCTCCACACTGCTCCGCGCGGGTCGCGCTGTAAAGGGCGAGGGATGCCGCGGCCCCCTCAGCGCTCGACGAGCACCCCGTCGGCATCGGCCCAGACGTGCAGTCCCGGCGCGAACACGACCCCGCCGATCACGATCGGCACGTCGACCTCGCCGACGCCCTCCTTCGCGGACTTTCGCGGGTTCGAGCCGAGCGCCTTCACGCCCAGGTCGAGGCCGCCGATCGCCTCACGGTCACGGATCGCGCCGAACACGATGATGCCCGCCCACCCGTTCGCGACGGCGGATGCCGCAATGAGGTCGCCGACGAGCGCCGACTCCAGCGACCCTCCCCCGTCGACGACGAGCACCGCCCCGTCGCCGGGCGTCGCGAGCGTCGCCTTCACGAGGGCGTTGTCGCGGTGGCAGCGGATCGTTCGCACCGGCCCGTCGAACGCGGTGCGCCCGCCGATGTCCTGGAACGGCACCGACAGCGAATCCAGGTCGTCGCCGCGCTCGTCGTAGAGGTCGGCCGTCGCGATGGTCATGACCCCACGGTACGGGCCGGATGCCGCGGCATCCGCTCTGTTGCGCGGGGAAGATCGCCGATCCTTCTGTATCGGTCAATGACAACCTGTGCGTACCTGGGAACACCTCATCGCGTCATGCTGTTGGATGCACTGGGCCGACGACGTCCCGCGCCATCCGATTCCGAGGAGCAGACATGTCTCAGTCCATCGCGCATCCCGCGCTCATCGAGGCCCCCGTGCTCGACGTCTTCGCCGAGCGCTGGAGCACCCGTATCTTCGACGCCACCGCCGTCATCGACGAGGACGCCCTGCGCAGCGTGCTCGAGGCCGCGCGCTGGGCGCCGTCCGCGTCGAACACGCAGCCGTGGCACTTCATCGTGGGCCGCCGCGGCACCGACACCCACGCCAAGCTCTTCGACGGGTTGCTCGACTTCAACCAGGCCTGGGCGGGCACCGCCTCGGTGCTGATCGCGTTCGTCACCGAGACCGAGCGCGACGGCAGGGCGCTGCCGTGGAGCGAGTACGACCTCGGCCAGTCCGCCGCGTTCCTCACCGTGCAGGCCCACGCCGAGGGACTCGCCACCCACCAGATGGGCGGCATCGACCGCGCCAAGTTGCGGGCGGCGTTCGACCTGCCCGCGACCTACGAGCCCGTCTCGATCATGGCGGTCGGCACGCTCGGCGACCCGCAGCTCGCCTCCGAGCAGCTGCGCGAGCGCGAGGCCGCGCCGCGTGTGCGCAACTCGCTCGAGGGCATCCTCATCGCGAACGACTGAGCCGCGGCATCCGTCGCACGACACCCGAGACCCCCGGCGCCGACGCGGCGCGCGGGGGCGTCGGAGGCGGGGCGCTCAGTCCTCGATGATCGCCTCGATGACGTCGCCCTCGTCGTCGGCGGCGGGCGCCTGGCCGTCGCTCGTCAGCACGAGCTGCGAGCCCGCGGCATCCACGTCGACACGTACCACGTCACCGTCGTGCACGCGTCCGGAGAGGATCGCCATCGCGAGGCGGTCCTGGATCTCCGACTGGATGAGGCGGCGCAGCGGACGCGCGCCGAACACCGGGTCGTATCCGCGCTCGGCCAGCCAGGTGCGGGCGTCGGGGGTCACGGCGAGGG
>NZ_LMPK01000007.1:2319-4353 GCF_001423825.1 Microbacterium sp. Leaf351
CTCGGTGAGCGCCTGGAAGATCACGACGTCGTCGAGACGGTTGACGAACTCGGGACGGAATGCCTGGCGCACGAGCGCCTGCACCTGCTCCCGCTTCTCGTCGGGGGTGAGCAGCGGGTCGATCAGGATCGGCGAGCCGAGGTTCGACGTCAGGATCAGGATCACGTTCGTGAAGTCGACGGTGCGGCCCTGGCCGTCGGTGAGGCGGCCGTCGTCCATGACCTGCAGCAGCACGTCGAACACCTCGGGGTGCGCCTTCTCGACCTCGTCGAGCAGCACGACGCTGTAGGGGCGCCGACGCACGGCTTCGGTGAGCTGACCGCCCTGCTCGTAGCCGACGTATCCCGGAGGGGCGCCGACCAGGCGCGACACCGAGTGCTTCTCGCCGTACTCCGACATGTCGATGCGCACCATGGCGCGCTCGTCGTCGAAGAGGAACTCGGCGAGCGCCTTCGCGAGCTCGGTCTTGCCGACACCGGTCGGCCCGAGGAACAGGAACGATCCGGTCGGGCGGTTCGGGTCGCTGATGCCGGCGCGCGAGCGGCGCACCGCGTCGGACACCGTGCGCACGGCCGGCTTCTGGCCGATGAGCCGCCGGCCGAGCTCGGCCTCGAGGTGCACGAGCTTCTCGGTCTCGCCCTGCAGCAGGCGCCCCACCGGGATGCCCGTCCACGCGGCGATCACGGCAGCGATGTCCTCGTCGGTCACCTGGTCGCCGACCATGCGCTCATCGGTCGACTCGGCCTGCTCGGCGGCGACGAGCTCGCGCTCGAGCGCCGGGATCTCGGCGTACAGTAGCCGCGACGCCTTCTCGAGGTTGCCCTCGCGCTGGGCGCGCTCCGCCTCGACGCGGGCGGCGTCGAGGCGGGTCTTGAGGTCGCCGACGCGGTTGAGCGAGGCGCGCTCGCGCTCCCACCGGGCCTGCAGCTCGGTGAGTCGGGACTCCTCGGCGGCGAGGTCGGTGCGCAGCTTCTCGAGACGCTCCTTCGAGGCCGCGTCCTTCTCCTTCTTGAGGGCGAGCTCTTCGAGCTTGAGCCGGTCGACGTGGCGGCGCAGCTCGTCGATCTCGAGCGGAGCGGAGTCGATCTCCATGCGCAACCGCGACGCGGCCTCGTCGATCAGGTCGATGGCCTTGTCGGGCAGCTGGCGCGAGGGCAGGTAGCGGTTCGAGAGGGATGCCGCGGCCACCAGCGCCCCGTCGGCGATGGCCACCTTGTGGTGGGCCTCGTAGCGCTCCTTGAGTCCGCGCAGGATCGCGATCGTGTCCTCGACGCTCGGCTCGCCGACGTAGACCTGCTGGAAGCGGCGCTCGAGTGCGGCATCCTTCTCGATGAACTCGCGGTACTCGTCGAGGGTGGTGGCGCCGATGAGGCGCAGCTCACCGCGGGCGAGCATGGGCTTGAGCATGTTGGATGCCGCGACCGACCCTTCGCCGCCGCCGGCACCCATCAGCACATGCAGCTCGTCGATGAAGGTGATGACGCGGCCCTCGGACTCGGTGATCTCCTTCAGCACGCTCTTGAGGCGCTCCTCGAACTGGCCGCGGTACATCGCGCCGGCGACGAGGGCGGAGATGTCGAGGGAGACGAGCTCCTTGTTCTTGAGCGACTCGGCGACGTCGCCCGCGACGATGCGCTGGGCGAGGCCTTCGACGACGGCGGTCTTGCCGACGCCGGGCTCGCCGATGAGGACGGGGTTGTTCTTGGTGCGTCGGGTGAGCACCTGGCTGACGCGGCGGATCTCGCTGTCGCGTCCGATGACGGGGTCGAGCTTGCCCTGGCGGGCGCGCTCGGTGAGGTTGATGCCGAACTGCTCGAGGGCGCTCTGCGCCTCCTCCTGGCCCGGCTGCGGTGTGGCGTTCATGATGCTCCTGAAGTTCGCTGCTCAAAGTTGAGTCTTACGCGCTCAAGTTTAGCACTCGCGGATGTCGAGCGCTACGGGGTGGGCCGGAGGTATCGTGCCCCGAGAGGCGCATCCACCCGCGCGCCCCACGCGAACGAACGGACGCCCATGGCCTGGCGCATGCCCTCCGAG
>NZ_LMPK01000007.1:4377-4844 GCF_001423825.1 Microbacterium sp. Leaf351
ACGCGCTGCGCGAGGAGGGCTACCGCGCGTGGACCGACGTCGCACTCGCCGTCGCCGAGTTCGAGCCGGTCACGATGGTCGTCGACCCGTCCGAGACCGCGCGGGCGCGGCGCCTGCTGGGCGGCGCGGTCGAGATCGTCGAGGCCCCGCTCGACGAGTTCTGGATCCGCGACTTCGGCCCCACCTTCGTCGTCGACGCCGACCGACCCGGCGCGCTCGGCGCCGTCGACTGGGTGTTCAACGGCTGGGGCTCCCCCGACTGGGCGAACGCGGCGCTCTCGAACGAGATCGCCGGCATCGTCGCCGCCCTCGTCGGCGCCGAGCGCATCCCGTCGCTGCTCGTGAACGAGGGCGGTGGCATCCACGTCGACGGCGAGGGCACCGTGCTCGCGACCGACACCGTGCAGCTCGGCGCGGAGCGAAACCCGTTCGCGACCCGCGAGCGCGTCGAGGCGGAGTTCGCGCGC
>NZ_LMPK01000007.1:4862-6357 GCF_001423825.1 Microbacterium sp. Leaf351
GCACGAAGGGCCACGTCGACATCGTCGCCACGATCCCCTCGCCCGGTCGCCTGCTGCTGCACGACCAGCGGGATGCGGGGCATCCCGACCACGCGGTCACCCGCGACCTCGTCGACCTGCTGTCGCACGAGACGGATGCCGCGGGCCGCCCCTTCGAGATCGTGCGCCTTCCCGCCCCGTCGACGCTCCGCGACGCGCACGGCGTCGTCGACTGGAGCTACGTCAACCACCTCGTCGTCAACGGCGGCGTGATCGCGTGCGGCTTCGGCGACGAGCGCGCGGACGCCGACGCGCGGGCGATCCTCGCCGAGGCCTACCCGGGCCGCCGCGTCGTGTCGGTCGAGTCGCGTCCGATCTTCGATCGGGGCGGCGGCATCCACTGCATCACTCAGCAGCAGCCCTCCCTCGGCGCGTCGGCATGATCGACGTCGTCGAGGCGTCGATCGCCGAGCTGCGGTCGGCCCTCGAGGACGGCCGCACGACGAGCGTCGCGCTCGTCGACGCCTACCTCGCGCGCATCGCCGCCTACGACGCCCCCGGCACCCCCACCGCACTCAACGCCGTCATCGTGGCGAACCCCGATGCGCGGGCGGAGGCCGCGGCATCCGATGCCCGACGCGCCCGCGGCGAGGGACGCGGGCCGCTCGAGGGCATCCCGTACACCGCGAAGGACAGCTACCTGGTGCGCGGCCTCACCGCGGCGGCAGGCAGCCCCGCGTTCGCCGACCTCGTCGCCCAGCGTGACGCGTTCACGATCGAGCGGCTGCGGGCTGCGGGCGCGATCTGCCTCGGCCTCACCAACATGCCGCCGATGGCCAACGGCGGCATGCAGCGCGGGGTCTACGGGCGGGCCGAGAGCCCGTATGACGCCGACCACCTGACGGCGCCGTTCGGCTCCGGCTCGTCGAACGGCTCCGGCACGGCGACCGCCGCGAGCTTCGCCGCGTTCGGGCTCGGCGAGGAGACCTGGTCGAGCGGGCGCGGCCCGGCCTCCCACAACGCGCTCTGCGCCTACACGCCCTCGCGCGGGGTGATCTCGGTGCGCGGCAACTGGCCGCTCGTGCCCACGATGGACGTCGTCGTCCCCCACACCCGCACGATGGCCGACCTGCTCGAGGTGCTCGACGTCATCGTCGCCGACGACCCCGAGACGCGCGGCGACCTGTGGCGCACCCAGACGTGGGTGACGATCCCCGCGGCGTCCGCCGTGCGCCCCGCCTCCTACCCCGCTCTCGCCCACGGCACCGACGTCCTGCGGGGAGTGACCGTCGGCGTGCCCCGCATGTACATCAACGCCGACCCCGACGCCGGCACCGCGGCATCCCCGGGGATCGGCGGCCCCACCGGGCGCCGCATCGTCACCCGCGACAGCGTCATCGCGCTGTGGCAGGCGGCGCGCGCCGACCTCGAGGCGCGCGGCGCGCGGGTCGTCGAGGTCGACCTGCCCGTCGTCAGCAACTACGAGGGCGACCGGCCCGGGGCATCCACCATCGCC
>NZ_LMPK01000007.1:6395-6518 GCF_001423825.1 Microbacterium sp. Leaf351
TGGAGGAGTTCCTCGCGGCGAACGGCGACCCGGCGCTGCACTCGCTCGCCGGCGTCGACGGCCACCGCATCTTCCCGGCCCCGCCCGGCGCGCTGCCCGACCGCTACGACGGGTTCGAGGACG
>NZ_LMPK01000007.1:6564-8929 GCF_001423825.1 Microbacterium sp. Leaf351
CCTGCGCGGACTCGAGGAGACCCGACGCATCGACCTCGAGCAGTGGATGGACGCCCAGGGCCTCGACGTGCTCGCCTTCCCCGCCGTCGCCGACATCGCACGCGCCGACATGGACGTGAACCCCGCCTCGGCCGACGCCGGCTGGGCCAACGGCGTCTGGGTCGCGAACGGCAACCTGGCGATCCGGCACCTCGGCATCCCGACCGTCACCGTGCCGATGGGGCTGCTCGCCGACATCCGCATGCCCGTCGGACTCACGTTCGCCGGCCGCGCCTACGACGACGAGCGGATGCTGCGCCTCGCCGCCGCGTTCGAGGCGATCCGGCCGCGGCGCGTGGCGCCGCCGCGCACGCCCGCGCTCTGACGCGGATGGGGCGGGCGCGCCGGTCACCCGGCACGGCCCGCCCCATCGGCGTGCGGCGCGTCAGGCCACCGTCACCTGCATCGGCGTCACGTGGAACGCGTTGCACGGGTTGTGCTCCTCCGGGCAGTTCGACAGACCCACGTAGAGGTCGTCGAGCGCTTCGAGCACGATGCAGTCGCCGGCCTTCGTCGTCGGCTCGACGATCTCCATGCGTCCGTCGGCGTGATGGATGATGTTCATGAAGAGCGAGATGCACTGGTCGGGGTTGATCTTCGTCTCGTCCAGACCCAGCTCGCGCCAGTCGCCGACGAGGTTGTCGAGGCATCCCCAGGTCTCCTCGACCCCGTAGCGGATCGAGTTCGAGTACTTCGAGCAGTAGCCGCCGGTCATGTTGTGGATGCCGTTGTCGTCGCGCACTACGCGGAACATCGGGCGGCAGCGGTCGGAGTAGATCGTGTACCCCTCGTTGAGGTCCCACTTGCCCGAGCTCACGCGCGTGAACATCGCCGACAGGCGCTCGTCGGGGTCGGAGACCATCGAGGCGATGAAGTCCATGACCTGCTGCCCCTCGAGGTCGGTGATCGTGAGAGTCTGCCCCTTGCGGAGGGCCAGCGCGAGGCGCCCCTTGGGAGCGAGCACGGTGGATCCCGGCTCCGCCCAGGCGATCGTGGTCGTGTCGTGTGCGTCAGTCATGTGTGTTCCTTCGTCCGTCGTCGTCAGCAGGTCTGTCATCGGGCGCCGTATCCGCCGCCGCCCGGAGTGCGCATGAGGATGCGGGATCCCGGCGCCCAGCGGATGCGCCCCTTGGGTTCGGCGACATCGCTGCCGTCGACCCGCAGCACTCCCGGGGCGCCGTCGCCGCCGCCGGCGAGACCCGGCGCGGCGTGCTCGATGCGCTCCGTGAGGAAGATCACGTCGAGCGGGGCGTCGTGCCGAGACACGAGCGCGACCTCCTGGCCGTCGCCGCCGCGCCACGCGCCCTCGCCGCCCGAGCCGCGCACGATCGACTTCGACTCGACGAGCACGGGAGCCTGGCTCTCGACGATCTCGACGGGCGTGTTCGACACGTTGCTCGGCGTCGACAGCGTCGCGTAGCCGGCCTGGCCGCGCGCGGCGCCCTGACCGCCGTTGAAGCACAGCAGCGAGGCGAACGGACCGGTCTCCTTCTCGCCGCGGATGCCGACCACCCAGAAGGGCGTGCCGGCGGCCGCCGAGACCCGGTCGGGCAGCACGTCGGCGAGCGCGCGGGAGAGCACCGAGGGGATGGCGTGCGCGGGGAAGTTGGCGCTCACCGCCGCGTTCGTTCGCGGGTTCAGCAGCGACCCTTCCGGCACGCGGATCGCGATGGGGCGCAGGGCGCCCTCGTTGTTCGGCAGCTCGGGTGCCAGCAGGCACGCGAGCCCGTACCGGGTGTAGCCGAAGGTCGGCGAGGCGGAGTTGATGCCGAACGTCGACTGGCGCGAGGTGCCCTCGTAGTCGACGGTCATCGAATCGCCGTGCACCTCGACCGAGACCACGATCGTCTTCGGCTCCTCGAAGCCGTCGAGATCGATCGAGGCCGCGTAGTGGCCGTCGGGGATCTCGGCGATCGAGGCCCGCACCGCGCGCTCGGTGGCGTCGCAGATGTGGGCCGCGGCCTCGTCGAGATCGAGCCCCGCGTCGCTGTCGAGCAGCGCCGTCACGCGGCGCTCGCCCAGCGCGTTCGCAGCGATGAGCGCGTCGACGTCGCCGAGCACCTGCGCGGGAACCCGCACGTTCGCGGCGAGGATGCGGCGCACGAGGGCGTTCGGCACGCCCGCTTCCACAAGCTTCACGGGCGGCAGGCAGAAGCCCTCTTCGAACGCATCCTGCGCGAACGCGCCCTCGGAGGTGCCGCCGATGTCGGAGAGATGGCAGATCGAGGCGACGTAAGCCACGATGCGACCGTCGCGGAAGACGGGGGTGGCCGCGGTCAGGTCGGGCAGGTGCGTGTTGCCGTAGCGCGGCGAGTTGGTGGCGATC
>NZ_LMPK01000007.1:8945-11335 GCF_001423825.1 Microbacterium sp. Leaf351
CGCGGTGAGCACGGCGCAGGCCAGGTCGTTCGACTCCCGCACCACCGAGCTGAAGGCGGTGCGCAGCAGCACCGCCGCCATCTCATCGGCGACGGAGATGAGTCGCTGCCAGACGATCTGCAGCGTCGCTGCATCCCACTGGGTCATGGTGTGTACTCCTAGAACTCAGGCGTGTCGGAGGCTGTCGCCTCGGGGAAATGGCGCTCGAGCAGCTGGCGATCGAGCAGGATCTGTCGGACGATGCCCGCGACGACCGCCGGGGTGGGCGCGTCATCCGAGAAGTCCTGGGCGGCGTTACCGGCCTTCAGGTAGACCGGGGCGGCGACCCGCACGAACTCGGGCACGTCGTAGCCGCGCACGAAGCCGCCGGTCGAGCGGGGGTTGTCGGTGTGCAGGTCGAGTGCGACCGCGGTCGTCGCGCGCACGGCGGCGAGCATCGCGACATCCAGATCGCGCTGCAGGTTGACCGAGTCGGCACCCGCATCGGCAAGCAGGAGCGCATGGGCGGGGTTGGCGGCACCCATGTTCGAGGACGCCTTCAGCCGCACCTCGGCGGGAAGCTCCCCCGCCGCGCGCAGCCGTGCCAGGACGAGCAGCAGCCCCTCGTCGAACACGAGGAACCCGCGCACGCCCAGCCCGACCGCGTGCAGCACGTCCTCGAGGCCCTGCGCAAGCTGTTCCCCGCCGCGCAGGCGGTAGGCGCTGGCCGCCGCCACCGGACCGGCGGCGAACTTCTGGCCGCCGATGTCGTAGGTGCCGCGCGGCCCCACGGCCATCCGCAGTTGGATGCCGCGCCCCGCCGCCTCGTTCACGAGGTCGACGATCTCGTGGTCGAGGTAGCGCATCGTGCCGACGGTGTTCGTCGCCTGGTGGAGACGCGCCCCGTCGCGGCGCAGCGCGTCGTCGATCGCGGCGACGGCAGCGGCATCGAGCGCGCCCGCGACCTCCCACTTGTACCAGCCGCCGTCGGCGAAGCGTTCGGTGCTCGTGGCCGGCTCACCACCGCGACCGGTGGAGATCCCGAGTCCGGCGAGCAGGCCCTCGGCCCGCTCGAGGCTCATGAGCGCGCCCCGCTCAGCGCCGCGGCATCCGCCGTCTCGGGGCGTCGCACCGCGATCTCGACGTGCAGGTTGCCGTGCTGATCGAGCCAGGCGATGTCGTCGGGGCCGACGACCGCGGTGCTCTCGGGCAGCTGGAGGATCGCGGGACCCGTCACCCGCTCCTCGGGCGGGAGTGAGAGCATGCGCCGCACCGGCACCTCGACCAGACCCGTCTCGGCGAACCAGGCGGTGCGGGTGCGGGTGCGCTCCTCGCTGGCGTCGGGGCTCACCGTGCGGGTGAGGGTCGGTACGGTGAACGGCCCGTAGACCCGCACGCGCCAGGTGACGATCTCGATGCGTTCGTAGTCGGGTGTGACGCCGTAGATGTGCTCGTACTCGCGCACGAAGCGATCCCGGTAGCCCGCGGGGTCGTCGCCGTCGCCGACGGCCACCTCGATCTCGAAGCCCTGCCCGAGGAAGCGCATCTCGACGAACCGGTCGATGCGGGCGACGTCGGTGCCGAGTTCGCGCTGGGCCTGGGCGACGAGGTCGGCGTAGATCGCCTCGACCGCCGCGGCGTCCCAGTCGCGCAGCTCGAGCAGGCGCGTGCGTGACTCCTCGACCATCGGCGGGGCCACGAGGAGACCGGTCGCCGAGAGCACGCCCGCGGCGGCCGGGATCACCACGTGGGACACCCCGAGGATGCGGGCGATGCGCGCCGCATGCACCGGGGCGGCACCGCCGAAGGCGACCATCGGGAAGGTGCGCGGGTCGTGCCCGTGCTCGGTCGCGTGCACCTGCACGGCGAGAGCCATGTGCTCGTCGACGACCCGGGCGATGCCGGCCGCCGCGGCAACCGGGTCGTGACCGAACGCGGAGCCGAGTCGCGACACCATCGCCTGACGGGATGCCGCGGCATCCAGTGTCATGCGACCGCCGAGGAAGTAGTCGGGGTCGAGGTAGCCGAGCACGATGTCGGCGTCTGTGACGGTGGGTTCCTCGCCGCCGAGTCCGTAGCCGGCGGGTCCGGGGCGTGAGCCTGCCGAGTGGGGGCCGACCTTCAGCAGGCCGAGGCCGTCGAGCGCGGCGATCGAGCCGCCACCCGCGCCGATCTCGATCATGTCGACGACGGGCATCGACACCGGGAGCCCCGAGCCCTGCTTCAGCCGGTGCACGCGCCCGACCTCGAAGCCGTTGCGCACGGTCGGCTCGCCGCCCTCCACGATGCAGACCTTCGCGGTGGTGCCGCCCATGTCGAAGGCGATGAGGCGGTCCATGCCGAGCTGGGCGCCGACATAGGCGGCGCCGATCGCTCCGGCCGCCGGGCCCGATTCGAGCAGGCGGATCGGG
>NZ_LMPK01000007.1:11343-11917 GCF_001423825.1 Microbacterium sp. Leaf351
CGCACGCTCGATGTCCTCGAAGTGCTCGCCGGCGATCGGGCGCACGTAGGCGTTGGCGAGCGTCGTGACGGTGCGCTCGTACTCGCGGATCACGGGCACGAGATGTCCCGAGAGCGTGACGGGGACATCGGGGAGCCGCTCGGCGAGGATCTCGGCGATCGTCTCCTCATGGGCGGCGTCGACGTAGGAGTGCAGCAGGCACACCGCGATCGACTCCACGCCGGCCGCCGCGAGCTCGTCGGCGATGCGCTCGACGTCGGCGCGGTCGAGCGGGGTGAGCACCTCGCCGCGGGGGCCGCGACGCTCGGTGACCTCGAACCGCTCGGTCGGCGCCACGAGGGGGTCGGGCAGCTGCAGGCGCGGGTCGTAGAGGTCGTAGCGCCATTCGCGTCCGATCTCGAGCACGTCGCCGAAGCCCCGGGTCGTCACGAGCGCCGTCTTCGCGCCGCGACGCTCGATGAGCGCGTTGGTCACGAGGGTGGTGGCACCCACGACGGCGGAGTCGATCGCGTCGGTGTGGTGGTCGGCGTCGGCGAGCACCTGGGAGATGCCCGCGGCGATGGCGCGGCTGAAG
>NZ_LMPK01000007.1:11949-12728 GCF_001423825.1 Microbacterium sp. Leaf351
CCCGCCGATGTCGAAGCTGGCTTTCATGAGTGTCTTTCGGTCGGAGAGGGGTCGATGTGTCGGGGGCGCATCGACGCTGTCGGGGGTCGCGCGGGGATGAGGATCGTCGCGATCTCGATCACGGATGTCACAGGGTCACCGCCGCGGTCATGAGCACCGGCGGCACGACCAGGCCGAGCTGTCCGGCGCGCTGCACGGTGACGAGGGCGCCCACGGCGGCGCTGCGCCGCACGGCGAGGTCGTACACGAGTCCGGCGGCGGCGCCGAGGGCGATCCCCGCGACGAGGGCGGCGGCGATCGCGATCGGCGCGGGCCCCGCGACGGCGGCGACGATGCCACCGGCACCGATCGCGAGCAGCACCGCGAGGGCGGTGGGAAGCCGGCGGGTGCGGCGGGCGCCGACGAGCAGGCGGGCGGCACCGGCCGAGAGCATCACGGTGCCCGCCGAGAGGCCGGCGACGAGGCTCGCGCCGCCCGCGAGCCTCGCGATCTCGCCGGGGAGCGTGGACGTGAACAGGGCCAAGATGCCGTTGGCGGCGAAGACGGCCGCGGCCAGCGTCACCACGCGGCCGGCGGACGGCGTCACGGAGACCGGCACAGCGATCGTCGACGCCGACGCGGCGGGTACGGCCGAGCCGGCGTCGCCGGGCGTGAGCAGCGCGGCGGCCGCGACGACGGCGGCGAGCGCGAGCGCCCCGACGAGGAAGACCTGCGAGGCGGAGAGGCCCGCAGCGGCCAGCAGCCCGGCCGAGAGCGACCCGAGCCCGACGCCGCCGAAC
>NZ_LMPK01000007.1:12781-14635 GCF_001423825.1 Microbacterium sp. Leaf351
GCGCGGCCCCGCAGACGACGCGCGCCGCGAGAAGCACCCCGAGCTGGTCGAGCGGCGCGATCACCAGCAGCGCGGCGCCCGCGGCATCCAGCACGACAGCCACGACCACGATCGCCACCAGGCTCCGCCGTCGGGCGGCGCGCGCGGCGACGGTCATGCCGCCGATCGACGCGAGTCCGTGGCCGGAGAAGAGCAGCGCGGTCGCCCAGGGCGTGCCGGTCGCCGAGACGATGTGCGTGTAGAACGCGCTCGGCAGCGCCGAGAACGCGCCGACGACGGTGAGCGCCGTCGCGGTCCACCCGGTGCGGCTCACCATCGGTCCCTCACGTTCTGCGGCTCGCCGAGGGCCACGCTCGCCAGCGCCACGTCGGTGACCGCCGAACCGGCCTGATCGATCAGCACCGCCCCGTCGGGCGCCGGATCGAGTCCCGCGACGAGGCGCGCGAGCCCGCCCACCTCGTGCGCGGTGCTGCGGTCGTCGATCAGAGTCGCGTGAGCGGTCTCCCACACGCGGGCGCCGTCGAGGCAGACGACGGCCGCGCCCGGGGCGAGATCTGCGACGGATGCCACCGCGCCGCCGGCGCCCGTCGCGCTCACCGCGAGCACGGCGTCGGCCAGGGCGTCCCTGCCTCCGACGACGACCTCACCCGGGAGCGCCGCACGCGCACGGTCGCCTGCGGCGTCCGAGCGCACGAGCACCCGCCACGACCGCACACCGTGGAGAGTGGCGAGCATGTCGGCGACGGCCCGGTTGGTCGGACCGAACCCGAGGAGCGCGACGGGGGAGGCGGCATCCGCGCGCCCCAGCGCCTCGATCGCGGCGACGGCCGCCGCCGCGGTGCGCAGCCGCGTCGGCAGCATGCCGCGCAGCACCGCGGTCGGCGCCGAGCCGTCGGCGGGACCCGCGAGGATCGTCGACGTCGAGCGTCCGGCGCCGCCCTCGGCGGGAACGTACGACGCCCACTTCGAGATCGCCCAGCCGAGCGCCGGGACCACCGCCGAGATCGACAGGAAGAAGCCGCCGCCCGCAGCGGGGAGCATCTGCTTCGCGGCCTGCGACGCCTCACCGCGCCCGAGGGCGGCGAGGGCTGCCGTGCACGCATCCACGAGCGCGCGGTCGTCGACCGCGGCACGCACCTCGGCGTCGGTCACCTCACGCACGCGACGCCTCCCGGGGGTCGAGTCCGACGGCGGCCGTGGGCGAGACCGCCCCGAGCGCGAGCGACACGATCGTCGCCACCGTGCGGAAGAAGCCCGCCACCGCCGGACTGAAGGCCTTCGGCGAGCGGCTGAGGAACGCGAGATCGCCCCAGATGCGGCCGCCGGTGTGCAGGGGGAAGAGCACGCACGCGTGCAGGTCCTCGGCCGTCGACATGCGGGCGGTCACCGGGAAGCGCCCCGACAGGTTCGACATGTCGCTGAGCTGCACGGTCTGCCCGCTGCGGTACACGTGCGATCCGATGAACGCGTTGTTGACCGGATGGCCCGTGGCGATCGTCTGCCGCCAACGGGCCGACATCCCGGCGCTCGCGATGAGGGTCGCCCGGGGGTCGTCGCTCGTGCCGCCGTCGAGGCGGAAGACGGTCGAGGCGTCGGCGAATCCGCGCGACACGGCCCAGGTGACCGTCGTGTCGGCGACCGCATCGACACTGCCGGCCGCAGCGAGCGCGTCGGCGAGGGCGCCGAGCGCGTCGGTCTGGGAGGTCAGGCGGGCCAGGGCGGCACGCATGCGATCCTCGTTGCGGTTGTCGCCGATCTCGGCGGTCGCGGGGAGGAAGCGGTAGCCGACGCCTCGCACCGATGCGATCCATCGGGGGTCGCCGGACGGGTCGCCGAGCTTCTTGCGCAGGCGGG
>NZ_LMPK01000007.1:14651-27204 GCF_001423825.1 Microbacterium sp. Leaf351
CTCCTCGTGGGAGACGACGCGGCCGCTGTTCGACATGAGCGCGGTGAGCAGCTCGAACTCGTGCCGGCTGAGAGCGAGGTCGTCGCCGTCGAGGGTGCAGCTGCGGGTAGCGACGTCGAGCGCGAGACCCTCGGCCTGGAGCCACCGCACGCGCAGGCTCTCCTCGCCCGAACGGGCGCGCACGAGGGCGAGGAGGCGCGCGCTGAACTCCCGCGGCGAGACGGTCCTCCCGACCACGATGTTCGCGCCGGCGTCGAGCAGCACGAGCTCGACGTCGTCGCGCACGTCGACGTCGACGACGGCGATGGGGGTCTGCCCCGCGGTGCGGAGCACGTTCACGGCCGCGGCGATCCAGTCGATGCTCGATCCGCTGACGAGGATGAGCCGCGCATCCCGCTCCGTCGCGGCATGCGCGGCCGGCACCGGCGCACCGACCGCGACCGTCGGCCACGCGGCGCGACCGATCTTCACCCGCAACGCCGCCGCGGGACTCCCCGGTTCGGCGCAGAGCACGACGGGTCCGAGCAGCTCGGCGTCACGGGCGGTCAGGCCGCCGGTGACGAGGGAGGCGAGGGTCGGCGAGGGGGCCATGGTCAGAGCACCTTCGACAGGAAGGCACGCGTGCGCTCGTGCTGCGGGTTGCCGAGCACCTCGGCCGGCGTGCCGATCTCGACGATCTCGCCGCCCGACATGAACGCGATGCGCCCGGCCACTTCGCGGGCGAAGGCCATCTCGTGGGTGACGACGATCATCGTCATGCCGCTGCGGGCGAGGTCGCGCATGACGTCGAGCACCTCGCCGACGAGCTCGGGGTCGAGCGCCGAGGTGGGCTCGTCGAAGAGCATGAGCTTCGGGCGCATGGCGAGGCCGCGGGCGATGGCGACGCGCTGCTGCTGCCCGCCGGAGAGCGTGCGCGGGTACGCATCCTCTTTGTGCGCCATCCCGACCCGGTCGAGCAGATCGCGCGCGGTCGCCGTGGCCGTGGCACGGTCGAGCCGGCGCACGCGCATCGGCGCCTCGATGACGTTCTCGAGAACGGTCAGGTGCGGGAACAGGTTGAAGTGCTGGAACACCATGCCGATGTCGGTGCGCTGGGCATTGATGCGCCGCGGCGACAGCTCGTGCAAGCGGCCGTCGGCGCGCTCCTCGTAGCCGATGAGGTGGTCGCCGACGTACACGCGACCGCGATCGGGGCGTTCGAGGTGGTTGACGCACCGCAGCAGGGTCGACTTGCCCGACCCCGACGCCCCGATCAGGCAGACGACCTCGCCCGCGGCGACGTCGAGGTCGATGCCCGAGAGCACCTCGACGTGGCCGAACGACTTGTGGATGTTGCGCAGGCGGACTAGCGCTTCGCGATCAGCCATCGCGACCACCTCCTCGAGGATGTGCCGTGGGCGCCGACGGAGCGGAACCCGACGCCGAGGCGTCGCTCGAGCAGATGCTCGAGCCCGGTCAGGATCGTCACGACGACGAGGTACCAGATGCAGACGACGATCAGCACGGGGATCGTCTGATAGGTGCGGGCGTAGATCAGCTGACCGCTGTAGAGCAGCTCGGGCAGCGCGATGACGCTCACGACCGACGAGTACTTCAGCAGCCCGATCGCCTCATTCGCGGCGGGTGGCACGATCACGCGCATGGCCTGCGGCAGGATGATGCGGCGGAACGCGGTGGCGCGACCGATCGCGAGCGCATCCGCGGCCTCCGACTGGCCCTTGTCGACCGACACGATGCCCGACCGGATGATCTCCGCGAGGTAGGCGGCCTCGTTCAGGGAGAGGCCCAGGATCGCGGCGGTCCACGGCGTGATGAGGGTGTTGGTGTCGATCGACCAGAGGGTCGGGCCGAACGGCACTCCGATCACGACGTCGGGGATGATGATCGCCAGGTTGTACCAGAGGATGATCTGCACGAGAACGGGCGTGCCTCGGAAGAACCAGATGTAGACGCCCGCGGCCCCGCCCAGCAGACCGCTGGAGGAGAGCCGCATGACGGCGAGTGCGAGGCCGATGACCAGCGCGATGACCATGCCGACGAGGGTCAGCAGCAGCGTGGTGCCGAGGCCCGAGAGGATGCGGGGGTCGAACAGGTACTGCAGGACGACGTTCCACTCGTAGTGCGGGTTCGTGAGGAACGACCACGCGACCGAGAGGACGACGACCGCCACGACGGCGATGCCGAGCCATCGCCACCGCCGAGGGCGGGGGACGATGACGTCGGCATCGGCCGCCGTGCGAGGGGTGTCGCTCATCAGAAGGGCGACCCGTTGACGATCGGGGCGGTCAGGCCACGGGACGGAACGCCCCACTTGTCGAGGATCGAGGCGTACGTGCCGTCGGCCATGATCTCGGTGAACGCCGTCTCGACCTCGGCGGTCAGCGCGCTGCCCTTCGGGAACGCCGCGGCGAAGTAGCCCTCGTTCTGGTAGCCGCCCGAGACCTTGAGTCCGCTGGCGCTCTTCATGATGTAGGCGTTGGCGGCGGAGTCGTTCGGGGTGACGTCGATGCGCTTGGAGGTGAGGGCGAGCACGACGGCGTTGAGGTCCGAGTACTCGTTGACGGTGATCGCCGCCTTGCCCTCGGAGGTGCACTTCTCGGAGGCGGTCGCGAGGAGCGAGCCTTCGATGGCGCCCGACGGGATGCCGACGGTCACGCCGCAGAGGTCGTTCATATCGGTGATGTCGCGGTAGTCCGACCGGGTGAGGAAGTTGTTCTCCGCCTTGAGGTAGTCGACGAAGTCGACGCTCTTCTGGCGTTCCTTGGTGTCGAACATGCCGGTGAGAGCCATGTCGAAGCGTCCCGAGGTGAGGCCGGGGATGATCGTGTCGAATCCGGCGCTCTGGAACTGGATCGTGCGGCCGAGCTTGGTCGAGAGGGCGGCGGCCAGGTCGACGTTGATGCCCTCCCACGTCGAACCGTCGCTGCCGGTGAAGTTGTAGGGCAGCAGCGACGGGTCGGCGGCGGCGATGATGACGTCGCCGGAGGTGGTGGAGGACGTGGCCTGGGGCGAGCCGGCGGCGCAGGCCGACAGCGCGAGGGCCGACAGGGCGGCGACGGCAAGTGCCGGGATGCCGCGGCGGATGGTGGATCTCACGGGTGCTCCTCGAGTCATGAGGCGGTGGATGTGGGAAGCGGTGCCCGCCCGGTCCGGGTCGACGAAGGGCGTGATGACAGGAGAACCCGTGAATGTTTCGTCCAGATGTCCATGGCAGTCGCTTTCCGGTTTCCGAGCGCGATACCGACACGGAGACGACATGGAGCGGCTCCTACGATGTCGATATCCGAGCCTCGCCGACACGTTCCCGACTGTCGCCGCGGCCCTCACGATGATCGAAGGCACCCCATGACCTCACCCACGCCCACGAGCGGTTCCGATGCCGTCGCCCGCATGATGACGACGTCGACGGTGGCCGGGGCGATCGATCTGGCGATCGGCGAGCCGGACCAGCCGCTCCCGCAGGAACTGGCGGATGCCGCGGCCCGCGCCTTCCGCGACGGCCGCACCGGCTACACCCCGAAGCTCGGACTCCCTGAGCTTCGGGCCCTCATCGCGGCCGACACGACCAGCTCCTCCGGCCGCGTCCCGGTCGAGGACGTGGTGGTCACGGTGGGCGGCACGGGTGCGGTGGCCGTCGCCCTGATCGTCGGGGGCACGGCAGGTGTGGTCATCCCCGACCCGGCGTGGCCGAACGACCTGGTGCTCGCCGAGCAGCTCGGGCTCCCCGTCGCCCGCTACCGCCAGGGACCGTCCGGTGACGACTTCTTCGCCCTCGACGAGATCGAGCAGGCGCTGCGCGCCGGCTTCCGGCTCGTCGTCGCCAACTCGCCCTCGAACCCGACGGGCGCGGTCGCGTCGGCCGCCGCGATGGCGGCGCTGGTCGCGCTCGTCGAGCGGTACGACGCGCGCATCCTCTCCGACGAGGCCTACGAGTCGATCGTGTTCGACGGTGGTCGCGCCGCGTCGCCGCTCGACGTCGGCGGCCGCGATGTCACGTTCGCCGCGCGCACCTTCTCGAAGCGGTTCTCGATGACGGGACTGCGGCTCGGCTCGTTGGTCGCGCCCGCGGAGGCGCGGCTCGCCGTCGCGGCGGTGCACGGCACGACGGTCGGGTGCGCGCCGATCACGGCGCAGATCGTCGGCGCCACGGCTCTCGAGCGACTCCCCGACCGCGGCACAGAGCTCTCTGCGATATATCGGGCTCGGTACGAGAACGCCGCAGCGGCACTGCCCGGCCGCCTCGCGTCGGTCACTCCGTCGGGCCTCGGCGGCTTCTACCTCTGGCTCGACGTCCGCGACACCGGCCGCTCGGGTGCGGCCCTCGCCGACGAGCTCGCCGCCCGCGGCGTGCTCGTCTCCGCCGGCACCGTCTACTCCCCCGAGGACGGCTTCCTGCGCGCCTCGCTCACGGCTCCCGACGGGGCGCTCGCCACGGCGTGGCAGACGATCGACGAGGTGCTCGGGGCATCCTGATCAGGCGGCGGATGCCGCGGCATCCGCCCTCTCGTCGGGGCACGAGAAGCGCGATCGGTAGGCGCTCGGGCTGAGTCCGAGCGTGCGCACGAAGTTCTGACGCAGCACGGCCGCCGAGCCGAAGCCGCTCTCGTCGGCGATGCGGTCGATGCCGTGGTCGGTGCGCTCGAGCAGCCGCTGCGCGTGCAGCACCCGCTGCCGGGCGAGCCAGGCCGCCGGCGTCGCACCGAGGTCCTGCTTGAAGCGCCGCGCGAACGTGCGGGTCGACATGTGGGCACGCGCGGCGAGCTGATCGACGGTCAGGTCGAGGTGCAGGTTCGCGAGCATCCAGTCGGTGACCGGCGCGAGCGAGAGCGAGGCCACGGCGGGCAGCGGCTGCGAGATGAACTGCGCCTGGCCGCCGTCGCGCTGCGGGGGCACGACCATCCGGCGGGCGATGGTGTTGGTGACCTCGGCACCGAGCTCGATGCGCAGCAGGTGCAGGCAGGCGTCGAGGCCGGCCGCGGTGCCCGCGCTCGTGATGATCGTGTCGTCCTGCACGTAGAGCACGTCGGGGTCGAGGTCGACGGCCGGGTAGAGCCGGGTCATCTCGGTCGCGTACTTCCAGTGGGTGGTGGCCCGCCGACCGTCGAGCACGCCCGCGGCGGCGAGCACGAACGCGCCCGAGCAGACGCTCAGGAGCCACGCACGACGGGCGGCGGCCGCCTGCACCACGGCGGTGACCCGCGGGTCGATGCGGGACCAGGATGCGCGCGGCACGGGGGTGACGACGACGAGGTCGGCGGTCTCGGCGAAGGTGAGGTCGTCGACGACGTTGATGCTGAAGCCGAGATTCGACGGGATCGCCCCGGGGTCGGGGGCGCAGATGCGGAACTCGAACGGCTCGATGCCGTCGTCACTGCGGTCGAGGCCGAACGCCTCGCAGGCGAGGCCGAACTCGAACGGCGCGAAGCCGGGCTGCACGATCACGGCGACGGTTCTCATGGGGCATCCTCTCGGGCGCCGCGACCCGCGCGGCTGTGGCAGAAAGCATACGCTCTCTGTCCATTCTGCCACTTTTGGCGTGATCACGACGACCGTAGCGTGAGCGCCATGATCCTCCTCGTGCTGCTCGCGCTCCTCGGCCTCGCGGCCGCCCTCTGGACGGTCGTCGAGGTGATCCGCGGAGACAGCCGCCCCGTGCGCACCGACTGGTCTCGCCTCCCCGATCGCGACGACGGTGCTGCGGTCGCCCCGCGTGCGCGGCGACCGCGCGGCGCCGTGCGGCGGGCTCAGGCTTCGACGGGCTCGCCGCGGTAGAGCTTCTCGAACGTCGAGAGGGTGCGCTGGATGTCGTGCACCTTCACCCCGTCGAGCGAGGCCTGCTGCAGCCGGCGGCGCTCGGCGGCATCCGCCGTGAGCACCGTCGTGAGCTTCGCGGCGAAGTCCTCCGCGCTCGTCGGATCGAACAGATAGCCGTTCTCGCCGTCGTGCACGAGATGCGGCAGCGCCATCGCGTCGGCGGCCACGACGGGCAGGCCCGAGGCCATGGCCTCCATCGTCGCGATCGACTGCAGCTCGGCGATCGAGGGCATGGCGAACAGACTGGCGCGCGTGTAGATGCGCCGCAGCTCGTCGTCGTCGACGCGGCCGTAGAAGTGCACCCGCCCGTCGAGGCCCTGCTCGTGCGCGACGAGCTCGAGCTGCTTGCGCTGGTCGCCGCCGCCGACGATGTCGACGTGCACGTCGAGGGCCGGGTCGAGCAACGCGACCGCTTTGAACAGCAGGTCGATCTGCTTCTCGCGGGTGAGGCGACCCACGAACAGCACCCGGTTCTCGGTGCGCGGCTCGAGGTCGGCGGTGTAGTTGCCGGCGTCGATGCCGCAGCTGATCGGGATGACCCCCTGCAGGTCGATCGCGGCCACCAGGAAGTCCGCCGCGCGCTTCGTGGGGGTCGTCACCGCGCGCGCCAGGTCGAAGGTGCGGCGGGCGTCATCCCAGGCCAGCTTCACGAAGAGCCTGTCGAGCAGCGGGGGCAGGGTCGTGAAGTCGAGGATGTTCTCGGCCATCACGTGGTTCGTCGCGATCACGGGGATGCCGCGCTGCGACGCGATGCGCGCGAGCCCGCGCCCGATCACGATGTGCGACTGGATGTGCACCACGTCGGGCTTCACCGCGTCGAGCACCTGACGGGCGTAGTGCTTCGCCAGCCACGGCCACACGAAGCGCAGCCAGTCGTGCGGGTACCAGCGCCACGACGGCAGCCGGTGCACGGTAACGTTCTCCCCCTCGATGACCTCGACCCGGGGACCGTGATCGCGATGGGTGATGCTCGGGGCCATCACGTGCACGTCGTGCCCGCGCTCGACAAGGCCCGCGGCGAGGCGCTCGGCGAACCGGGCCGCACCGTTCACATCGGGTGAGAAGGTGTCGCAGCCGATGAGGATCGTCAGGGGTCTGTCGGACACGGAAGTCGAGCCTACCTGGCGGCCCGGCGGGATCCCGGGTGATCGACGAGGGAAGACGCGACGTCCAGGAGTGTCTCAGCCGAGCGCCGCCACGAGTAGCGCGCGACGTGCGCGCGGCCCGCGGCGATGACCTCGGCACGGTGCGCGGGGTCATCGAGCCGCCGCACGGCACGGGCGACCGATCCCGGGTCGTGGGGGTCGAAGTACTCCGCACCGGGGCCGGCGACCTCGCGGAAGATCGGCAGATCGGATGCAGCGACCGGCACGCCGATCCCGAGTGCTTCGGCGAGCGGCAGCCCGAAGCCCTCGTCGAGGCTGGCGGAGACGAGCACGGAGCCGTCGGCGAGCGCGCGGGCGTACTGCGCGTCGCTCACGCCGCCGGCGAACTCGACCCGGGCGCCCGGCGGCACGAGCGCCTCGAGCTCGGCCTGGCGGACCGGGCCGATGCGGCTCAGCAGCTGCAGCGTCTTGTCGGGCAGGTGGGCCATCGCGGCGATGAGGGTCTCGACATTCTTGTAGCCCATGAACGAGCCCATGTAGACGAGGTGCGACGGAGTGGCCGCGGCATCCGCCTCGGTGTCGAGGAACGCGCCCAGGTCGTCGGGGGCGTTCGGGATGACCACGACCGGACGCTTCGTGAGCCGCACCCGCGCGAACTCGTCGCGGCTGGTCTCGCTCACCGTCGCGACGACGTCGGCGGCGTTGAGCGTCACCCGCTGCGGCACGTAGGAGAGGTGGAACAGCCGCCACCCGAGCCGCACGAGCGGAGTGAACTCGGCGGGCGGCGTGCGGTGCCGGTAGTAGATCGTGTCGTGGAGAGTCAGGATGAGCCGGAACCGCCGGCCGATCGTGCCCATCGTCTGCATCGGCGAGAACACCACGTCGGGCTCGTACGCGTTGAGGATGCGGGCGGTGAACGGCTCCTTCGCCGAGGTCGGCGCGTGCAGGAACAGGTGCTCGACGCCGTCGGGGAGCACAGCGAGCTGCTCCGGGTCGTGCACGAGGAACGTCACGTCGGCGAGCTCGGCGATCGCGGTCGCCAGCCCCGCGGAGTAGCGGCTGATGCCGTCGTGTCCGTGCGGGCGGATGTACCGCGCGTCGAAGAAGAATCGCATGCGCCCCAAGCCCCTCTCGTCGATCCAGACTAAAGGAGGCCCTGTGGTGCCAAGATGTGCGCATGCCGCTCGATGCACCCCTGCCGTCCACCGCCGACCTCCACGCCCGGGGCGTCGAGGCGCGGCGCGCCACCGCCCGTCGCGACCTCGCGACACTCACGGTCGCGACCCGTGATCCGCTGGGCATCCTCGCGGCGCAGAACGAGACCCGCATCCCCGATCTCCTCGGGCTACGGGCCGAGCGCATGTCGACCGACCCGTTCGCCTTCTACCGGGGCACGGCCGCACTCATGGCGGCAGACCTCGCCGACGACCCCCACTCGGGCATCGTGGTCGCCTCCTGCGGCGACGCGCATGTGGCGAACTTCGGCTTCTACGCCTCGCCGCAGCGCACGCTCGTGTTCGACCTGAACGACTTCGACGAGGCCGCGTGGGCGCCGTGGGAGTGGGATGTGAAGCGCCTGGTGACGAGCATCGTCGTCGGCGGTCGCCACACCTCGCGCGACGCCGCCGTGACCGAGCGGGCCGCGCGCGCCGCCGTCGGCGCCTACCTCGCGACGCTGCGCCGACTCACCGCGCTCAGCGCCCGTGAGCGGTATTCGCTGCACCTCGACCCGAAGAAGGGCATGGGCGCTCTCGCCAAGACGTCGCGGAAGGCGCTGGCGGCGGCGATGTCCGACGCGCTGCGGCGCACCGGCGATCGTGCCGCGCGCCGCTGGACGACGACGGATGCCGCGGGCCGCGCGGTGTTCGTCGAGGCCCCGCCCACCATGACCCACGTCGACGACGAGATCGAGGAGCGCGCACGGAGCCTGTACGGCGCCTACCAGCGCTCGGCGAGCGTCGACATCGCGCTGCTGCTGCAGCACTACGCCGTCGCCGACGTCGCCCGCCGCGTGGTCGGCGTCGGCTCCGTCGGCACGCGCTGCTACCTCGCCGCGCTCGAGGACGGCGACGGCCGCGTCATGCTCCTGCAGATGAAGCAGGCAGGTCCCAGCGTGCTCGAGCAGTACGGCCGCATCGAGCAGCCGTTCACCCTGCGCGCGAGCATCGCCGACGGAGGCCAGGGTGCCCGTGTGGTGTCGCTGCAGCGCATCCAGCAGGCCTTCAGCGACCCGTTCCTCGGGTACGTGCAGGCGCCGGCCGGCGACTACTACGTGCGCCAGTTCCACGACCTGAAGGGCAGCATCGACACCGACACCCTCGAGGACGTGTCGTTCGTGGAGTACGCCCAGGCGTGCGGCGGGGTGCTCGCCCGCGCCCACGCGCAGGACCCGGTGGCGGCGGAGATCGTCGGCTACGCGGGCAACGGCCGCCAGGTGACCGACGCGATCCTCGAGTGGTCGCTCGCGTACGCGAACCTCTCGGCCGCCGACTTCCGCGACTTCGTGTCCGCGAACGCGGCCCCGAGCGACCCGGTCGCCGCCTGAGAGCGGATGCCGCGGCATCCGTCTCACTCGGTGTGACGTAACGACGGCGCAACAGCCGTGGGCCATGCTGTGCTCATGTCGATCAAGGTCGCGCTCGAGCACCGCACGAGCTACCGGTTCGCCCACTCCGTCAAGGCGTGGCCCCACACGATCCGGCTGCGGCCGGCGCCGCACGCGCGCACGCCCATCGAGGCGTACTCGCTGACGGTGTCGCCGGAGGGTCACTTCCTGAACTGGCAGCAGGATCCGTTCGGCAACTGGCTGGCGCGCATCGTGTTCCCCGAGAAGATCGACCACCTCGAGGTGACGGTCGGGCTCGTCGCCGACCTCATGGTCATCAACCCGCTCGACTTCTTCATCGAGGAGTACGCCGAGCGGTTCCCGTTCGCCTACGACGACGCCCTCGCCGCCGACCTCGCGCCCTACCTGCGGCCGGTCGACGACAGCGCCGCGGCGCTCGCGTGGCGGGAGAAGCTGCCCCCGCTCCCCGCCGACGGCGTGCCGACGGTGACGTTCCTCGCCGACCTGAACCGGGCCGTCTACGGCGACGTCGCCTACTCGGTGCGCATGGAGGCGGGCGTGCAGACCCCCGACGAGACCCTCGCCCGCGGCATCGGCTCGTGCCGCGACAGCGCGTGGCTGCTCGTGAGCCTGCTGCGCGGCTACGGCCTCGCCGCCCGGTTCGTGTCGGGCTACCTGGTGCAGCTCGCGCCCGACCGCGAGTCGCTCGACGGGCCGAGCGGCGCCGCCGCCGACTTCACCGACCTGCACGCGTGGGCCGAGGTGTTCGTGCCCGGCGCCGGCTGGATCGGCCTGGATCCGACGAGCGCCCTGTTCGCCGGCGAGGGGCACATCCCGCTCTCCGCGACGCCGCACCCCTCGTCGGCCGCCCCGATCGCGGGCGCCACCGAGCCGGTCGAGGTGACGTTCGACTTCGCGAACGAGGTGCGCCGGGTGCACGAGGACCCCCGCACCACGAAGCCCTACCCGGATGCCGCGTGGGAGCGCATCGACGCGCTCGGCGAGGCCGTCGACCGGCGTCTGGCGGACGCCGACGTGCGGCTCACGATGGGCGGGGAGCCCACCTTCGTCGCCCTCGACGACGCGACCGCGGCCGAGTGGAACACCGCCGCCGACGGGCCGCACAAGCGCGCCCTCGCGAACGATCTGGCCGAGCGCCTCCGACGCGAGTACGCCACCGGAGGCGTCGTGCATCGCGGCCAGGGCAAGTGGTACCCCGGCGAGCCGCTGCCGCGCTGGAACATCGCCCTGCAGTGGCGCGCCGACGGCGAACCCCTGTGGCGCGACCCCGCCCTGTTCGCCGACCCCTGGGGGGACGAACCGGATGCCGCGGCATCCGCTCATGCCGACGCGCTCGCGCAGCGCGTGATCGAGGTGCTGGGGCTGCCGCGCACACAGCTGCTGGCCGCCTACGAGGATCCGCTCGTGCCGCTCGCCGCCGAGGTGCGGCAGCCGGTGGGTGCACCCGCTGAGGAACCGGGCGGTGTCGCCGACGTCGCCGCGTTGGACGCCGCCACCGACGTGCCGGTCGGATGGGTGGTGCCGCTCGTGACGGGCGAGGAGTGGACGAGTCCGCGCTGGCGGTTCCGCCGCGGTCGGCTCGTGCTGGCGGCGGGGTCGAGCCCGGCAGGGCTCCGGCTGCCGCTCGACCAGCTGTCGTGGGTCGACCCGGAGGGCACCGGCGAGCCGTCGTATCTCGAGGCCGGCCCGCGGGTGCGGGTGGAGATCCCCGAGGTGACGGTCGTGCCGGTCGACGGCGCGCCGACCACGGCGCTCTCGATCGAGGCGCGCGACGGGCAGGTGCACGTGTTCCTGCCCCCGACCGACACGCTCGAGGCCTACGCGGCCGTGCTGCGGGTGATCGAGCTCGCCGCCGCCCAGACCGGGGTGCGCGTGGTGATCGAGGGCTACGGCCCGCCGCCGGACGCCCGGCTGCGCCAGCTCGTCGTCACCCCCGACCCGGGTGTGATCGAGGTGAACGTGCAGCCGACCTCGTCGTGGGCGGAGCAGCGGGAGCTGACCACCACCCTGTACGAGCACGCCCGGCAGGCCCGCCTCACCACCGAGAAGTTCGATCTCGACGGCCTCCACACCGGCACCGGCGGCGGCAACCACCTCACGCTCGGCGGCGCGCAGCCGGTCGACTCGCCGCTGCTGCGGCGCCCGCAGCTGCTCGCCAACCTCATCGCCTACTGGCAGCGCCACCCGAGCCTGTCGTACCTGTTCTCGGGCCGGTTCATCGGCCCGACGAGCCAGGCGCCGCGCTTCGACGAGGGGCGTCCTGAGGCGGTCTACGAGATGGAGATCGCGCTGCGCGAGATCGAGCGGATGTCACGGGCCGCCGCAACCGCCGGCGAGGATCCGAGCCCGTGGGTCGTCGACCGCGCATTCCGCCACCTGCTCACCGACCTCACCGGCAACACGCACCGGGCCGAGTTCTGCATCGACAAGCTCTACAGTCCCGACTCGTCACGCGGCCGGCTGGGGCTGCTGGAGCTGCGCGGATTCGAGATGCCGCCGCATCCTCAGCTCGCCCTCGTGCAGGCGCTGCTGGTGCGCTCCCTCGTCGCCATGCTGTGGGATCGGCCCGACGCCGGCCCCCTCGTGCGCTGGGGCACCCGGCTCCACGAGGACGCCCTGCTGCCCGAGGGCGCGGCCGCCGACATCGCGGCCGTCATCGACGACCTGCGCGCGGCGGGAATCGCGTTCGAGCACGGCTGGCTCGACGCGTTCACCGAGTTCCGCTTTCCCCGCATCGGCCAGGTGACCCTTCCCGGCGGCATCGAACTCGAGCTGCGCCAGGCGATCGAGCCGTGGCACGTGCTGGGCGAGGAGGCCAGCTCCGGCGGAACCGCCCGCTACGTGGACTCGTCGCTCGAGCGCATCCAGGTGCGGGTGACGGGCCTCGATGTGCGCCGACACCTCGTCGCGTGCAATGGTGTGTCGGTGCCCCTCACCGCCGGCCGCGCGCCCGACACGCACTACGCGGGTGTGCGCTATCGCGCCTGGCAGCCGTGGTCGGCGCTGCACCCGACGATCGAGGTGCAGGCGCCGCTGACGGTCGAGG
>NZ_LMPK01000007.1:27291-29959 GCF_001423825.1 Microbacterium sp. Leaf351
GCGGGCGCGCCGCCGCGACCGCCGACTACCCGCACACCCTCGACCTCAGGAGGGCGCCCCGCCCGTGACGGTCATCCGCGACTACGCCGCCACCCTCGCCCAGCCGGCCCTGCCGCTGGGCGGGAGCGGTTTCGCGCGCGTGCGGTACGACGAGGTGATCGCCCCCGACGGCACGCTGCGCGAGGCGTGGAAGGCGATGGCCGAGAGCGTCGTCGCGCTCACACCCGCGGAGCTTCAGCGGGCCGAGGCGGAGGTGCGGCAGTTCCTCGTCGACGACGGAGTGACGTACGCCCCCGCGGGCGGTGACGCGCAGCCGTGGCAGCTCGACCCGGTCCCGCTCGTGCTCGCCCCCGACGAGTGGACGCGCATCGAGGCGGGCCTGGCGCAGCGCGCCGAGCTGTTCGATGCGATCCTCGCCGACCTCTACGGCCCGCAGACGCTGCTGGCCGACGGTTCGATCCCGGCGGCGGCGGTGTTCGGGCACGCGGGCTACGTGCGCTCCGCCGTGCGCGCGGGCACCGGCGAGACATCCCTGTTCCTGCTCGCCTCCGATCTCGGTCGCGACGCGTCCGGCGAGTGGTGCGTGCTCACCGACCGCACCCAGGCGCCGTCGGGCCTCGGCTATGCGCGGGAGAACCGGCGCGTCATCTCGCAGGTGCTGCCCGAGCTCTACCAGGAGCACCGGCTGCACCGCATGGACCCCTACTTCGCGGCGCTGCGGCAGAGCCTGCTGAGCGCGGCCGAGGGGGTCGCCGACCCGCGGGTGGTGATCCTCACCCCGGGCGCCCTGTCGGAGACCGCGTACGACCAGGCCTACCTCGCCGGAGCCCTCGGCTTCCCGCTCGTGCAGGGCAGCGATCTGGTCGTCTGGGAGGGCTGGCTCTGGGTCAAGCCGTCGGGCTGGCCCGAGGTGCGCCCGACCGAGCGCGTCGACGTCATCCTGCGACGGGTGGATGCCGCGTGGTGCGACCCGCTCACGCAGCGCTCCGACTCGCGGCTGGGGGTCGCCGGTCTCGTCGAGGTCATCCGCCGCGGTCGCGTGCGGGTCGTGAACGGACTGGGCGCGAGCGTGCTCGAGAACCCGGCGCTGTCGCCCGTGCTGCCGGAGCTCTGTGAGCGTCTGCTCGGCGAGCAGCTGCGGCTGTCGACACCGGCGACCTGGTGGGGCGGCGACGCGACTGGCCTCGAGGTGCTGCTCGCCCGCCTCGACGACGAGTCGTTCGCGGTGCGCACGATCGACGGCGCCGGCATGCCCGACGCGGATGCCTCGCCCGACGCGGTGCGTGCGCTGATCGGCGAGAACCCGTGGCGCTGGGCCGGGCACGAGGTGCTCACCCTGTCGCAGGCGCCGGTGTGCGGTGCCGATGGGCAGGCGCTGGCCGCCCCCGTGACGCTGCGCACCTTCACGCTGCGGCATGGCTCGACCTATCGCCCCCTCGTCGGGGGGCTGGCCAACGTCGCGCACGCGCAGCGTCCGGGCCGGGTCTCGAAGGACGTCTGGGTCATGAAGAGCACGCCGGGCGATCCCGACCAGGGTCTGCTCGAGCTCGAGCCGGTGTCGGTCTCCGGGGTCATCCCCGCGCTCGGACCCCGCGCGATCGAGGACATGTGGTGGATCGGCCGCTACGCCGAGCGGGCGGAGGACCTGCTGCGCCTCGTCGTGGCGGTGCACACGCACGCCGACCGGCTGCCTGCGGGCGACGCGGCCGCCGACGACGCCGTGCTGGTCGCGATGGCCGCGATCGAACGCCTCATCGGGCGACGGCCGGGCACGGTGCACCAGGAGCTGCGGTCGGCGATCGTCGAGGCATCCCGACCCGGCACCGCGGCGCAGTCGCTCGCGCAGCTGCGCTTCGCGCTCGAGGCGGTGCGCGACCAGCTCTCGAACGACGTGTGGCGCAGCGTCGCGGCGAGCGACCGTGCGCTCGGCGAGCTGCGCGCCTCCGGCCAGCGTCAGATCGCCGACGGCGCCGGCCGCATGCTCACCGGCATCCTGTCCCTGCAGGCGGTGACGGCGAACATGATCCGCGACGACGGCTGGTTGGCGATCGAGGCGGGCCGCTGGATCGAGCGGTCGCTGCAGGTGTGCCTGTTGCTGCGGTCCACGGTCGTCGAGAAGCGCGAGCGGTTCGTCGAGCTGTCGGTGCTGGAGATGGTGCTCGCCTCGGCCGAGAGCGCCGTGACCCAGCGTCGCCGTTACCGCGGCAACGTGCGCGTGTACGGCGTGCTCGAGCTGCTGCTGCTCGACGCCCGCAACCCGCGCTCGGTGGCCTTCGCGCTGGGCGAGCTGCGCGCGCGCCTCACGGCGCTCCCCCGATCGACGGGTTCCACGCGCCCCGAGCGTCTGCTGGAGCAGCTCGAGCAGACGCTGGCAGAGACGGATGCCGCAGCCCTCGCGTCGACCTCGGACGGTCACCGTGACGGGCTCGAGCGCCTGCTGGACGACACGATCGCCCAGCTGCGGCTG
This sequence comes from Microbacterium sp. Leaf351, assembly GCF_001423825.1. Lineage (NCBI taxonomy): Bacteria > Bacillati > Actinomycetota > Actinomycetes > Micrococcales > Microbacteriaceae > Microbacterium > Microbacterium sp. Leaf351. The sequence goes on from NZ_LMPK01000007.1 coordinate 29,759, forward strand.
CTGGCCGAGGCGGTCGCCGACCTGCACTTCGCAAGCGGCCCGACCGCGCAGCCGATCACCGCGCTGTCGCTCACCGAGCTGCTGGCGGTGGCGTCATGAAGTACCGCGTGAGGCACTGCACCGAGTACACATACAGCTCGGAGGTCGAGAACAGCCTCGGACTCGCGCACCTCGCCCCCCGGGCGCTGCCGTGGCAGCGGG
>NZ_LMPK01000007.1:29967-37776 GCF_001423825.1 Microbacterium sp. Leaf351
CGGCAACCACCTGACCTATTTCCACGTGACCGACCCGCACGAGCGGCTGGTGGTCGAGGCGCGCACCGAGGTCGAGGTCGTCGACACGGCCTACGACGTCGATGCCCTCGCGCGCCCGTGGGAGTCGGCGCGCCCCCTGCACGGCGTGATCGGCGCCGACGTGTGGACGGCGACCGAGTTCGCGATTCCGTCGCCGAAGGTCGCGATGCTGCCCGAGGTGCGCGACTACGCGGCGGTCAGCTTCACCCCGGGCCGGCCGATCGGCGAGGCGGTCACCGACCTGATGCACCGCATCAAGGCCGACTTCGACTACGACAGCAAGGCGACGACGGTCACGAGCACCGTTGCCGACGTCTTCGCCAAGCGGGCGGGCGTCTGCCAGGACTTCGCCCACCTCGCGCTGTCGTGCGTGCGCAGCCACGGCCTCGCCGGGCGCTACGTCAGCGGCTACCTGTCGACGACGCCTCCGCCCGGCAAGACCAGGGTGCTGGGTGCGGATGCCTCGCACGCATGGCTCGCAGTCTGGGTGCCCGGCTCCGACGCGTGGCTCGCGATCGACCCGACGAACGACCAGTGGGCGGGCGAGCGCTATGTCACCGTCGCGTGGGGTCGCGACTACGGCGACGTCACCCCGGTGAAGGGCATCATCTACACCGAGGCGAAGAAGTCGACCCTCAAGGTCGCGGTCGACGTCATCCCCGAGACCGAGTTCTCCCCGGCCTGAGCCCGCGGCGCCCCCACCGCGCCGCCGCTCACCGCGCCGCCGCACCCACCGCCGTGCCGCCGCCCCGCCACCGCTCACCGCGCCGCCGCCCCACCCCACCGCCGCCCCGCACCCACTGCCGCGCCGCCGCGCGCCGCGCCCGCGCCACCCACCGCACCCACCGCCTCTGCCCCGCCACGCCGCCCCCGGCCCAACCGCCCACGAAAAGGCACGCTGCGCGACCCACGGGGCGCCGCGCACCGCGCAACGTGCCTTCCGGCGCGGAGAGCGGCGGCAGCCACGGACGCCGCGCACCGCGCAACGTGCCTTCCGGCGGGAGAGGGGCAGCAGCCACGGCACAGGGCGACGGGCTGCCGCAGACGGGGGCCGGGCGCAAGCCCCGGGCCGCGGCATCCGGATGTGACACCATCGTCGCGTGAAGGCCTTCGCCTGCCGTGTGTGCGGCTCCCGTCTGTTCTTCGAGAACTCTGTCTGCGTGACCTGCGGCACGGGCCTCGGCTTCTCCCGCGGCGAGGCCGACATCGTGCCCGTCGACGCGGCGGGCCGCTATGTCGACGCGGCGGGGCTCGTCTCGCACGTGTGCCGCAACCTCGCGCTCACCGGATGCACCTGGCTCGCCCCTCTCGAGGGCGGGCAGTGCGCGGCATGCGATCTGACGCGCACGCGTCCGAACGATGCGGATGCCGCGGGCCTGGCCTACCTCGTGGACGCCGAGCGCGCGAAGCGCTACCTCGTCTTCGAGCTAGACCGCCTCGGGGTGCCGGTGGTGCCGAAGAGCGCAGACGCGATCGACGGGCTCTGCTTCGACCTGCTCTCGAGCGAGACGGCGCCGGTGGTCACGGGGCACGACGACGGGGTCGTCACGATCGACCTGGCCGAGGCCGACGACGCGCACCGCGAGAGCGTGCGCGCGCAGCTCGGCGAGACCTACCGCACGATGCTCGGGCACCTGCGGCACGAGGTCGGGCACTACATCCAGTGGCGGTTCCTGCGGGACGACGACCTCGTCGCCCGCTCCCGCGAGCTGTTCGGCGATGAGCGCGCCGACTACGGCGAGGCCCTCGACCGTCACTACGCCGACGGTGCGCCTGCCGGGTGGGAGGCCTCGTTCATCTCCGCCTACGCCACCATGCACCCCTTCGAGGACTTCGCTGAGACGTGGGCGCACTTCCTCCACATCTGCGACAGTGTCGAGACGGCCCGCGCCTACGCGCTCGCAGCGGTCGGCGACATCCGCTCGGCACCGCGGTTCAGCGAGGTCGTGAGGCTCATCTGGATGCCGCTGGCCACCGCACTGAACATGATGAACCGCGCGATGGGCAAGCACGACCTCTACCCGTTCGTCATCCCCGAGCCGGTGCTCGACAAGCTTGACCTGATCGCCCAGCTGCAGCACCGGGTCGCCGCCGGAGGCGTGGAAGACTGACCGGGTGAGCGACACCGCCGGAACCCCCGCAGCACCTCCCGGCGAGATCGACGGGTTCGCGGCGGCATCCTTCGCCGGCGTGCGGGACGCCTTCGCCCGCAACCTGGCTTCCGGCGAGGAGCTCGGCGGCTCGCTGTGCGTCATCGTCGACGACGAGGTGGTCGTCGACCTCTGGGGCGGCTGGTCCGACCCCGCCGGCACGGTGCCGTGGGGCGCCGACACGATCACGAACACCTGGTCGAACTCGAAGACCGTCACCGCCCTCGCGGCGCTGCAGCTCGTCGAGCGCGGCCGGCTCGACCTCGCCGCCCCGGTGGCGCGCTACTGGCCCGAGTTCGCGGCGGCCGGTAAGGCGCACATCACGGTGCGGCAACTGCTCGACCACACGGCCGGTGTGCCCGCCTGGGAGCAGCCGGTGACGGTGTCGGACATCCTCGATCAGGATGCCGCGGCCGCCCGCCTCGCGGCCCAGGAACCCTGGTTCGCCCCGGGCACCTCGCAGTCCGGCTACGCACTCGTGTGCTTCGGCCACCTGATCGGTGAGGTCGTGCGGCGCATCGACGGGCGCCCTCTCGGCCGGTTCGTCGCGGAGGAGCTCGCCGACCCGCTCGGCGCGGACTTCTGGCTGGGGCTGCCCGAGAGCGAGGAGAACCGCGTGAGCCTCGTCGTGCCGCCGCCGCGCGTGCCGCGCGACCCGGCGTCACGGCCCGAGCCGGGGTCGATCGCGACCCGGGCATACAGCGGGCCGATCCTCGGGGCGCGGGACAGCTGGACGCGGGAGTGGCGGGCCGCCGGCATCGGCGGGGCCGGCGGAACCGGCAACGCCCGCGCGCTCGCGCGCATGAACCAGATGCTCGCGCAGGGCGGCCTCGTCGAGGGCACCCGCCTGCTGTCACCGGCGGTGGTCGACGCGGTGTTCGCGCACCCCACCGACAGCACCGATCTGGTGCTGCGGCTGCCGTTGCGGTTCGGGCTCGGGTGGGCGCTGCCGCACCCGGTGTCGACTCCGTGGCTGCCGGGCGATCACCGCATCGCCTTCTGGGGCGGATGGGGCGGCTCGCTCGTCATCTGCGACCTCGACCGGCGCATGACCTTCGCGTACGTCATGAACCGCATGGCGGCGAGCGTCATCGGCTCCGATCGCTCGATCGACTACGTCACCCGCGCCTACGCCGCACTCGGCTGAGCATCGCACCCCTGCGGGTGCGAGGGTCAGTCCCGTTCGTCGTCGCGGTGGGGCAGCTCCCGGCGCGGGCGCCAGATCACGACGTCGGTCGCGCGGCGCACGCGCGTGCCCTGGCGGATCGTGACGACTGAGCCGGTGGAGCCGGCCGCGAAGACCCGGGCGCGCTTGTCGAGCTCGGCGCGCAGCGCCTGTTCGAGGTCGCGCACCCGCAGCGTGAGGTCGCGCACGCGGTTCTCGAGTGACACGATGCGCGCGATCGCCGGCAGGCTCATGCCGTCGGCCGACAGGCGCGCGACCTCGCGCAGCTGCTCGACGTGACGCAGCGAGTAGCGCCGCGACCCGCCCTTGGTGCGGTCGGGCACGACGAGGCCGAGCCGGTCGTACTGGCGCAGCGTCTGAGGGTGCATGCCGCTCAGTTCGGCAGCCGTCGCGATCGCGAAGATCGGGGCATCCTCGTCGATCTGCTCGCTCATGACCGGGCCTTCGCCACCAGATCTGCGCGCGGGTTCTCCTTCGGCTCGAACTCGCGGAAGCGTTCGAGCGCCGCACGGGCGTCGTCATCCAGGTGGGCGGGAACCGCGATCTGCACCTCGGCGAGCAGGTCGCCGGTGCCCTTCGCGGTCGTGATGCCGCGGCCCTTGACGCGCAGCACGCGCCCCGACGGGGTGCCGGGCGCGACCCGCAGCTTCACGATCTCGCCACCGAGCGTCGGCACCTCGATCGTCGCGCCGAGCGCCGCCTCGGTGAACGTCACCGGCACCGAGAGGCGCAGGTTCAGCCCATCGCGGGTGAAGACCGGATGCGGCCGCACGGTGACCTGCACGACGATGTCACCCGCCTCGCCGCCGTCGGGCGACGGGCGGCCGCGGCCGCGCAGCCGGATCTTCTGGCCGTCGGCGACGCCCGCGGGGATCTTCACCTTGAACGGCGCACCGTCCTCACCCTGCAGGGTGATGGTGTCGCCCGCCGCGGCGGTGACGAAGTCGAGCGTCGTGCGGGCCGTGACATCCGCCCCTCGGGTCGGACCGCCGAAACCGCGGAACCCGCCCGACGAACGGCCGAACGACCCGGTGCCGAAGCCGCCGCCGGGCTGGTTGAAGACGCTGTAGAAGTCGTCGAACCCGCCCGCACCGCCCCGGGGGGCGCCGCGGCCCTGGCCGAACATCGAGAACACGTCCTCGAAGCCGCCGGCGCCGGNCTCCGGGTCGCTCAGCACGGCGTACGCCTCGCTGACCTCCTTGAACTTGGCCTCCGCCTTCGCATCGCCCTGGTTCGAGTCGGGGTGGTACTGGCGCGCGAGCTTGCGGTACGTCTTCTTGAGATCGGCCTCCGACACGTCCTTCGAGACGCCGAGCACGGCGTAGAAGTCCTTGTCGAACCAGTCCTGGCTCGCCACCTGTGCCTCCTACTCCGCCGGAACGGCGACGACGACCTTGGCGGGTCGCAGCTCGATCGAGCCGAGGCGGTAACCCACCTCGACGACCTCGAGGACCGTCGTCTCGGTCGCGCCGGGGGTCGGCTGCTGGAAGATCGCCTCGTGCTGCTGCGGGTCGAACNCGATCTGCGCGAAGGGGGTGCCCTCGGCGAGATCACCGTGCTTCTCGGCGCGGTCGAGGTCGTCGAGCACGGGCAACAAGCCCTTCGCGACCGATCCCTTGGCGCGCTCGATCTCGGTCTCGCGCTGCTCCTCGGTGCGCCGGCGGTAGTTGGCGTACTCCGCCTGCACGCGCTTGAGGTCGAGCAGCAGGTCGTGGTCTTCGGCGGATGCCTCGGCCACCGCGGCCTCATCGGACTGCACGGCGTTCAGGATGTCGTCGATCGTCAGCTCCGCCTCGTCCGCGACGGAGTCGGAGGCCTGCGCCTCCGACTCCGTCCGGTCGGGCTGAACCTCGTCGTCGCCTTCCGGCCGGTCGACGTTGTTCTCAGTCATGTGTCCGTCTTACTTCTTCTCGTCCTCGTCGTCGACCACCTCGGCGTCGATGACGTCTTCGTCGGGGTTGGGCACCTCGCCGTTGCCGGCGTCGGTGGCCGTCGGGTCGGCGGTCTCACCGGCGGCCTGCGAGGCCTGGTAGATCGCCTCGCCGAGCTTGCCCTGGCTCTGGTTGAGGGTGTCGAACGCCGCCTTCACCGCGTCGTCGTCCTCGCCGGCGAGGGCCGCCTTCAGCGCGTCGACGTCGGCCTGCACGCTGTCCTTGACCTCGGCGGGCAGCTTCTCGGCGTTCTCGGCGATGAGCTTCTCGATCGAGTACGAGAGCGTCTCGGCCTGGTTGCGCACCTCGGCCGACTCGCGACGCTTCTTGTCCTCGGCGGCGTGCTCCTCGGCCTCGCGCACCATGCGCTCGATGTCGTCCTTCGGCAGCGACGAGCCGCCGGTGATCGTCATCGACTGCTCCTTGCCGGTGCCCTTGTCCTTCGCGGACACGTGCACGATGCCGTTGGCGTCGATGTCGAAGGTGACCTCGATCTGCGGGATGCCGCGCGGAGCCGGCGCGATGCCGGTGAGCTCGAAGGTGCCGAGCGGCTTGTTGTCGCGGGTGAACTCGCGCTCACCCTGGAAGACCTGGATCGCCACCGACGGCTGGTTGTCGTCGGCGGTGGTGAAGGTCTCGCTGCGCTTGGTCGGGATGGCCGTGTTGCGCTCGATGAGCTTGGTCATGATGCCGCCCTTGGTCTCGATGCCGAGGCTCAGGGGAGTGACGTCGATGAGCAGCACGTCCTTGCGCTCACCCTTGAGGACACCGGCCTGCAGGGCGGCGCCGACGGCGACGACCTCGTCCGGGTTCACGCCCTTGTTGGGCTCCTGGCCGCCGGTGAGCTTCTTGACGAGCTCGGTGACCTGGGGCATGCGGGTCGATCCGCCGACGAGCACGACGTGGTCGATGTCCTCGACCTTGATGCCGGCCTCGGCGATGACGTCGGTGAACGGCTTCTTGGTGCGGTCGAGGAGGTCCTTCGTGAGGTCCTCGAACTTGGCGCGCGAGAGCGTCTCCGACAGCGACACGGGGCCCGAGTCGGTGAGCGAGAGGTAGGGCAGGTTGACGCTGGTCGAGTTCGAGCTCGACAGCTCCTTCTTGGCCTGCTCCGCGGCCTCCTTAAGGCGCTGCAGCGCGATCTTGTCGCCCGAGACATCCACGCCGGTGGTGTCCTTGAACTGCTTGATCAGGTAGTCGACGACCCGCTGGTCCCAGTCGTCGCCGCCGAGCCGGTTGTCGCCGGCAGTGGCGCGCACCTGGATGGTGGAGAAGTCGTCGTCCTTGCCCACCTCGAGCAGGGACACGTCGAACGTGCCGCCACCGAGGTCGAAGACGAGGATGAGCTCGTCCTCCTTGCCCTTGTCGAGGCCGTAGGCGAGGGCCGCGGCGGTCGGCTCGTTGATGATGCGCAGCACGTTGAGGCCCGCGATCTCACCGGCCTCCTTCGTGGCCTGGCGCTCGGCGTCGTTGAAGTAGGCGGGCACGGTGATGACCGCGTCCGAGACCGAGTCGCCGAGGTACTGCTCGGCGTCGCGCTTCAGCTTCTGCAGGATGCGCGCCGACACCTCCTGCGGCGTGTAGGCCTTGCCGTCGATCGCCTGCGTCTTCCAGTCGGTGCCCATGTGGCGCTTGACCGAGGTGATGGTGCGGTCGACGTTGGTGACGGCCTGGCGCTTCGCGGTCTCGCCGACGAGCACCTCGCCGTCCTTGGTGAATGCGACGACCGAGGGGGTCGTGCGGAAGCCCTCGGCGTTGGCGATGACCTTCGGCTCGCCACCCTCGAGGACAGAGACGACCGAGTTGGTCGTCCCGAGGTCGATTCCCACTGCACGGGGCATGTGTCTCTCCTTCAGAGGGGCGGATGTCGCCATCCGCCGGTGTTCACGTCGTCTCGCGATCAACGGGGTTGAGTCGCGATGACTCAAGGGTACGCCGACGCCGCGACGACGTCAAACACAACTTGATATGAGTTGGCTCAAGTTTGGGCGAGCGTCAGCTGCGCGCCTCGGGACCGGGCTCGCCGCCCAGACGCTCGACGAGGCGCTCGCGCGCGCGGGCGAGATGCTCGCGCAGCAGGGCGGCCGCGGCATCCCCGTCACCCGCCTCGATGAGGGCGAGCAACCGCTCGTGCTCGTCGGCGATCAGTGCGGTCGGCAGCAGCGACGCCCCCTGCACCTGCGACATGCAGAAGACGACCTCGGAGGCGAGCGAGGCGTACACCCGGCTCGTACGCTCGCTGCCGAGCGCGTCGATGAGGCTGCGGTGGAAGCGCATGTCGGGGTCGACCACGTCGCGCGGCGACGCGTCGTCGAGCGCGGCGATCTCGGCGTTCGCGGCGCGCGCGTCGTCGGGCACGCGGCGGGTGTGCGCGAGGGCGCGGAGCGCCTCGGCCTCGATGATCGCCCGCGTGCGATAGATGTCGCGCGCGTCGTCGGGGGAGAGCCGCACGACGCGTGCGGTCTTGTGGGCGCTGCGCACGAGCAGGCGCTCGCGCACGAGG
>NZ_LMPK01000007.1:37804-42366 GCF_001423825.1 Microbacterium sp. Leaf351
TGACGGCGTCGATCACCGAGACGACGGCGACTCTGGTGACCACGGCGCGAGTCTATTCCTGGGAACTCCTTATCGAGCACTTGACTTACATGTGCACTTGTCTAACAATCACTGCGGAAGGACCGCACCGCGAGTGGTCGCCTGTTCAGACGTCAGAGACTCAAAGAGGAGCTCCGCTCGTGTTCCATCAGATCCTCGACCCCGTGTTCGGGTCGCTCGTGCTGTCGGCGGTCGCCGCCGTCATCCCCCTCGCCACCGTGTTCGTGCTGCTCGGGGTGTTCCGGGTGAAGGCATGGAAGGCCGCACTCACCGGCCTCGTCCTCGCCCTCGTCCTCGCGATCGCCGTCTGGCAGATGCCCGCCCTGCAGGCGCTCAACGCGGCGGCGGACGGCGCCGTCTACGGCGTCATCCCGATCCTGTGGATCCTCGTGAACGCCCTCTGGATCTACCGGCTCACCGTCATCACCGGCTGGTTCGAGGTGCTCGGCGAGCGCATCCGCGCGATCAGCGACGACCAGCGCATCCTCGCGATCATCATCGCGTTCTGCTTCGGCGCCCTCCTCGAGTCCCTGGCCGGCTTCGGCGCCCCCGTGGCCATCTCGATCGCGATGCTGATCGCCGCCGGTATGAAGCCGCTGAAGGCCGCGATCGTGTCGCTGATCGCCAACACCGCACCCGTCGCCTTCGGCGCGATCGGTGCGCCGATCATCGCGCTCTCCGGCGTCACCGGCATCGACGTGCACACGCTCGCCCAGATGGCGGGCCGACAGACGCCGGTGCTCGCCGCCGTCGTGCCGCTGATCCTCGTGTTCCTCGTCGACGGACGCCGCGGGCTTCGGCAGACCTGGCCGATCGCCCTCGTGGCGGGCGTCTCGTTCGGCCTCGCCCAGTTCGTCACCTCGAACTTCATCACCGTCGAGATCACCGACGTCGTCGCCTCGATCGTCTCGGTCACGGCCGTGCTGATCATGCTCCGCTTCTGGACGCCCGCGGGCGTCGTCGCGACCGACGACGGCGGAGCAGCCGGTGTCCCCACCGTCTCGCGGGCGATCCCGACACCGTCGGGCCGCACGGCCACGGCCGTGGTCACGGTGCCCGAGGCGACGCGCATCGACACCGCCACCCGCTCGAAGGCCGCCCTCACCTGGCTCGCCGTGCTGCCCTACGTCGTGATCGTCGCCCTCTTCTCGATCACCCAGATCCCGGCCGTGTCGCAGTTCCTCGCGAAGTCGGCGACGCTCGTCTTCCCGTGGCCGGGCCTCACGATCACGGATGCCTCGGGCAAGGCGGTCTCGACCGTGGTCAAGCTCCCCTGGGCCAGCACCGGCGGCACCGTGCTGCTGGTCTCGGGCATCATCGTGGCGATCGTCTACCGGGTCTCCGCTCGGCGCGCCGTGCGGGCGTACGGCGCCACGATCCACCAGCTGCGATTCACGATCGTCACCGTCGTCGCCGTGCTCGCCCTCGCCTACGTCATGAACTTCTCGGGCCAGACGCAGAGCCTCGGGCACGCCCTGGCGGCGACGGGCGGCTTCTTCGCACTGCTCTCGCCCGTGATCGGATGGCTCGGAGTCACGATCACCGGCTCCGACACCTCCTCGAACGCGCTGTTCGGACTTCTGCAGGCCACCGCGGCGAAGCAGGCCGACCTCAGCCCCGTGCTCATGGCCGCGACCAATTCGTCGGCGGGTGTGCTCGGCAAGATGCTCTCGCCGCAGAACCTCGCCGTCGCGGCAGCCGCCGCCTCGATGACCGGCAAGGAGGGCGATCTGTTCCGCCGGCTCATCTGGTGGAGCCTCGGCCTGCTTGCCGTGTTCACCGTGTTCGTCTTCCTGCAGTCGACCCCGATCCTCGGATGGATGGTTCCCTGACCATGACCGCACACGCTCCCGCCCCCTCCCGTGCCGATCGCGGCGCACGGGAGGGGGCGGGCCTCCCCGTTCCGCTTCACGACGCGCTGGCCGCGGCATCCACCGTCACGACCCGCGCGATCGACCGCGTCGCGTACGCGAGCGACGCGTCCCACTACCTGCTGACCCCGCGGGCGGTCGTGACAGCGGAGAGCGCCGGCGAGGTCGCCGCCGTCATGGCCGCCGCAGGCGCCGGCGGCGCGCACGTCACCTTCCGCTCGGGCGGCACGAGCCTCTCGGGGCAGGCGGCGACCGACGACATCCTGATCGACACCCGCCGCGGCTTCCGCGACATCGAGGTGCTCGACGGGGGACGCCGCGTGCGCGTGCAGCCGGGAGCGACCGTGCGGCAGGTCAACGCCCGGCTCATGCGGCACGGCTTCCGGCTCGGGCCCGACCCGGCGAGCGAGGCGGCGTGCACGATCGGCGGCGTCATCGCCAACAACTCCAGCGGCATGGCCTGCGGCATCACCGAGAACACCTACCGCACGCTCGAGTCGATGACCTTCGTGCTGCCCTCCGGCACGATCGTCGACACAGCCGACCCCGACGCCGACCGGCACCTGGCCGACAGCGAGCCCGACCTCGTCGAGGGGCTGCGCGCGCTGCAGCGACGGGTGCGCAGCAACCCCGCCTCGGTCGCGCTCATCGAGCGGCAGTTCGCGATGAAGAACACGATGGGCTACGGCATCAACGCGTTCCTCGACTTCGAGAGCCCGGCGCAGCTGCTCGCGCACCTGATCATCGGCAGCGAGGGGACGCTCGCCTTCGTCGCCGAGGCGGTCTACCGCACGGTGCCGATCCACTCGCGCATCGCGACGGCGCTCACCGTCTTCCCGACGCTCGACGACGCGACCCGAGCCCTGCCGGGCCTGCTCGAGACGGGAGCGGCGACCCTCGAGCTGATGGATGCCACCAGCATCCGCGTGGGGCAGTCCTTCGCGGATGCGCCCGCCGCGATCCGCGGCTTCGAGGTCGCCGGCGAGGCCGCCCTGCTGGTCGAGTACCAGGCCGACGACGACGACCGGCTCGCCGAGCTCACGGCGGCCGGGGCGCGGCTGCTCGGCGAGCTGCCGCTGCTCGCGCCCGCGCGCCTGTCGACCGATGCCGGCGAGCGCGCCACGGCGTGGAAGCTGCGCAAGGGCCTCTACACGACCGTCGCGGGCGCGCGCCCCTCGGGCACGACCGCGCTGCTCGAGGACATCGTCGTGCCGGTGCCCTCCCTCGCCGCCACCTGCGAGTCGCTGCAGGAGCTGTTCACCCGCTACGACTACCGCGACAGCGTGATCTTCGGTCACGCGAAGGACGGCAACATCCACTTCATGCTCACCGACCGCTTCGAGGGCGATGCCGCCCTCGGGCGCCTCACCGGATTCACCGAGGCGATGGTCGACGTCGTGCTCGACGCCGGCGGCAACCTCAAGGCGGAGCACGGCACCGGCCGGGCCATGGCGCCCTACGTGCGCCGGCAGTATGGCGACGAGCTCTACGACGTGATGCGCGCGCTGAAGGCGCTGTGCGATCCGCGGGGGATCCTGAACCCCGGGGTCATCATCGACGACGACCCGACCGCGCACGTGCGCGACATCAAGCTGGCCGAGCCCATCGAGGAGGAGGCCGACCGGTGCGTGGAATGCGGCTACTGCGAGCCGGTGTGCCCGAGCAGGGACGTCACCCTCACCCCGCGCCAGCGCATCGTCACGCGACGCGCGATCGCCCGCGCGCGAGTGGCGGGTGACGAGCAGCTCGCGCGCGAGCTGGAGCGGGACTACGACTACGCGGGCGTCGACACCTGCGCGGTCGACGGCATGTGCCTGACCGCGTGCCCGGTGCTCATCAACACCGGCGCGCTCGTGAAGCGGCTGCGACGCGAGGAGCAGAATCCGGTGCTGGCCGCCGGGTGGAAGGCCGCCGCGCAGGCGTGGGGTCCGGTGACCCGGGCAGGATCGGTCGCGCTCACCCTCGCCGACCGGGCGCCCGCCGGCGCCGTGCGGGGCGCGACATCCGTCGGCCGGGCGCTGCTCGGTGCCGACACCGTGCCGGAGTACTCCGCCGACCTCCCCGGCGGCGGGCCGGGACGTCGTCGCCGCGAGGGGGAGCTGGGTGCCGGATCGGGCGAGCCGGTCGCCGTCTACCTGCCGGCGTGCGTGAACAGCATGTTCGGCGGCGACGGCCTCGGGGTCACCGAGGCGTTCGCGCGCCTGCTCGAGCGCGCCGGGCTGCGCGTGCTCGTGCCGACGGGCATCGAGTCGATGTGCTGCAGCACCCCCTGGACCTCGAAGGGCTACACGGCGGGCCGGGCCGTCATGGCCGAGCGGGTATCCCGCATCGTGCGCGAGGCGAGCCGCGACGGCGAGCTGCTCGTGCTCAGCGACGCCGCCAGCTGCACCGAGGGCTTCGCGCACATCTTCGACGACCAGGGCGTCGCCGTGCGCACCGAGGACGTCGTCGCCTTCACCGCGCGCGAGGTGCTGCCGCGGCTGGGCGAGGTGTCGCCGGTGGCGACCTCCCTCGTGCTGCACCCCACCTGCTCGTCGACGCAGATGGGTCTGAACGACGCGCTGCGCGCGCTCGGCGAGGCGGTCGCCGAGACCGTCACCGTGCCGGATGCCTGGGGATGCTGCGCCTTCGCCGGCGACCGCGGCATGCTGC
>NZ_LMPK01000007.1:42403-43103 GCF_001423825.1 Microbacterium sp. Leaf351
CCTGTGAGATCGGGATGACGCGGGCCACCGGACGCGACTACCGTCACGTGGTGGAGCTGCTCGAGGAGGCCACCCGCCCCTCGCTGTGACCGGCGGGCCGGCCGGGGGGACGGCCGGCCCGCCCCCGTCAGCATCGCCCTGCGGAAACGAACGCTACCGTTCGTTCACGCACCGGCAATAGCGTGTGCTCATGGCATCACTCGAGCCCCCGGCCGCCGCGCCCGCAGGCGCCGGAGCCGCGGCATCCGTCTCGTCCCTCGACGCCCGCACGCGGCGCGGCCGCGTGTTCGCCTGGGCGCTGTGGGACTGGGGGTCGGCGGCGTTCAACGCGGTCGCGACGACCTTCGTGTTCACGGTCTACGTCACGGGTTCGAGCTTCGGAGACAAGACGGCGAACTCCGCGGCGCTCTCGTGGGCGCTCGCGATCGCCGGCATCGTCGTGCTGCTGATCGCGCCGGTCACCGGGCAGCGATCGGATGCCTCGGCCCACCGCAAGCGCTGGCTCGCGATCAACACCGCGGTCGTCGTCCTGACCCTCGCGCTCATGTTCTTCGTGCACCCGTCGCCCGCCTACCTGTGGTTCGGTCTCGCGCTGCTCGCGATCGGCACGGTGTTCTTCGAGCTGGCGAGCGTCAACTACAACGCGATGCTCGCCCAGATCTCCACGCCCCGCACCGTCGGGAAGGTGTCGGGCTTCGGG
>NZ_LMPK01000007.1:43117-44567 GCF_001423825.1 Microbacterium sp. Leaf351
TGGGCCTGTTCGGCGTGACGGGCGAGGACGGCCTCGCCGTGCGCGTGTCGATGCTGATCGCCGCCGTGTGGATGGCGCTCTCGGCCCTTCCGGTGCTGTTCGCGGTGCCCGAGAACCGGCCGCTCGACCCGGAGGCGCCGCGGGTCGGGTTCTTCGCGTCGTACGGCGTGCTGTTCCGCAGCATCCGGGATCTGTGGACGCACAGCCGCCAGACGGTGTACTTCCTGTTCGCGAGCGCGATCTTCCGCGACGGCCTCACCGGCGTCTTCACGTTCGGCGGCGTGCTCGCCGCCGGCACCTTCGGCTTCACGCCCGGGCAGGTCATCATCTTCGCGATCGCGGCGAACGTCGTCGCCGGAGTCGCGACCATCGCGAGCGGTGCCCTCGACGACCGGTTCGGGCCCAAGCCGCTCATCCTGACCTCGCTTGTGGGTCTCGTGATCAGCGGACTGGCGGTGTTCGTGTTCCACGGCGGCGGGCAGACGATCTTCTGGATCTTCGGCCTCATCCTGTGCCTGTTCGTCGGCCCGGCGCAGTCGGCGTCGCGCACCTACCTCGCCCGGCTCATCCCACCGGGGCGCGAGGGGCAGGTGTTCGGGCTCTACGCGACGACGGGCCGCGCGGCCGTGTTCCTCGCACCGACCGCGTTCGGCCTGTTCGTCACGATCGGCGGCGCGCAGGTGTGGGGCATCCTCGGCATCGTGCTGGTGCTGCTCGTGGGCCTCGCACTGCTCATCCCCGTGCGGGCGGCCGGCGCGCCGCGCTGAACCGGGTCAGACGGATGCCGCGCGGCGCATCGGCACGTGCGGAATGTCGTCCTCGACGAACCCCGGGCCGCTGATCTCGAAGCCGAACCGCGCGTACCAGCCGGCGAGGTGCTCCTGCGCGTCGAGCACGATGTCGCGGCCCGGCCACCGCTCGCCCGCGCGGTCGACGGCCATGCGCATGAGGTCCGCGGCGAGCCCCCTGCCGCGGGCGGGCGGCGCGGTCGCGACCCGGCCGATGCGGGCGGGACCGGCCTCGCCGTCGGCGAGCAGTCGCAGGGTGGCGAGCACGTCGCCGTCCTCCTCGGCCCACAGCAGCTCGGCACCGGGCTCGATGTCGCGGCCGTCGAGCTCGGGGTAGGCGGCCTCCTGCTCGACGACGAACACGGCGACCCGCAGCCAGAGCAGACGGTAGAGGGTCTCGGCAGGGATGTCGCGCACGGCGGCACGGTGGAAGGCGAGGGTCACCCCGTCACGCTACCGGCGGGATCGGGGGTTGCGGCCGGTCTCACGCGGGCCAGGCCGCGGCGAGCTTCGCGAGCAGGCGCGCGAGCTCGGCGCGCTCGTCGTCGGTGAAGGCGGCGAGCGCGGTCTCGACGGCCTCCCGCCGGTCGATGCGGAATCCGCGCGCGAGGGTGCGGCCCTGCTCCGTGACGACGATGCGTGTGCGGCGAGCGTCGTCGGGG
>NZ_LMPK01000007.1:44620-45034 GCF_001423825.1 Microbacterium sp. Leaf351
GGTCGACGCCGACGGCCTCGGCGATCTCGCTGACGGTGAGGGGCTCGGATGCCGCCACCACCGCGTCGAGCAGACGGAGGCGCGCCGGCCCCGCGAAGCGTCCGCTGCCGCCGCCCGCCCAGGGCGGCCCGCCCCATGCACCGGGGGCACCCGCGGCCCAGGGCCCGCCGCCGTGCGCGCCGGGTCCGAACCCGTGCCGGCCGCGCCCGCCGTGGGGGTGGGGGCCGTCGTGCCCGGTCACCCAGGGAGGCCGGGGTCCGCGCCGACCGCGCAGCTGCCCGAGGGCGGCGGCGATGGCGTCGACGGGGTCGGTGGCGGGGTCGTCGGCGGTCATGATCCGAGAATACATGCACCTTGACATGCATCACAGAAGCATGTACAAAGACATGTACATGCCACATGACATGTAATCGG
>NZ_LMPK01000007.1:45114-45598 GCF_001423825.1 Microbacterium sp. Leaf351
ACTCGCCCCGCGAATTCCGCGAGCGCGTCGAGGCGGCGGCCAGCGCCGACGACCTCGCCACCACCTCGCGCACACTCGAGGCGATCGCCCGCGAGCTCGGCTGGGACGACTCCTACGGGATGCCGCGGCCCGGCGAGTTCGGCCACCACGGCGGCCCGCGCGGCCACCGCTTCGGCCCCGGGTTCGGCCCCGGCGCCGACTCGGACGCCCCGCACGGCTTCGGCCCCCGCGCCGGATTCCCGCCGTTCGGTCGCGGCCGCGGCTTCCGCCCGTTCGCGGGCGGCAACCGCCACCGCGGGTTCGGCCCCGGCGCACACCGCCGGTTCGGCGAGGACCTCGGCCGCGGCGAGTGCGCCGCCCACGCGGGGCACCACGGCCACGGCGAGCGCGGCGACCGTCGCCCCGACGCGCAAGGCGCGCGGGACGCGGCATCCGATGATCGCGGCTGAGCGCGATCAGACCGCGTGCACGGCGTGCGCGGGGG
>NZ_LMPK01000007.1:45648-46502 GCF_001423825.1 Microbacterium sp. Leaf351
GTGCGCCGAGGCGATACCCGAGCTGCAATACACGACGACCGGCACGCCGGCGCGCACTCCGACGTCGGCGAATCGCGCCGCGCTCGCCTCGACGGAAGCAGCCCCACCCTCGGGCGAGATGTGCACCGACGTCGGCAGGTTGAGGGCGCCCGGGATGTGCCCGGACACCGGATCGGCGGAGGGCACCGACCCGCGGTAGTGCTGAGGCGCCCGCACGTCGAGCAGCACCCCGGTCAGCGGCGCGAGCGCCGCCTCATCGATCGACGCGACGCCCGGATCCTCATCGCGCAGCGAGATGCCGCCCGGCTCCACCGCGACGTCGTGCGTGTCGAGCAGACCGCCCGACGCGATCCAGGCGCGCAGCCCGCCGTCGAGAACCCGGATGTCCACACCCCGACGGCGCAGCAGCCACCAGGCCCGCGCCGCCGCGACCCCGTCGTTGTCGTCGTAGGCGATCACGAGATCGCCCTCGTCGATCCCCCAGCGGCGCACCGAGTGCTCGAGGTCGGCCAACGCCGGCACGGGATGCCGCCCCGCCTCGGGATGGCCCGGCCGCGACAGCTCGCGCTCGAGGTCGACGTAGACGGCCCCCGGGAGATGACCGGTGATGTACGCCAGACGTCCCTCCGGGGCATCCAATCGCCACCGCACGTCGAGCAGACGCACCGGCCGCAGACCGGTCAGCGCCTCGGTGAGCCCGGCGACGTCGATGAGGGGGGACATGGCGCGAGTCTGCGCGCCGCCGCGCGCGAGCGTCATCCCGCCGGGCAACACGGCGACACGCGGCGCAACACGAGGTCATCCCCTCGTGCGCGGGCACGCGGTTTCTCTTTGTTTCGAACCGACGGCCCCGC
>NZ_LMPK01000007.1:46510-47442 GCF_001423825.1 Microbacterium sp. Leaf351
GCTCGGCGGCTCGCTGTCGCCCGACGACTTCAAGGCGCTCTTCCGCGGCCACCCGGGCGGCGTCGCCGTCATCACGGCCGACGACGGACGCGGACCCGTCGCCCTCACCGCGACCTCGGTCTCCTCCGTCAGCGCCGAGCCGCCGCTGCTGATCTTCTCGGTGTCGTCGCTCTCATCGGCCACCCCGACGATCGTCGCGGCCGACACGATCGTCGTGCACCTGCTCGACGCCCACGATCTCGACGTGGCCCGGCTCGCCTCGACCAGCGGTGTCGACCGCTTCGCCGACCCCGCGAACTGGTCGCGTCTTCCCACGGGCGAGCCCGTCTACAACGGTGTGCGCGCCTGGGTGCGCTGCGCGATCATCAACCGCATGGAGGCAGGCGGCTCCACCGTCATCGCCGCCCACGCGCTGCAGTCGAGCATCGCCCGCGACGTCGACCCCGGCGACCACGGCGACGCGCTCGTCTATCACAACCGCACGTGGCACCGCCTCGGCGACCACTCCCGTCTCGACTGATCCCGAGGAATCGTGTCCGACTACTTCGACCGCACCGCCGACCGCACCTTCACCAAGGTCTACAAGACCGAGACGCCCGACATCCTGCAGGCGTTCTCCGCCTTCGACCAGGCCGTCTTCGCCGAGGAGGGTCGGGCGATCCCGCTCAAGTACCGTGAGCTGATCGCCCTCGCCGTCGGCATCACCACGCAGTGCGTGTACTGCATCGACGCGCACAGCCAGAACGCCGTCAAGGCCGGCGCGACCGACACCGAGCTGGCGGAGGCCGCGTGGGTCGCTACCGCGATCCGCGCCGGCGGCGGCTACGCCCATGGGCGCCTCGCGTTCAAGCTCGCCGGCGACGCGCGCCCTCACGAGCACTGAGCGGCGAACCGCGATGACGTCGGCCGTCGAACAGGACGCGCTCGACCTC
>NZ_LMPK01000007.1:47448-49200 GCF_001423825.1 Microbacterium sp. Leaf351
AGACCCGCGCCGCGCGCCTCGCGCAGCAGGCGCTGGAGGAGGTCGGCTACGAGGTCGAGTTCCTCGAACCGCGACCCGGCCGAGGATCGATCGTCACGCGGCTCGCCGGTGCCGACCCGGCCCGCGGCGCCCTGCTCGTTCACGCCCACCTCGATGTGGTCCCCGCCGTCGCGGCCGACTGGACGCATCCGCCGTTCGCCGCCGAGATCGACGACGACGGCTACCTCTACGGTCGCGGAGTCGTGGACATGAAGGGCTTCGCCGGCACGCTGCTCGCCCTCGCCCGCCACTTCCGCCGCAACGACATCGTGCCCGCGCGCGACATCGTGTTCGCGTTCGTCGCCGACGAGGAGACCGGCGGCGTCTGGGGTGCGCGTTGGATCGTCGAGAACCGACCCGACCTGCTCGCGGGCGTCACCGAGGCGGTGAGCGAGGTGGGCGGATTCTCGATCCCCGCCGGGCGCCGGCGCGCCTACGTCGCCGCCGTCGGCGAGAAGGGGGTCGCCTGGGCGACCCTCACCGCCCGCGGTCGCGCCGCGCACGGCTCTCGCCCGACCGCCGACAACGCCGTCGTCCGTCTCGCTCGCGCGGTCGCCGCCCTCGGCGACCACCCCTTCCCGGTCGAGCGCACCGAGGCGCTCGACCGCTTCCTGCGGGTGTACGCCGCCCACACGGGCGAGCCCTTCGGTGACCTGTCCGACGCCCTCGCGCGCCTCGGCCACGCGGAGACGTTCCTCGCCGCCTCAGCCCGCGACACCGTCTCCCCCACGGTGCTGATCGCGGGCGACAAGACCAATGTGATCCCCGCCGAGGCGCGGGCGCGCCTCGACATCCGCGTGCTCCCCGGTCACGACGACTCCCTGCGCGCCGAGATCACGCGAATCGTCGGCGACGACATCGACATCCGCTGGGGCGGTTGGACACCCGCCACCCTCGCGGCTTCCGACTCTCCCCTGCTGGACGTGTTCGACCGTGCCATCGGCGCCGAGGACTCCGACGGCTTCGTCGTGCCCTACCTGCTGCCGGCCAGCACCGACAACAAGAGCTTCGCCCGGCTCGGCATCCATGGCTACGGCTTCGTGGCCCTGCAGGTGCCGCACGAGTTCGACGTGTTCGCGCAGTTCCACGCCGCGGACGAGCGCGTGCCGGTCGACGCCCTGCACTTCTGCACCCGCGTGACCGAGCGGATCCTGCGCACCGCCTGATCGCACTGTTACCGCGTGCGACGCGCGGTTGCGGCATGTGAAACGCGCCCTCCGGCGCACACCGGCGACGCCCCTACCGTGGCGGAAACGCGGCGACCGGCCGCATCCCCCGAAGGAGCAGGCATGACCGACACGCTCGCACGCGCCCGCGTCGTCGACGACCCGACCCCCGCCCCGGCCGCCCGGGTCGACCTCGGATCGTTCCGCGTCGTCCACACCCGGCACTGGTTCCGTTGGGTGCTCAGCGCCCTGCTGATCTTCGCGATCGCGCAGTTCGCGTGGTCACTCGTCGTCAACGAGAACTACGAGTGGGACGTCTTCGCCCGCTACTTCTTCTCCGAGCCGGTGCTCACCGGCGTCTTCGGGTACACCCTCACGCTGACGGTGATCGCCGCCGTCGTCGGATTCGGCCTCGGCACGCTGCTCGCGCTCGCCCGGCTCAGCGGCTCGCCGCTGCTGAACGGCATCGCCTGGACCTACATCTGGTTCTTCCGCTCGGTGCCGCTCGTCG
Source organism: Microbacterium sp. Leaf351 (assembly GCF_001423825.1). Classification (NCBI taxonomy): domain Bacteria; kingdom Bacillati; phylum Actinomycetota; class Actinomycetes; order Micrococcales; family Microbacteriaceae; genus Microbacterium; species Microbacterium sp. Leaf351. The sequence goes on from NZ_LMPK01000007.1 coordinate 49,165, forward strand.
TGCAGATCATCGTCTGGTACAACCTCGGCTACCTCT
>NZ_LMPK01000007.1:49214-51562 GCF_001423825.1 Microbacterium sp. Leaf351
GCAGCTCATCAGCGCCTTCGCCGCCGCCGTGCTCGGCCTCGGCCTCCACCAGGCGGCCTACTCTGCGGAGATCATCCGCGGCGGACTCCTCAGCGTCGACCAGGGGCAGCACGAGGCGGCCGCGGCCCTCGGCATCCCGGCGTGGCGACGACTGAGCCGCATCATCCTGCCGCAGGCGGCCCGTTCCATCATCCCCAACGCCACCAACGAGGTCATCGGCCTCGTCAAGGGCACCTCGGTGGTGTTCGTCATCGCACTGCCCGAGCTCTTCTACGCCGTGCAGGTCATCTACAACCGCAACAGCCGGGTCATCCCGCTGCTTCTCGTCGCGGTCGTCTGGTACACGATCATCACCACCCTGCTGAGCATCGCCCAGTTCTACATCGAACGTCACTACGCCCGGGGGTCCGTGCGGGTGCTGCCCCCGACCCCCCTGCAGCGGTTCCGCCGCTGGGTGGCGCTGCGGTGGGCGCGTCTCGGTGACGAACCCCGCCCGGATGCCGCGGCGAGCCCGGCGGGCGCCGGCGCGGCCGCCGCATCCGCCTCGGAAGGAGCCTCGCGATGAGCGCCACCGTCGTCCCCGCCCGCACCGGGCGGGTCGAGATCCACAACGTCCACAAGAGCTACAACGGCATCGAGGTGCTGCGCGGGATCGACCTGGACATCGCCCCCGGCGAGGTCGTGGCGATCCTCGGGCCGAGCGGCTCGGGCAAATCCACCCTGCTGCGCACGATCAACCACCTCGAATCGGTCGACCGGGGCTCGGTCACCATCGACGGCACCCTGATCGGCTACGAGGTGCGCGGCACGAAGCTCCACGAGCTGCGCGAGCGGGAGATCCTGAAGCGTCGCACGCAGGTCGGCATCGTCTTCCAGAACTTCAACCTCTTCCCCCACCTCACCGCGCTCGAGAACGTCATCGAGGCACCGCTCGCACTGCGGCGCGTGGGGAAGACGGCGGCACGGGAGCTCGGCCTGGGCCTGCTCGAGCGCGTCGGGCTCGGCGACCGCGCCGACCACTACCCCCGGCAGCTCTCGGGCGGTCAGCAGCAGCGCGTGGCGATCGCCCGCGCACTCGCGCTGGAGCCCCGCGTGCTGCTCTTCGACGAGCCGACCAGCGCTCTCGACCCCGAACTCGTCGGCGAAGTGCTCGACGTGATCCGCGGCCTCGCGCACGCGGGCACCACTCTCGTGATCGTGACCCACGAAGTGGGATTCGCGCGCGAGGTGGCAGACCGGATCGTGTTCCTCGACCAAGGGGTGGTCGTGGAACAAGGCACCCCGGAGGACGTTCTCGTGCGCCCGCAGCATGCGCGCACACGGGACTTCCTCGCCAAGGTGCTCACCTGAGCGGAACCCCCGCCCGATCCGCCCCCCGACCCTCGGCCCACCCGGACCCGAGGACCACCGAAGGAGTAACACAGCAATGGCCATCAGCAAGAAGCAGGGCATCGCGGCCGGCATCGCCGTCGTCGCGGTGGCCGCTGTCGTCGGCGGCATCATCGCCGCCGTCAACATCGCGGGTGGGGCGAAGGCGGATGCCGCCGCCCCCGCCGCATCATCGTCGAACCCGGCGACCGACCAGATCACCTGGATCGAAGGGCACGAGGTCCCGGAGGCGGTCGCCGCTCTGAAGGCGAGCGGCTTCACGCCCATCAACCCGGGCAAGCTCACCGTCGCGGTCGCGGCCTACCAGCCGCCGCTCGCGTACATCCCGGAGGGTCAGACCGAGCCCGCCGGCACCGAGCCGAATTTCGGCAAGCTCATCGCGCAGGGTCTGGGCCTCACCTACAACCCGGTCGTGGTGGCGTGGGCGGACTGGCCGCTGGGAATCCAGTCGGGCAAGTACGACCTGATCACCTCGAACGTGACGGTGACCGAGGAGCGCAAGGAGCTCTACGACTTCGCGAGCTACCGTCAGGACGTGCTCGGCTTCTACGTGAAGTCCACGAGCTCGATCTCGAAGATCGCCACCGCCGACGACATCTCGGGCCTGAAGATCATCGTGGGCTCGGGAACGAACCAGGAGAAGATCCTCCTCGAGTGGAACAAGGACCTCGTCTCCCGCGGCAAGGCGCCGGCCGAGCTGCAGTACTACGACGACGTCGCCGCCGCGACGCTGGCCCTCCAGTCGGGTCGCGCGGACGCCAACTTCGGTCCGAACCCGACCGGAGCCTGGGAGGCTCGCGAGACCGGCGACATCAAGCTGGTCGGCACGATCCCCGGTGGCTGGCCGTTGACGGCCAACATCGCGGCGGCCACGAAGAAGGGCAACGGGCTCATCACCCCGGTCAACATCGTGCTGAACGCGCTGATCAAGGACGGCACCTACAAGAAGGTGCTCGACG
>NZ_LMPK01000007.1:51608-53469 GCF_001423825.1 Microbacterium sp. Leaf351
AGCAGACCGTGCCCGTTCCCCTCTCCATCCTCGATCTCTCCCCGTTCGGCACCGGCCAGACGCCGGCCGACGGCCTGCGGGCGAGCGTGCGCCTCGCCCAGCGCGCGGAAGCCCTCGGCTACGCGCGCTACTGGCTGGCTGAGCATCATCTCAACCCGGGCATCTCCGGCGCGCTCCCCCACGTGCTGCTTCCGCTCATCGCCCAGGCGACGGACCGTATCCGGGTGGGCACCGCCGCGACGATCATCGGCAACTACAGCCCTCTGCACGTCGCCGAGTCGGCCGGGCTGCTCGCCGCACTCTTCCCGGGTCGCGTCGATCTCGGCATCGGGCGCTCCGGGTCGACCAGCGCCGCCCAGACCCCCCACAGCTTCGCCGCGCTCACCGAGGGCGCGAAGGAGGACGTCACCGTCGACGGCCTGCTGATCCCGGCCGCCCCGGACTTCACCCTCGATCTGCAGCGCTTCGCGGTGCAGGCGCGCCTGCTGCGCCGCACCCCGGGTGACGCCGACCACTTCGAGCAGGACGTGCTCGACATCATCGCGCTCATCACGGGCGACTACGTCGCCCCGGAGGGCGTGCCGATCCACGCCACCCCCGCCGAGGGAACCGACGTGGACGTCTGGATCCACGGCAGCACGGCGGGCGCATCCGCCGCCCTCGCCGGCCGGCTCGGCCTGCCGTTCGGAGCGAACTACCATGTCGCCCCGACCTTCGTGCGCGAGGCCGTCGGCGCCTACCGCGACGCATTCCGGCCGGGACGCCTCGCCGAGCCGCGCGTCATCGTGTCGGTCGACGTGCTCGTCGCCGACAGCGAGGCCGAGGCGACGCGTCTCGCGGAGGGATATGCGCACTGGGTGCACTCCATCCGGGCCGGGCAGGGCGCGATCGTCTACCCCACGCCCGACGAGGCCAGCGCCCAGCCTCTGGATGCCGCCGCCCTCGCGGTCGTGCGCGACCGCCTCGCGACGCGGTTCGTCGGCACACCCGAACAGGTGGCGGAGCAGCTGGAGGCCCTGCAACGGGTGACGGGGGCCGATGAGCTGCTGATCACCACGATCACGCACGACCCGCGCGACCGCGAGCGCTCCGTCGAGCTGCTCGCCGAGACCTGGGGCCTCGCGGGTGCCCCGACACCGGCCACCGTTGGCGCGCACGCGTGACCGCGGCATCCGACTCACTCACCATTCGCGAGGCCAGACCCGATGAGTACGTCCGCGCCGGGGAGGCGACGGTCAGCGCGTACACGTCGGCCTACGGCGCGCTGACCGACGAGTACATCGCCTCACTGCGCGACGTGGCCGCGCGCGCCGACGGGGGTGAGGTGTGGCTCGCGCTCGACGGCGACGAGATCCTCGGGACGGTGTGGATGTCGCGGCCCGGCGAGGCCCTCTCGCATCTGGCCCGGCCCGGCGAGACCGACTTCCGGCAGCTGGCCGTGACACCCGCCGCCCAGCGCCGGGGCGTGGGGGCGGCCCTCGTTCACCACGTGATCGCCCAGGCTCGGGCGCGCGGCTCGCACCGGGTGGTCATGAACAGCGGCCCCGAGATGACAGGCGCCCACGCCCTCTACGCACGCCTCGGCTTCGTGCGGCTCCCCGAGCGCGAGCATCCCGTGGAGGTGCAGCCCGGCCGATTCATCGACCTGCTCGCGTTCGGCTACGACCTGACGCCGGCCTGAGCCCGACACGGCCCGCATTCGCGCGGTCCCCCGCGATATCGCCGCATGAGCATGTCAGCCGAGCTCGGCGAGATCGGCGAGGATGCGGCCGATCACCGGAGCGAACTTGAACCCGTGGCCGGAGAATCCCGCCCCCACCACCACACGATCGAACCGTTCGAGCACGAAACTCGCGTCGGG
>NZ_LMPK01000007.1:53494-54064 GCF_001423825.1 Microbacterium sp. Leaf351
CGGTCAGCGACGGGTCGGGAACGAACGACCGCTCGTCGGGATCCACCACGGGGCCTGCTGCATGCCAACCGGCCTTGATACCGAGGCCCGGCGTCGCCATGCCGTACACCCCGGTTGGGAACCATCCCGTCTCCCCGGACGAATCGGCGATGTGGTTGAAGCCCGGCCAGGTCTCCTCGGCCGGCGCGATCGGCGCGAAGAACGCCGGCTGCTCCTGCGTCACCCGCAGCGGCGGCAGGGCGATCGACTCCGGGAGCAGTCCGCGGGTCCACGCACCCGCGGTGACGACGACGCGCTCCGCCGTCAGGGTGCGCTCACCCTCCTCGTCGCGCAGCACCACCGAGGCGCCGCGCTCATCGGCGCTCACCGACGCCACCCGGACTCCCTCGCGCACCTCGACCGCGGTCGCACGCGCCGCCGCGACGAAGCCGCGCACCGCGGCATCCGCATCGATGCGACCCGCTTCGGGCGTGTGCAGCACCGGCGTCTCGAAGCGGAACCCGGGCCACCGGCGCTGCGCCTCCCGCACATCGAGCAGGCGGGCGTCGAACCCGCCCGCGCGCACCGCGG
>NZ_LMPK01000007.1:54091-54664 GCF_001423825.1 Microbacterium sp. Leaf351
CGCGAGGTAGCCGGCATCGCCGTACGACACGTTGAAGTTGCGACTGGTGCCGTGCGACGCGCCCCGGTCGTGACCGACCCGGAACTGCTCGAGAAGGATCGTCGGGATGCCGCGTCGACCCAGCTGCCAGGCGGTGGCGGCGCCCATGACGCCCGCCCCCACGACGATCACACGCGCGTCGGTCACACCAACCTCTTCTCGTAGCAGCGGGAGAATTCGTACGCCGTGTACGGCGCGAAGATCGGGATCGGCGTGTAGCCGATGTGCTCGTAGAGCGCGATCGCCTCGGGCTGCCTATCGCGCGTCTGCAGGATCAGGCGGACGGCACCGGCATCGCGGCCGAGGCGTTCGAGCTCCGACATGAGGGCGCGCGAGGCCCCCGCCCCGCGCACGGCCGGGCCGATGTAGACCCGCTTCACCTCGACCTCGTCGCCGAGTCGGCGCAGTGCGGCGTGACCGACCGGCGTGCCGTCGGCGTCGTGCACGAGCACGGTGACGAGCAGGGTGGCGGGGTCGATCGCGAAGTCGGCCGGGTCGTCCTGGATGCCCGCGGCGGCGCGCGCCTCGAAGCGG